>JBFGFX010000007.1:0-30471 GCA_041579335.1 Woeseiaceae bacterium | reverse complement strand
TGGTCGCCGAGGCGCCGAAGGAAGAGGCGGCAGCGCCGATGCCGGACATGGGCGGCATGGGCGGCATGATGTAAGCCTGAGCCATTCGTGACCGAACGAAAAAGCCCCGCGGAGCGGGGCTTTTTCATTTAGGCCGCCGGCACGACGCTCGGCGGAGGAGGTCCGCCGGGATCGTCGCGCGACGCCTAGCGGTCCAGAACGTTCGGCGGCCCTACGACTGGCAGCGTCTCGCAGGCACACCACCGATCGCTGCTCAGCTTGTGCTTGCTGAGCCGGCTCGCGTTCTGCTCGTGGCAGACGAGGTGCGAGCCGGGCGCACACGGTTCGGGGTCTCGCGCGCTGAGCGGAGGGGTTCCGCCGCTGCCGGCGCAGCCCGGCAACCCGATCGACGCGGCTGCCAGCAGCGCGACTGCGAGTTTTGTCGTCGTCATGGTCATGTATCGTATTGACCGGGTTGGCGGCTCCGGGTTCCGGTTCCGGACGCTCGTAGCCTAGCCGCAGATCCGCGAGCGCCAGCAGCGCCGGCCGCGGCCATGAGGCTTCCGCGCCTCCCGCGGGTCGCAGTACCAGCCGATCAGGGAAGCCCGGGCGCCGTTTCGCAGGTGCAGAAACTCACATTCGTTTTCGGGAAACGGTCCGGGTCCTTGCTGCGGCAGACGAGATTTTGGCCCGGTGGACAGCCGGTGATCGGCGGCGGACTCCCCGACGCCGGCGCGCCAACGTTGGCGCAGCCGGTCCCAGTCAGCGCGAGGACGATCGCGACCGGCAGCATCGGTCTACGCGGTAGTCGCATGCGGTCTCCCGGACTTTCGTTGCCACGAGCGTCGCCAGACCCGGTAGCCCAACAGCGCCGCCAGGATGGCCGCATAGAGGAGCGGTTCCCGTATGTCTTGTTTGACCTGCCACCAGTAATGCCAAACGCCGAGCACGCCGACAACGTAGACACCGTTGTGCAGTTGCTGCCAGCGCGCGGCAAGCCGGCGACGCATCCCGCTCGTCGATGTCGCCGCCATCGCCAGCAGCAACAAAAACGCCAAGAAGCCCAAGGTGATGAACGGCCGCTCGACGATGTCCTCGAGGATCGCGGACATCAACAGCCGCTGGTCGAGCAGGAGCCATACCAGGAAATGCATCAGCACGTAGAAAAACGCGAACAGGCCCAGCATGCGTCGAAAGCGGCCGAGCCAGGCACGGCCCGACAGCTGCCGCAACGGCGTGACGGCCAGCGCGATCATGATGAAGCGCAGTCCCCAGTTGCCGAAGCGGTCCTGGATCTCTTCGATCGGATTGGCGCCCAGCTGGCCCGTGATCTCGAAGACATCACCGGCGACCAGTAGCGCCGGAAGCAGGCAGACGAGAAACACGACCGGCTTCCCGACGTAACGAATCAGTGTCAGCGTCTCCACGGCCGGTGTCCGGGCGGGCGCGGCGCTAGTAGTTGCGGCGCAAATCGAGCCCTTCGTAGAGGTGTGCGACCTGCTCGGCGTAGCCGTTGAACATGAGCGTCGGCTGCTTCGCGGCGAACAGCCCGGAGCCGATGCGGCGTTCCCGGGCCTGGCTCCAGCGCGGGTGATCGACCGTCGGATTGACGTTCGCGTAGAAACCGTATTCGTGCGGTGCCGCCATTTCCCAGCTCGTCTCAGGCTGACGCTCGACGAAGCTCATCTTGACGATGCTCTTTATGCCCTTGAAGCCGTACTTCCAGGGAACGACCAGCCTCAAAGGCGCACCGTTCTGATTCGGCAACACCTCGCCGTACAGGCCGACGGCCAGGATCGTCAGCGGATGCGTCGCCTCGGCCATGGTCAGGCCTTCGCGGTAGGGCCATGCGAGCACGCGCGAGCGCTGGCCCGGCATCTGTTTCGGATCGAGCAGCGTCTCGAAGCGCACGTACTTCGCGTTCGAGGTCGGCTTGAAACGCTTGATCACGTCGGCCAGCGGGATGCCGACCCACGGGATCACCATGGACCAGGCTTCGACACAGCGCATGCGGTAGATGCGCTCCTCCAACGTGTGTGGCTTGACGAAGTCTTCGAGATCGAAGCGGCCGGTCACCTCCGCATGACCGTCGACCTCGATGCTCCAGGGACGCGCTTGGAAGTCACGTGAATTGCGGTACGGATCGTCCTTGCGTGTGCCGAACTCGTAGAAGTTGTTGTAGGTCGTGATGTCGTCGTAGCTGTTTGCGGGCTCGTCGGTGCTGAACTCGCTGGGCTCGACCTCGGAGAGCTTCGCGAGCTCACCCTCCGGCACTACCGCCCCGACGGCGGAGCCACCGAGCAGGGAGCCGCCCGCAATTGCCCCGACCATCGCACCGGACTTCAGGAATTGCCGTCGATTGAGGTAGTTGTTCCGGCTAGTGATCTCCGACGGCTTTATGCCCGCCAGAGGGCTGTTCAGACTGACCACGCGAGTTCTCCTAATCTGATGCGGCAGTAGACCGAACCCAGCGCTCGATTATTGCAACAAATTGTAACTGCCGTACGATGCCCGGGCGATACCGCGCGGGAGATCCGATATGGCCCAGACGGAGCGGGGCCTCGTCCAGTGGCTGTTCGCCGCCTACTATGCCGGCACGGTGGTATTCGTGTTGCTCGACTACCTGCTCGACTTCAACGTCCGCCTCGCTTTTCTCGAGCGCTGGCCGACTTTCCGGGCACTCTATTATGTCGTTTGTTTCGGCCTGTTCGTTCTGATCTGGCGCTATCCGGCCTGGACCAACACGATCGCCGCCGCCGAGTCGCTGATCACGATATCCGCCCTGATCATCGCGATGGGGCTGCGCGTCGTGATCGTCAGTGACGCAATGATCGAGGAAGGCCGCGACGCGGTCACGCTCCGCGAGCTCCTGAATTTCCTGATTGCCGCGGGCGCCGCCTACCTGGCGCTGGTCGCACGGAGCCGCGCCGCACGCCGCGAGCTGGCTTCATGGGAATGACGGACCGGCGGTGAAATAGCGCTAATTTGAGCCAAAAATCCGCTAAATGCCGCGAAATTCCGAGAAAGTCGCAAAAACTCGTGAGCCACTGGGAGCCAACTCGAGTAAACTTTGCGGCCCGCACGAACTCCAACACACAAATGGCGTGGCGGTTGAGGTGGCTTGAATCCTGCCGCCGGTGCCCACATTGCTAGCGACAGAACGCTAGGAGCTTGAACCACGATGATCGACCCCGGCATTGTCAATTTGGCGCGAAGCGACGACTCGCTCGCCACGTTGCGCGTCGACGTGATCGCCGACCTTATCTGCCCTTGGTGCTACCTCGGCAAGCGTCGGCTGGACGACGCGCTGGAGGCGGTGCGCGGGCCGTCGGTCGTGAGCTGGTACCCGTTCCAGCTGAATCCCGAGATGCCCGCAGAAGGCATGGAATTCGAGCAGTACCTGTCGAGCAAGTTCGGCAGCGCGGAGGCGGTGCAGCCCGGACTGGACCAGCTCACCGATGCCGGCCAGGCGCACGGCATCCACTTCCGCTTCGACCGCATCGCGCGGGTACCCAACACGCTGGACGCGCACCGGCTCATGCAGCTCGCCGAGCAGCGGGGCCGCGATACCTCGCAGCTCGCGGAAGCCCTGTTGCACAGTTTTTTCGCAGAGGGGCAGGACATTTCGAATCGTGAGGTGCTCGAAGTTCTCGGACGAGAAGCCGACCTATCGGTCAGGGACATCCGTCGGACCCTCGATGATGAAACCTCGCGACAGATCGTGCTGAACCAGGAAGCGCAGGTTCGCAAGGGTGGCGTGACCGGCGTGCCCGATTTCCTGGTCAACAAGCGGCTGTTCGTGACCGGCGCGCAGAGCACCGACATCCTGGTCAAGGTATTCGACCGGGCGATGTTCGGAGAAGAGAGCGAGTCGCCGGTCTCGGCGGTGATTCACTGACGGGTCGCCAAGGCGACTGCCGGCGTTCGTCCTAGGTCGTCGGCCGCTCGTCGAGCCGTCGCCTCATGCCCACTCTTCGACGCGATAGACGACGTCGCCGCCGGCCTTGAGCCGCCAGCCGGTGATCGGGTTGTTGTGGTAGGGAATCGCGCCGGCGCCGCGTACCTCGAGGAAGGCCTCGCGCGTCGGCTGCACGTAGCCCGTCTCGTCGATCGCGCGACTCGAGATCACCGTCTCTTTGCCGTCCCAGTTGAACAGGTGGCGGAAACGCGTGTGCGCCTTCGGCAGCACCGGCTCCTGCAGCCGCGCGGGCTGCCAGGACTGGCCGCCGTCGGTGCTCACCTCGGCTCGCGCAATCCGGCCGCGGCCGCTCCAGGCGATTCCCTGGATCTCGATCCAGCCTCTCTCGACGGTCGCCGGATACGACGGATAGGTGATGACCGAACGCGCATCCATGACCAGGCTGAACTGGCGCGCGCCGCCGCTCCTAAGCGGTTCCGTGTACTTGGCCGTCTCCTCGCGCGTCATGAACGGCGCGTCGCCCACCTCGATACGCCGCAACCACTTGACTGACGAGTTGCCTTCGCAGCCCGGATTGAGCAGGCGGATGGGGTAGCCGTTCGACGGCCGCACCGCCTCCCCGTTCTGTGCGTAGACGATCATTGCCTCGTTCCACAAATACTTCGGGATGCTGCGCGTCAACACCGCGGCGTCGGCACCTTCGGCCAGGAGCCAGCTTGCGTCCGGATCGACTCCGACCTCGCGCAACAGGGTGGACAGCATGACGCCGGTCCACTCGTTCTGGCTGGTCAGGCCGCACAGCCGTTGCGGCGTCGTGTCCTCAGGCGCATCGCGATATAGATTGCCGGAGCACTCGACGAAGCAGACGCGGCTCACTGCCGGGAAGCGCTTCAGCTCCTTTAGCGTGAACGTCATCGGCCGCTCGACCATGCCGTGAATGATCAGCCTGTGCCTGTCCGGGTCGATGCGCGGCACTCCCGCATGGTGCCGCTCGAAATGCAGCGCAGCGGGCGTGATCGTGCCGTGCAGCGACTGCAGCGGCGTCCACGATGCCGTACCGGTCGGCGTCTTGAGGCGCAGGACGTTCTCGAACGGCGAACGCTCGCCATAAACGGAGCTCCACGTCCCGAGCACTTTGGTCGGGTCGTCGGGTACCCATAGCCGGTCGGAAGACGCCTGGACGTCCTGGCCGTCCACCGATCGCACGAGGATCGTCCCTGCGGCACCGGCCATGCCGGCGAGCGCCGCCCGGCGCGTCACGTTCAACCCGGGTCTGTCCTTCTGCTCGCCCATCAGTGCACCTCCAGATAGTCGAGGCGATCGTCCGTTCGAAAATTCCCCTGCGCCGGCATGCGGATATCCATTAGCGTGTCCGCGTTCATGACCGCGTCCTCGGGGACGATGCGATTCAGAAACAAGAGGTAGGCCGTCAGCGCGTAAACTTCGTCGTCCTGGAGCGAACCCGGCAGGTTTTGCGGCATGCTGCGGCGGATGTAGTCGAACACCGTCGTGGCATAGGGCCAGTAGTTGCCGATCGTACGGCTGGTCCACGAGTCGGGACTGGCGCCCGTCGGGAAACCCTCGCCGGGTCGTGCCACGAGGCGGTCGTTCGGACCTTCGACGCCGGTCCTGCCGTGGCAGACGGCGCACTTGGCGGCGTAGATCGGTTTGCCCTCGGCCACGCTGCCGCTGCCGGCCGGCAGCCCAGAGCCGTCGGGCGGGACCTCGATGTCCCAGGCCGCGATCTCTTCCGGCGTGGCGACCCTGCCGAAGCCGAAGCGCTTTGGCGCTGCGGCCTCGTCGGCCGCGGCAGGCACGAACGCAAGCGACGCGCAGGTCGCGACGAGCAGGATTGCGGTGCGGCGCCTGTGGTCGTGTCGCATGTGCATCCCTCGAAAGCTCAAGGATAAACGGCAGGGCCTTGAGTCTCGCAAGGAGTCGGGCGGCGGGCAAGAAATCCCGGCCGTCGCGGCGTGAGCCCCGCTCTTGCAGGCCGCATGCCCTTGTTTTTTCCGGGCGCCGGCGCTAGTTTGCCGCTCCTAAGACTGTGATGGGGACGAGTAGGCGGACGATTCCCGATGTCAGCGACCGGGGGACGGTGCGAGCCCCGGCTCGGACCCCGCCGAACATCACCCCGGAGTCGCTGCCCGAAATGCGCTCGTTTTGCGTGCGAGCGGCAGAATAGACGCAGCCGGCCGGCCCCCGAGATCGGGCCCTATGAGGCGAGCGCCATGCTCGTAAAACCGGGTGGTACCGCGATAGAGAATTCTCGTCGCCCCGGACGCAAAGAGAATGCGTTCGGGGCGATTTGCGTTTTGGAAGAGTGACGATGCCTTTTGCGGAAATTGAAAGTCGATACGACGGGCCGGAGCTCGAGCAGGAGATCCTGGATTTCTGGCACGAGCAGGCGGTGTTTGCGCGCACGCTCGAGCAATCGGCGGGGCGGCCGCTGTTCACATTCAACGACGGTCCGCCTACCGCCAACGGCAAGCCGGGCATTCACCACGTGCTGGCGCGCGCGTTCAAGGATGCGGTGCCGCGCTACAAGACCATGCGCGGCTATCACGTGCCGCGCAAAGCCGGCTGGGACACGCACGGTCTCCCGGTCGAGCATGAGATCGAGAAAGAGCTCGGCATCTTCGACAAGCAGGAGATCGTCGAAAAGATCGGCATCGCCGAGTTCAATCGACGCTGCCGCGAGTCGGTAATGCGCTACATCGAAGATTGGGAGAAGATGACCGACCGCATGGGCTTTTGGGTCAACATGGACGAGGCCTATTACACGCTCGACAACGACTACATCGAGAGCGTGTGGCATCTGCTCAAAGTCATCTGGGACAAGGGCCTGATTTACCGCGGCTATAAGGTCGTTCCCTACGATCCGCGCATCGGCGCGACCTTGTCCTCTCACGAGTTGGCGCTGGGCTATCGCGAGGTCGAGGATCCGTCGATCTTCGTGCGCTTCCGGGTCGCCGGCGAGGAGCGCACCTCGTTTTTGGTGTGGACGACGACGCCGTGGACCCTGCCGTCCAACCTGATGCTCGCGGTTCACGAGGAGATCGACTACGTGTACGTCGAGTCGGGCGAAGAGACGCTGATCCTCGCCGAAGCGCTCTTGGACGCCGTGATGCGTGACGTGCCGTATACGGTCAAGAAGCGCGTCAAAGGAGCGGATCTTGTCGGCATGCGCTACGTGCGGCTGTTCGATGACCTCCCCGTCGAGGCCGACGCGTTCAAAGTAGTGCCGGCCGAGTTCGTCAGCACGGAAGACGGCACCGGCATCGTCCACTGCGCGCCGGCGTACGGCGTCGACGATCTCGCGCTGGGCCAGGCGCATGGGCTGCCCGTCGTGCACGGCGTGGGACAGGACGGGCATTTCCTCGCTGCCGTCAAGCCGGTGGCCGGGCTGTTTTTCAAGGACGCCGACAAGCCGCTGATCCGAAACCTCGAGGAACGCGGCCTGATGTTCCGTGCCGAGCGCTACCGGCACAACTACCCGTTCGGCTGGCGCACCGGCGATCCGGTCATCTACTACGCGAAGAACGCCTGGTACATCCGCACCTCCAAGTTCCGCGACCGCATGGTCGAGCTCAATAGCACGATCAACTGGGTGCCCGAGCACATACGCGACGGCCGTTTCGGCAACTGGCTGGAGAACAACATCGATTGGGCACTCTCTCGCGAACGTTTCTGGGGTACTCCGTTACCGGTGTGGTCCGACGGACAAGGCGAGTATCTATGTATCGGCTCGGTCGCCGAGCTCGAAGAACTAGTAGGGCGAAAGCTCCGCGACCTCGATCTCCATCGACCGGCGGTCGACGAGGTCACGTTCGAGAAAGACGGCAAGACCTGGCGGCGGGTGCCCGAGGTCATCGACTGTTGGTTCGACTCCGGTGCGATGTCGTATGCGCAGTGGCACTACCCGTTCGAAAACGCCGACACCTTTAGCACGCATTTCCCGGCGGACTACATCTGTGAGGCGATCGATCAGACGCGCGGCTGGTTCTACACGCTGCATGCGATCGCCACCTTAGTGTCGGACAGCGTCGCGTACCGGAACTGTATCTGCCTGAGTCACATCGTCGACAAAGACGGCAAGAAGATGTCCAAGTCGCTCGGCAACATCGTGAATCCTTACGATGTGTTCGATAGCGTAGGCGCAGACGCGCTGCGCTGGTATTTTCTCGCGAGGCTGTCGCCCGATGTGCAGAAGCGCGTGTCGGTCGAAATCGTCGCCGACGTCGCGAGCTCCTTCATCAACACGTTCTGGAACACCTACGGCTTCTTCGTGCTGTATGCGCGCCTCGACGACGTGGATTGGACGGCCGAAGTGCCGGTTGCAGAGAGACCGGAGATCGACCGTTGGGCCTTGGCCCTGCTCGAGCGGACGATATGCGTCTGCACCGAGGCGATGGATCGGTTCGACTTGAAGGCGGCGGGCGACGCGATCGAGTCTTTCGTCGATCAGTTGAGCAACTGGTACGTGCGCCGCAACCGGCGTCGCTTCTGGAAGTCGACGGATTTCGAGGACAAGCGCTCGGCCTACCTGACCCTGTACGAATGCCTCGACGGCGCCCACCGCTTGATGGCGCCGTTCCTGCCGTTCCTCGCCGAGGCGGTGTACCAGAATCTCGTTCGCAGCCTACATCCGGACGCGCCGGTCAGCGTGCACATGACGGCGTGGCCCGAGACGGACCCGCGTCGAGACGATGACGAGCTCTTGTACGAGATCGACGTCGTACAGAAAGTGGTCGGCCTGGCCCGGGCCGCGCGCGGTCAGACGGGTCTGCGTACGCGGCAGCCGCTCAAGCGGCTCTTGATTCGTGCGCCCGACGATCGGGCCGCGAAAGCGCTCGAGGATCACCAGGATCAGATACTCGAGGAACTGAACGTCAAGTCGATCGAGTTCATCGCGCGCGACGCGGGCCTCGTCAGCTATCGGATCAAGCCGAATCTGCCGCGCATCGGCAAGCGCTACGGGAAACTGATTCCGGCAATTCGGCGCACCCTCGAAGCCGCGGACGGTGCCGAGATCGCCGCCGCTGCGGCGCGCGGCGAGGCGTTCTCGATCGAGCTCGACGATCAGACGCTCGAGCTCGGAGCCGAGGACGTCTTGATCGAGACGAGCTCGGCGGAGGGCTACGCCTGCGGCGAGGACGCGGGCTTCCTGACGGCGCTGGATACGACCCTGGATGCGGCGCTGATCCGCGAAGGCCTGGCGCGCGAGCTGGTGCGTACGGTGCAGGAGGCAAGGAAGAACGCCGGCCTCGAGGTCTCCGACCGAATCGTGCTGGGCGTGTCCGGCACGCCGGGCGTCGAAGCGGCGCTCGGGGAGTATCGCGACTACCTCATGGCCGAGACCTTGGCCACCGAGTGGCAGGTCGGCCAGCCGGCGCCGCTATTCACCGAGCAGCGCACGCTCGACGAGGAGCGCTGGACGATCGAAATCAGCAAAGCGTAACGATTGCCCCGCGGGCTTGCGTGCCATTCCCGAAGTCTGCTATAAGAATCGGGCGCAGGTCGTTGATTGACTAAAAGTACTCAAACGGAATTGGCGGCCACCGTGCCGGGCCACAGGAGGCGGCCGGACTTGAGCGTGACGAAGCCGCTGAGAGGTGAAAAAGCGGCCATTACAAGAAGAACGCTGGAGTGGACATGCCTCACCACGTCGACCGTTTTTGCGCCGCGCTGTCGGTGCTTGCCGGCCATGGGCACATAAAACAACGTCTTATCGACGCCTTCGAACTACATCTTGCGGATCTGGACCACGAGACACTGCCGCTGACCGTGAAGGAGCCGTTCGCAGACCTCTACCGCACGATGACGCAGGTGGCGCCGTTGAACGGCGAAGGCGCGATCTGTGCCTCGGTCCGCAAGATGTCGATCGTCGAAGCGGACGAATGTGCCCGGCGGCTGGTGCAACTCTACGGCGATCTCATCCGCAGCGGTGGCAACGTGGAAGAGCCGCTGCCGGCGGTCGCCGACACGTCGGAGGTGCCGGCGATACTGCTGAAATCCGTCTAGCGGGGCGGCAGCTCGTCAGCGATCCGGCCGGATCGGATAGTAGACGTACGTCAGGAGCTCCTCGGACGCGGTGCGGGTCGGATCGCTGACGTACGATTCCCAAGCGTCTCCGTTTCGTTCCAGCCCCAACGCCGCCAGATACGCGGCGATCTTGTCGTGGGTACGGCCGAGCGTCACGTAGGAGCCGATGTGCTTGACGCGGATGACCGGCCCGCCGTAGCTTTTGCCGATACGCACCGAATCCTTTGCGCGCGGTGTCGAGCTCTTGATGCCGCTGACCGGCACACCCGCATCGAAGCGCAGCTCCGCCCCACGAAAGGCGCGGCTGATGGACATGGGCGCACCGGCTTCTTTGAGACCGTGCTCGTCGATGAAGCTCAACACCTGAAAATAGGCATCGCCCAGCGCCTCCGAGATGGCCCTCGCGAGCGGTTCGCTCGAAGTGGGCATGTAGGCGATGTCGGCCGCCTCGACGATCATGTGCTCAACCTCCAAATCGCTGAAATCGCTGGGCGGCAGGCTCTCCGCCATGCGTTTCAGGCCGTCGAGCCCCGCCGCGAGCTCGCGACCGACGATGCCGGCGAGCAGCAGCCCGTAGTAACGGCCGACGATGTTCAGCCCGAAGTCCCGCTCGTAGCGCCATATCACGTCCGCGCCGCCGTCGGCTTCGCTCAGGTGAAAGCTCGTGCGGGCCTCGCCGGTATCGCTCCGCGTCTGTGTGACGACACGCTCGGACGGTACGCTCTCGACGATGGACTGGGTCCCCTGACCGATGACGCTTCCCGACCAACTCATCGCTGCGCCGACGCCGCGAGGCGGCCCGTCGTAGCGAATGCGAACGTTCGGATCCGATGTGAACCGCGAAGCCCACTTGTTGATCTGACGAAAGTCGTTGACGAGGGCAAACACCGTGGCGCGATGCGTATCGATGTGGATAGCCCGCTCTATGCGAGCGACTGGCGGCAACAACACGCCGATCGCCACGAGCGACAAGACGACGCCACCGACGCCGACGAGTATTTTCTTCGCCGCAATCATGAAGCTTTCGACCGCTTCGGGACCCGCCAAGTTTCGCATTGCCGCGCAGTGGACGCTACCGCCGGCGCCAAAGACGCGCAAACGATGATCGAGGCTGTGCCATAATCGCGGCCGTCGAAACGAGATCATGGAGCTGACCCGTGGATTTGACGTCGATAGCGCGTAGCGGCGCGCCCCTGTTTCTTGCGCTCTCAATTGTCGGTTGTGGCGACGACGCGCCGACCGGCGAGGCGCCGGTAACGGAGTCACCGGCCGCGACCGCCGAGGCTGCCGTAACAAGAGTGGCGCCGCGTCCCGAGATTTACGCCGAGTTTGCGCTCGTTGCCGACCTCTCCGGACTGTCGGCAGACCAACGCGAAATGCTCGTGCTGCTGTTCGAGGCGTCCGCGATCATGGACGACCTGTTCTGGCGCCAGGCCTACGGCGACGACTACGAGGCCTGGCTCGATAGCATCGGCGTCGACAGCGTGCGGCGATTCGCCGAGATCAACTACGGTCCCTGGGATCGGCTGAATGACGACAAACCGTTCATCGAAGGCGTCGGCCCCAAGCCGCTCGGGGCGCAGTTCTACCCGGCCGACATGACGAAAGCCGAATTCGAGGCGGCCGACCTCGACGGCAAGGCCGGGCTCTACTCGTTCCTGCGCCGCGACGAGCACGGCAATCTGATCGTCGTGCCCTATCACGTCGAATACGCGACCGAGCTCGGGCGGGCGGCCGACTTGCTCAAACGCGCTGCCGATCTGGCCGAGCATGACGGTTTCGCCAACTATCTGCGCCTGCGCGCCGACGCGCTAACGAGCGACGACTATCAGGCCAGCGATCTGGCCTGGATGGACGTAAAGGGCAACCCGATCGAGCTCGTCATCGGCGCGATCGAGACCTACGAGGACCGCCTCTTCGGTTACCGCGCCGCGTACGAGTCTTACGTCCTGATCAAGGACCTGGCGTGGAGCGAGCGCCTGTCACGGTTTGCCGCGTTTCTGCCCGAGCTGCAGCGAGGTCTGCCGGTCCCCGAGGAGTACAAGCGCGAGACACCGGGCACCGATTCGGATCTGAACGCGTACGATGCGATCTACTATGCCGGGCACAGCAATGCCGGTTCCAAGACGATCGCCATCAATCTGCCGAACGACGAGCAGGTCCAGCTAGCGAAGGGCACTCGGCGGCTGCAGCTCAAGAACGCGATGCAGGCCAAGTTCGAGAAGATACTCGAGCCGATCACCGGCGTCCTGATCGACGAGAGCCAACGCAGCCACGTGACCTTCGATGCGTTTTTCGCGAACACCATGTTCCACGAGGTCGCGCATGGGCTCGGCGTCAAGAACACGGTGGATGGCTCGGGCACGGTGCGCGAGGCGCTCAAGGACGTGGCGTCGAGCATGGAGGAGGGCAAGGCCGACATTCTCGGTCTGTACATGATCACGAGCCTCGCGGAAGCGGGAGAGCTTGGCGACGTCGATCTGCGCGACTACTACGTGACCTTCATGGCCAGCGTGTTTCGCTCCATTCGCTTCGGAGCGAGCAGTGCCCACGGCAAGGCCAACATGGTCCGCTTCAACTTCTTCGCCGATCGCGGCGCGTTCGTGCGCAATCCCGAGACCGGCACCTACCGGGTCGATTTCGATCGCATGAAGGAGGCGATGACGGCGCTGTCGGAGCTGCTGCTGACCCTGCAGGGTGACGGCGACTACGAAGGGGCGCGCACCTTGACTGCCGAGAAAGGCGTCATCGGCGCGGCGCTCGAAGCCGATCTCGATCGATTGACCACGGCGAACATCCCGGTCGACATCGTTTTCCGTCAGGGAGTCGGCGAAGCGGGACTGAACTAGGCGCGGCGCCTCACGAATGGCTGCGGATGATCTCCAGAAATTCGGAGCGCGTGCGGGCGTCTTTGCGAAAGCTGCCCAGCATCTGGCTGGTGACCATCGAGACGTCGGTCTTGCGTACGCCGCGGGTCGTCATGCACTGGTGCGTCGCCTTGATGATGACGCCGCAACCCTTGGGTTTCAGCACGTCCTGAATGCAGTTGGCAATCTGCGCCGTCATTTTCTCCTGCACCTGCAGTCGCCGAGCGAATGCTTCGACCACGCGCGCGAGCTTGCTGATGCCGACCACTTTGTTGTTCGGCAGGTAGCCGACATGTGCTTTGCCGATGATCGGCGCCATGTGGTGCTCGCAGTGGGACTCGAATGAGATGTCGCGCAGCACGATCATCTCGTCGTACCCTTCGACCTCCTCGAACGTCCGCCTCAAAAAGCGGACGGGATCCTCTTTGTAACCGCCAAACCAGTCTTCGTACGCCAGCGCCACTCGCTTGGGCGTATCTTTGAGTCCCTCGCGATCCGGATCCTCGCCGGCCCACAGGAGCAGCGTACGGACCGCCTGTTCGGCCTGGCTCCGTCCCGGGCGGCGGGCCTTGCTGGTTTTTTTCGTTTTCTTGCTCAATATAGCGGTCTCGGTCGGGGTTCGAGCGGCCGCCAATAGTACCGTCAATGCGCGTTCAACGCACTGCGGGTTCGTCCACGGCGTCCGGCCAGTCGTCTTTCAGGAGCCGCGACAAGGAGCGATCGGCGAGCAGCTTTCCGCCTGTCTGGCAGACCGCGCAGTAGTTGGTCTCGCGGCTCTTGTAGCGGATCCGCTGGACCGTTGCGCCGCAGACGGGGCAGGGCTTGCCGAAACGGCCGTGCACGGCCATCCCCTGCTTGAATGCCGTGACTCTCGCTGGGAATGCATCGCCGGTTTCCTCGAGCAGCCGTGCCGTCCAGTCTTCGAGCGTCTGTCGGGTCGCGTCGAACAGGCGCGACTTCTCGGCTTCGGTAAGCCGGGACGTCAGCTTCACCGGCGACAAGCGTGCGGCGTGCAGGATCTCGTCGGAGTAGGCGTTGCCGATGCCGCTGAAGCGGCGCGGGTCGGTCAGCGTCCGTTTGAGCGTCCGGTTCTCGATCGAGAGCTGCTCGAAGAACTCGGCCTGCGAACACCGCAGGGGTTCGATGCCGCCGGGGTCGTGCTGTGCGAGCGCGGCCTCACCGTGTACCAGGTGGAGCGACGCCCGTTTCTTGCTGCCGGCTTCGGTCAACAATACGCTGCCGTTGTCGAAATCGAACGAGGCGAGCCGTGTCTTCGACTTCAAGACCGGCCGGTCGTCCAGCCATTGAAGCCTGCCGGCGATCATCAGGTGCAGCACCAGCCAGTAGTCCGATTCGAGACCGATTGCGATGCGCTTGCCAACGCGGCGAAGTCGCCGAACGCGGCGATCAATCGCGGCGTCAATAGGCGGCTCGACGCTGCGCACGAGGAACGGGTTGGCGATGCGAATGTTCTTGAGCGTATTGCCGCGGATCCGCGCATCGAGCGCATGGATATAGAGCTCGATGTCCGGCAGCTCCGGCACGACGGCTGTGCGCTATGCGGATAGCCCGACCGGACAACCGACCCCAGTGCCGCCGAGGCCGCAATAGCCGCCCGGATTCTTGGCAAGGTATTGCTGGTGGTAATCCTCGGCGTAGTAGAACTTCTCGAGCGGCTCGATTTCGGTCGTGATCGCGCCGTAGCCTGCTTGCTCCAGTTGCTTCTGGTAGACGTCACGTGACGTCTCGGCGGCAGCGGAATGCTGCGGCGAGACGGTATAGATCGCGGACCGATACTGCGTGCCGACGTCGTTGCCCTGGCGCATGACTTGGGTCGGATCGTGCGACTCCCAAAACAGCCCGAGCAGCTGCTCGTAGCTGACGATATCCGGATCGAACACGACCAGGACGACTTCCGCGTGTCCGGTCGCACCGCTGCAGACTTCTTGATAGCTGGGATTCGGCGTCACGCCGCCCGCGTAGCCGACCGCCGTCGTGTAGACGCCTTCGGTCTCCCAAAAGACACGTTCGGCGCCCCAAAAGCAGCCCAGGCCGAATACGGCCTGCCGCATTCGCTCCGGGAACGGCGGCTCGAGCGGGTTGCCGTTGACGAAATGTGCCTCCGCGACCGGCATGGTCTGCGGCCGTCCCGGCAGCGCCTCGTCGGCACCGGGCAGTGCGCGCTTCTTGGCTTTATCGAACACGGTGAAGCCCTTATTCGGTGGTGGTGGTGTAGCGATTCAGGTTCGTGGGGGCCGGCTCGCTCTGGGCCGTACGGATCGGCGCCGCCTGATAACGCCCGCCCCGTCGGGGGCGGTCGATGATCCCGTCGGCGCTCGCGAAACGTACGGGGACCGATTGCGTATTGCCCCAGGCGACCGCTCGGTACACGGCAAAATGCAGGTGCGGCACCGTCGTATGACCGGTGTTGCCGGACAGCGCTATCTTCTGTCCGGCGAACACGCGCTCGCCGAGGTCGACGAGCACACCGTCTTGTTGCAGGTGATAGTACTCGCCGGTCGTGCCGTCGTCGTGCAGGATGACGACGTAATTCGCATAGCGCCCGCAGCCGTCTTTCCAGCAACCGATGGAGTGCGCTTCCTCGAGTCGCGCCACCACCCCGGTGCGCGCGGCGTGCACCGGCGTACCCTCTTTCATCAGGAAATCGATCGCGAATTGCTCCAGGCCGGTGTGGCTGAATCGGGATCCGAAGCTCTGAATCACCCGATAGCTCTTGCCGCTCGCGTACGGCAGCTGATAGACGTGCGCATCGTCGTGCACGGCGTCTTTGTCGCCAACCGTCCAGTCGTAAGAGAAGCGATACTCGCCTTTTTTGTTACCGCGCAACAGGGAGACGGCGACTTCCGACTCCCGGCCCGACAAGGTCCGCGTCACGGTCTTGGCGCCGTCGACGTCGAAATCTCTCGTGCGCACGCGCACCGTGTAGGTGATCGGAAATTCGCTCACGTTTTCGGCGCGCAGCTCGATGCGGTCACCGTGGCGATGCTCGAGGATGCAAAGGAACTGCTCATCGCAGGCGGCGAATGCCGATCCTGCGCCGAAGAACGCCAAGCCGTTACCGAGGAGCGTCGCAGCGAGTCCGGAGTTCGACCATCCATCATCGCTGCGTCGGTTCGGAAACATCGTCATCAGTCGGTGGACGCGTCGTCGTCGCTCTGCTCGGCGCTGCCCGGTGCCGACGGCAGGTCGGCTTGCCGGTAGTAGAACGTGTGAGTGTACGTCACGCTGTCGGTCCGCACCGGTTCTCCGGCTGCGAATCGCGGCCGGTGGAGCATTCGGCGCAGCTCGCGGCCGACCGCCTGATACATGTCGTCGAGACCCGGCGGATCGGCCTCGAGCAAGCGGATACTCGTCGCTCGTCCACGGGTCGTGACCGAGTATTGAAACACCGCGCTGCCGGTCTCGAAACCCGGCAGGTCACCGCTGACCGGCACCGCCGGGTCGCCGCCGTACATCTTGGGGGGGGCGACGTTCTGCAGCACGACGACGGTTTCCAGCTTGTCGAATCGAGCCTTGAGCCGAGCTTCGTCCTCGGAGAGCCGTTTCCAGACCTCTCGATACACCCGGTGACCTCGATTCGCGCGTTCGGTCAGCACGTAGTAGTCGCCGAGCTCCAGCATCGAGTCAATCAGGATGTTCCAGTCCGCCTCCGGGTTCGCCTCGGCGACTCGCACGGCGCGTTTCAGGTAGATCTCACCAGAGGTGATCGATGCCGGCTGCGCATACGGGACGTCGGTGTAGTTGACGAAGAGATACGAGTTGCCGAGCTCGGTCAGCGGACCGATGAGTCCGAGGCTGTTCTTGCCCTCGTTTTTCTCGATGACGCTGATGATGCGACGCCAGGTGTAACGCTCTTGTTCGTAGAGCTGCATGCGACGCTGCCAGTTGGCGCGCGTCTTGAGGGCCGGGATGATGTCGACGCTCTTCGAATCGACATTGCGCGCCTGTAGGTAATAGATGCGCTTCTGCACGTCGATCGCCTCGTCGAACTCGCCGACCGCGATGTAGGTTTCGGCGAGTGACTGCAGGGTTTCGACCTGCTCGAGATTGTGCGGGCCTTCGTTGACGTGGCTGATGTGCACTGCCCGATCGAAGGTGGCGCGCGCCAGATCCGGACGACCCGACGACAGCTGCGCAGCGCCCAGTCCGCGCAGTGGATTGATCAGCCCGGAATGCAGCCGGTCTTCCACTCGCTCGATGATGTCGATCGCTGCATTGTAGTTCAGGATCGCCGACTCGTAGTCGTCGATGCCGTGCTGCGCGATTGCGAGATTCGTCAGCGCTTTCGCCGATTCGTGACTGTCGAGGCCGTGGATCCTGATCGTCAGCTCGACGATCTGTTTCGCGAGGCTGTCCGCCTCCGCGAACATGTTGTCGGATACCGCATCCAGATACAGCACGAACAAGCGGCGCAGTCTCTGCTCGTCGCTTTCGGGCTGTGGCCCCGCGTCGACGATCTCTTCTTCGTCCGCCTGGTCGAAGTAAGGTTCTTCTTCGAACAGCGGCCGCTCTTCGAGAACGATCGGTGCGAGCTCCTCCTCCTCGCCCGCCGCATCGCTGGCCGCAGCGGCGGCGTCCACGCTCTCCGCAGCCGTGTTCGCCGCAAGCTCTGCATCGGTCGTCGAGCCGACTTGTGCGAGGGCGGCGGAGGCGCCGCCAAGAAGGCAGATCAAGGCTGCGCTGCCGAATACCGCAACGCTATTTGCATTCTCGACGCTGGGTTTCATGCTGATTGCTATTCTAGCTGCGAACTAGTCAATCTGACTACGCGGCACCTCAATAGTTCTTATGTCGCGTTACCGCTCGAGCCCTCTCATTACTATACCGCTTCGGGCATTTTCCCGGTAGCTGCAGGCGCACCAGAATGGTTAAAAGGGTAGAGAAATCTGACACTTACCGGGTGGTGAGAAGAGCGAGCGGTCCAGCTCGGGCGGCCGTTCGCCGTGCGTTACGCCGTGTCGCCTACAGGCCGCCGCAAAGCGTTGCGCAATCATCTGCGCGTACGGCCCACGTCCGGTCTGGCGAAGGCCGAATCGATTGTCATAATCTTTGCCGCCACTCGCCTGCCTGAGAAGGCTCATGACGTGCGACGCGCGATCCGGCATATGGCGCGTTAGCCAATCGTCGAACAGGGGCTTCAGCTCGTGCGGCAGCCGCAGCAGGACCCAGGCGGCGCCGTCCGCGCCGCTTCGAGCGGCGCGTTCGACGATCGATTCGATTTCCCGGTCGTTGACGGCCGGGATCACGGGCGCCATCAAGAGGCTCACGGGTACGCCTGCGCTTTTCAGATCCGCGATCAACTCGAAGCGCGTCTCGGCTGACGGCACGCGCGGCTCGAGGACGCGTTTGAGGGCGTTATCCGCGGTCGGTATGCTGATCGCGACCGAACACAGCCGCAACGCCGCCAGTTCTGCGAGCAGATCGAGATCCCGCCGCATCAAGGAGCCTTTACTCACCAGGCTGACCGGATGGCGATGCTCCAAGAACGCCGCCAAGAGCCCCCGCGTGATCTGGAGCTCCTTCTCGGCCGGCTGGTAGGGATCCGTGTTGGCGCCGATCGTGATGGGCTTGGCTTGGTAGCTCGGCTTCTCCCACTCGGCGAGCAGCCGCTCGACGGCATTCGGCTTGTAGAAGATCTTCGTTTCGAAGTCGAGACCCGGCGACAGGTCCAGATAGCTGTGGCTCGGTCGCGCGTAGCAGTAGATGCAGCCGTGTTCGCACCCTTGGTACGGGTTGATCGAACGCTCGAAGGGCACGTCCGGCGAGCGATTCGTGCTGATGATACGGCCCGCACGCATCGGCTTCAGGCGCGTTTCGGGCGCTCGGACCGGCTCGGCCGGCGCGTCGCGCTCGACCGCGCGGACCGCAAAGCGGTTCGGGATCGCAGTGGCCGCGCCGCGGCCTTTGATCGAGGGAGGGCGCATCTGTCCGGGCGGATTACTGTATAAACGTACAGTATCCGATTTCCGCCGGCAGGGTCAACCGGCGCGGCTTAGGCCTCGCCGACTCTTAATTAAGTACCCGGTAGCCGCGACCGCGCAGGCAGCGCTTGAACACCATCTGCTTGTCGCGATCGGCATCCAGCCCCGAGCGCGTGCCGCCGTAAATCGCCCCGTAGCCGGCGCCTTGGCCGGCATCGCCGCTGATCGCACCGGCCGCAGCGCCGATGATCGCCCCGCCGGCGGCGCCTTTCGCCGCGCCCTGTTCGATTCGCACCTGCTGCGCGTAGGCTTCGCATTCCTCCCAGTCGCGCGCCAGTTGGCTTTCGTTGACGCCCTGCATGTCGACGATCGGGTCCGGGTGAGCCGCGCAGCCGGCGACCGTCGCGAGCGCGACGGCCCCTGCCAGGATCGTTGTCGAACGGCGCATAGGCAACCTCCTCAAGGTGTGGTTCCGTCGAATTCGTGCCCGAGCCGGATGCGCCCCGCCGAAGCGGAGCGATCCCGGTGGCGCACCCTAGTACGATTAACGACAATGGCGGCCTTTGGTTGACCGGCACAGGCGAATGTCATCATCACACGAATCCACGGCCCGAGCCATCCTGTACGCTTTCCTGGCGAACTTCGGCATCGCGATCTCGAAGTCCTGGGCCGCCTGGTTGACCGGATCCGGCAGCATGCTCGCCGAGGCGATCCACTCCTACGCTGACACGGGCAACCAGGTGCTGCTCTATCTGGGGCTCAAGCAGTCCACGAAGCCGCCCGACGAGAAACATCCGCTGGGCTACGGCAAGCTCAGCTACTTCTGGAGCTTCATCGTCGCCATGCTCTTGTTCAGCGTCGGCGGGTTGTTCTCTATCTACGAGGGATTCCACAAGCTGTCTCATCCGGAGCCGCTATCACAGATCTGGGTCGCGCTGCTGGTGCTCGGCGTCGCCATCGTGCTGGAGACGTTTTCGCTCTTGGGCTGCCTGCGCGAGATTCGCCTGGTACGCCGTCAGCGTCCGTTCGGCGAATGGCTCAAGCACACGCGAAACTCCGCGCTCGTGGTGGTATTGGGCGAGGACATCGCGGCGCTGCTCGGGCTGATACTGGCGTTCGCTTTCCTGACGCTCGCCTGGCTGACGGGCGATCCCGCCTACGACGCGGTTGGCTCCATGTGCATCGGCGTCATCCTGGTCGTCATTTCGGTGTTCCTGTCGGTGCGTGTGCGGTCGCTCCTGGTCGGCCAGTCGGCCGATCCGGAGATTAGTGCGGCGATCCAGGACGTCATCGAGAATCAGCCCGACGTCGAGCTCGTCTACAACACGATCACGATGCAGTTCGGCCCCGACACCATGCTCGCGACCAAAATCAAGCTGCGCCCAGGGACGACGATCGAAGCCGGCGTGACGACGATCAATACGCTCGAAGAGCGCCTGAAGGAGCAGATCCCCGGGCTCAGATGGTGCTTCGTCGAACCCGATCTCGCCGACTAACCCGCCCGGTGCAGATGCACGTCCTGCTGCGGGAACGGGAACGAGATGCCTTCCTTGTCGAAGCGCTTCTTGATGGCCTCGGTGAGGTCGAAGTACACGCTCCAGTAGTCCGCGGTCTTGACCCACGGCCGCACGGCGAAATTCACGCTCGAATCCGCCAGCTCGGAGACCACGATCTGACAGGCAGGATCTTTGAGGATCCGCTCGTCGGCGTCGACCAGCTCCTGAATCGTGCTGCGCACCTTGTCGAGATCGTCGTCGTAACTGACGCCGACGGTCAAGTCGACGCGGCGTGTGTCGTTGGCCGAATAGTTCGTGATGATGCTGCCCATGATTTCGGAGTTCGGCACGATCACCTGCTTGTTGTCGCCGGTCTTCAAGATCGTCGTGAGGATCTGGACCTGCACCACCGAGCCGGAGACCCCGGCGGCCTCGATCCAATCGCCGACCTTGTAGGGTCTGAACATGACGATCAGCACGCCGGCCGCGAAGTTGGCTAGGGATCCCTGCAGCGCCAGGCCGATGGCGAGGCCGGCAGCGCCCACCAGGGCAATCAACGACGTCGTCTGCACGCCGAGCTGACCGATCGTCGCGATGATGACGAAGGCCATCAATGTCCAGTAGACGAGATTCGAGACGAACGTTTCGAGAATCTTGTCGAGTTGCCGCGATCGCATCAGCTTGCGCACGCCGTTGCTGAAGTCGCGAGCAATCAGACGGCCGACGTAGAAAATGACGATCGCGGTGAAGAGATCAATCGCGAAGTCGACGCCGAGCCCCTGCAATTTGGCTAGCATGCCGGCCCAGTCGATGTCACTGATCTGAAATTCTTCCACGGTTACCCCCTAATTTGTCGGTCATGGATTCTCTTGCGTATCGATCCGTACCGGTGCTCGACTCAAGGCAAGCCAGTTGCCGGTCAGGATCATGGCGACACCGGCGGCCGCCGCCGCCGTCCATCGATAGCCCTCGAAATACGTCGAGATCAAAAGTGCGACGATCGGAAACAGCACTGATGCGTACGATGCGCGCGCCGAACCGATCTGTTTCAACAGCGCCAGGTAGCAACCGAACGCGATCGACGAACCGAAGATTGCCAGAAACAACAGCGACGTGACATATTCGACGCTCGCCGAGAACGTGAGCGGTCGTCCGAGCAGGACGGCGATCGACGCCGAGGTGAGGGCACCCCAAGCCATTGCGTGCGCATTGACGACGACGACCGGCCAGCCGCGCCGCGTGTTGCCGATCGCCGCCATGTTGCCGAGCGCCGCGATCAGCACCGACGTAACGGTCAAAGCAACGCCGATCAGCGCGCGATCCCCGAGATCCAGACTCGAGACCTCCGGCCAAAACACGAGCGCGGTTCCAGTCAGCCCTACGATCGACGCCAGCAAGAGGCGCCGGTCGAACGGCGTCCCGTAGCAAACTCGTTCGAGCGCACCGTTCATGATCACGATCAAGCTGTACAGAACCGCTACCAGCCCGGTTGCGATGTAACTGCTGCCGAAGTACACCAGCACGTAGCTGATGGAGAACATCAGCGCGCCCATGACGACGATCAAGGCATAGTCACGCAGCGGGAGAGCAATGCGGTGGCCCGCGATTCGCGCATAGACGAACAGGCAGACGGCAGCGAGCGCGAAACGGTACGCGACGGACCATTCCTCGGCAACGGTGCCGAGCTGAAACGAGATCGCGAACCAGGTCGTGCCCCAAATCAGTACGACGATCGCGTACAGGGTGGTGATCGACATGAGGTCGGGATGACGCCTAGTGGCCGGGAATGCCCGCGTGACCCGGGCGGAAGCGGAAAATGAAGTAGGGTCCCTGCTGCGCGACGTGTTCCGAGCTCTTCAGCACGAGGTCGGGGATCGCGCTGTCGGCAAGGTACAGCCAGCCGTCCGGTCCGAACGACAACCCATCCGCCCAACGTATCTGCGACGACTTGATCAAGGTCGTCAGGCGGCGGTCGCGGTCGACGAGCATGACCGCGCCGTGCTCGACGTCGGTGACGTAAACGTTACCGTCGATGTCGCTGCTGAGCCCGTCGCTCATCGGTTTGTCGGAATAGCGCTGGACGCGATTCGACAGCTGCCCGGCGGGGAGCCCGGGATCCAACAGGTCTCTGACCGCGATCCGATACAGGCCGCTCTGGTTGATGGCGCCGTAGTACAGCCAGGTGTTGTCGGCGTCGATGGCAATGCCGTCGACCCCGGCTTTGAGCGAAACCAGGCCGCCCAAGTAGCTCATGTCGCGCGTGGGGGTGCGGATGAGATAGTCTTCTGCGCTCACGGACGGATGCGATTCGAGCACCCGCCGTGCGCTGCGCGTCTCCACGTCGTACACGACGAGGGCCGGCGATTTTCGCCAGATGCTCGCGTCGGCGATGAACACGGTCCGGCCGTCGGCGCTGACCTGAAGATCCTGCAGCATCGAGCCGGCCGGCGCGACGGCGGCGCGGAACTCGTGGTCGTGAACGACATCGCCGCTGGCGAGGTCGAACGCGAGCAGCCGCGCGGTACGGAAACCGTGGTTACCGTGGTCGATTGTCCAAAGGCGATTGTGGCGATCGATGACCAGTCCCAAGACCGTGTCGAACAGGTGCGGCTGCACGGTCCCGTTCGGATACGGCTCCGCCGCGTCGTCGACCCATTCCAGCAGCTTGTTGTCCTCGGGTCGCGCCTCCGGATGCACCGTGAAGAACACCCGTCCGTCGGGCCCTACCGCGACGTTGCCGACCGGCTCCGAGTAGCTCAGCACGACCTCGAGCGCAGCATCGTCCAAGCGCGGCGTCGCGCTCAGGTCCGGGTAAGGGTCGCCGGACCCGTAGCGGACGTTGAGCGTCAAGGCGCCGATGATCACGAGGACCAGCAGGATCACGAACAGTCTATTCAAACGGCGAGGTCTCCGCGCGGACAACTGCCGGGCGAATTCTAACCTCGGCGTTCCCGGGATGGGTAACCGCGCTATGGTGTCCGAGCGCGAATGTCAGGCGAGCGCGATCAGCCAGCCAGCGACGATCAACGCCATCGCGACGGCCCCACAGGTCAGCTGCAGGCGGCGGTCGCCAAGGCGCGCTGCGGCGCGTATCAAGAGCATGCCGGCGGCAAAGCCGCAGGCGAATCCCGCCAAGTGGGCGCCGATGTCGGTGTTCTCGTCGCCGGTGCCGGTGTAGGCAAGCAGCGCGATGCCGCCGATGATCGGACCAAGACGATAGGGCCAGCGATCCTGTGCCATCAGCCGCCCGCGCCAGACGAACCCCGACGCGAGCCCCAAAGCTGCAAATACCGCGGTTGAGGCACCGATCGAGCGGTGACTCGGATCCAGCAACAGCGTGTTGAGGCCATTGGCGAGTGCCGCGGCCAGGACGATCGTGAGCCAGGCCACGCCCGGGCCGGCGAGACGGCCGGCGAACAAGCCGAACAGCGCGCCGAAGCCCATGTTGCCGAGCAGGTGTTTGAGATCGAGGTGCAAGGTCAGCGCAGTGAACGTACGCCACAGCTCTCCCTCGCGCAGCAGCCTACCGTCGATACGGCCCGCGGCCAGCCAGTCTCGACCGAATGCCGCCTCACCGGCGAGCCAGGCGAACAGCCCGATGGTGCCGATGTAGGCCAGCACGCCGGGGAGGGCATCTTGATAGACCGGTTCGACCGGTCTCGGCGCCGGCGCCGCCTGGCGATTCTCTCGTTCGTATTGCTCGAGCTCGAGCCTGGCGCGTTCGCTCGCCTCGGGCGGTACGATCAGGCGGCAGAAGCCGTCGGAGTGCACCATCTGATGCGGGATATCGAGCGACGCCAAGACCAGCGCCCGGTCCGAGCAGGCCGCGACCGAGCGATGTTCGAACGCAACGGTCCATTCCTCCAACATCCGTTCCTCCAGGCGCCTTTAGCATCAGGCGGCGAGATATCGGGCCACGTGGCCTAATAGCTCGCCGCAATCGCCGACGAAGCGCCTGGCCGCAAACTCGTCGGCGCGCGTCTTGCCCCGGTTGATGATGGCGACCGGCTTGCCGGCTGCTCGCGCCTCGCGCGCAAAGCGGAATCCCGAGAACACCATGAGCGACGACCCGACGACCAACAGCGCCTGCGATCGGCCAAGCGTGTCGCGGCAGCGTCTGACGCGCTCGCGGGGCACGTTCTCGCCAAAGAACACGACGTCCGGTTTCAAGATGCCGCCACAGGCTCGGCAGTCCGGCACCTCGAAACAGGCAACGTCGCCGTCGTCGAGTCCGGCATCCCCGTCCGGCGCCACGGTCGCGGCCTTCGGGGACCAGCCGCGGTTTGACCGCTCGAGCTCGTCCTGCAGGGCTCTGCGGGCGCTTTTTCTGCCGCATCCGAGGCAGCGAACGGTGTGCAGCACGCCGTGCAGGTCGATGACTCTTCGGCTGCCCGCCAAGCGGTGCAAATTGTCGACGTTCTGAGTAATCAGCTGATCGACATAGCCCCTGCGCTCGAGCGCGGCCAGCGCGTAATGGGCTTCGTTTGGTCGGGCGCGCGCGATGCGCGTCCAGCCGACGTAGCTCCGCGCCCAGTAGCGCTGCCGAACGGCCGCCGAGCCGATGAAATCCGCGTACTGTACCGGCCGGGCGTGTTTCCATCGCCCGGCGTCGTCGCGGTATTCCGGGATGCCGGACGCGGTGCTGCAGCCCGCGCCGCTCAGGACCGTCAGCTGCCGGTGTTGCTCGACGAATCGGGCCAGCTCGGACGCGTCGCTCAGTGCCGCTTGTCGCATCGCCGCTTTCCCTCGGTGCGGTATTGTAGGCATAAAAATCAATTAAAACAATTACTTATCTAGATCTAGCCGGCTTCAGCCGCGGTTCAGCGAGCGCCCACCATAATCCTCGCAACGTTATCAGAGCGATCGTTTCCAATCATGATCCTGCTACGCCGATTGTATTTCAGCCTGGCGCTCGTCAGCGCCCTGTTCCTGTTGGTGAGCTTGCTGCCGATCGACGTCATCTGACGCCGCGGGCTTCGCGTTCCGGACGCGATTCGTTAAGCTCCGAAGGCGTGACGCCGACCGCCGGCGTCGGGCGATCGCGGATGGACATGAATAGACAGATAGGCTGCCTGATGGTTCTTTTCGGCCTGATGGCGGCGCCACGCCTCTCGGCCGAAGTATTGGACGCGAGCGCGGTCGGCTTTTCCACACGGCACACCGTCGTGATCGCTGCGCCGCGCTCGGAGGTTTATCGCAGACTGGTCGCCGACGTCGGCCAATGGTGGAACCCGGATCACACGGTCTCGGGTAACGCGGAGAATCTCTATATCGAGCCGCGCGCGCAGGGCTGTTTCTGTGAAGTCTTGGGCAGCGACGCAGGCCTGGTGCACATGACCGTGTCCTTCGTCAATCCCGGCGTCATGCTGCGCCTGAGCGGCGGTCTGGGTCCGCTCGGTCTGATGGGCGTGGCCGGCAATATGACGTTCGAGTTTGACGAGGTGGACAGCGGCACGAGCGTGACGCTGCGGTACGCGGTCGGAGGCTACCGGCCGGACGGCGTCGATGCCCTCGCTCCCGCCGTCGATGCCGTCTTAGTCGAGCAGCTCGAGCGTTTGAAAGCCTACGTCGAGTCCGGCACGCCGGAAGCGGATCGCTGAGACTGCCATGACCATCGAACGGCCGGCGTCCGTCGCCAGACCGCTGCCGTCGGCGACGATCGCGGTGGCCCGCGACGGCGACAATGCACCCGAGCTCTTGCTCGTGCTGCGGCACGCAAAGGCATCGTTCGGCTCGACCTACGTGTTCCCCGGCGGCATGCTGTGCGCCGACGATTACGCCGTCGAACCGCGCTGCAGCGGGCTCGACGACGCGACGGCGAGCGCCAATCTGTGCCTGGCCGCGGGCGGGCTCGCCTACTACAGCGCGGCCCTGCGGGAGCTGTTCGAAGAGGCCGGCGTGCTGCTCGCGCGGCCGACGGACGGGGCCTGGGCCGACGCCGATTCGCTGGCCCGATACCGCGAGCCGCTCAACGCCGGCCGGACGTCTTGGCTGGAATTCCTCGAACGATTCGAGCTGCAGCTCGCCTGCGATGCGCTCCACTACTTCGCGTTCTGGATCACGCCGCGAGAGGTCAAGAAACGCTTCACCACCCGGTTCTTCATCGCGCCGGCGCCGGAGGGGCAGGAGGCGACCCACTGCGGTGCGGAGCTGACCGACAGCCGGTGGATGTCGGCGAGCGCCGCGCTCGCGGATCACGAAGCCGGCGCGATCGAGTTGCCGTTTCCGACCGTCATGACGCTCGAGCGCCTGCGCGGGTTCTCGACGACAGCGGCGCTCCTCGACTGGGCCGATCGACAGAGTCGCGAGGGCGTCGCGTGCCAGCAGCCGGCGATCGTCTTCGTCGACGGCGAGAAGCGCTTCGTGTTGCCCGGCGATCCGGACTATCCCGAGTATACGGAGACCGGGGAGCCGCGATGAACGAAGACCTCGTCGCCGGCGTGACGAGCACGCTCGTACCGGGAATCCGGCGCCTGATAGCGCCCAACGCTGGCATGATGACCGGACCCGGCACCAACACCTACCTATTGGGCGAGAACGAGATCGCCGTCATCGATCCGGGGCCCTTGATCGATCGTCACGTGGCGCAGATCGTCGCCGACGCCGGTGCGCCCATCAAGTGGGTGCTGGTCACGCACACGCATCCGGACCACTCGCCGGCGGCGACGCGGCTGGCGGCGGAGACCGGTGCCGAGCTGTTAGGTCTGGCGGCGCCGCCCGGCCGGCATCAGGATTCGACCTTCGCGCCGCACCGGCGGCTCGCCGACGGCGACCGGTTCACGACACCCGAGCTCGAGCTCGCGGTTCTGCACACGCCCGGACACGCGTCGAATCATCTCTGGTATTTGCACAGCCGACACCGGTGGCTGTTCACGGGCGACCACATCATCAACGGCTCGACCGTCGTCATCGATCCGCCCGACGGCAGCATGTGCGACTATTTGGAGTCACTGCGGCGGTTGAAGAACGAGTCCTTTACGACGATCGCGCCGGGCCACGGCGCGCCGATCGATGCGCCGTACGCCGCCATCGATTGGCTCATCGCGCACCGGCTCGAGCGGGAAGCGAAAGTGATGGAACGGTTGCGCGAGCACCCCGACACGACCCTGGCAGAGCTCGTGACAAAGGTATACGACGAAGTCGATCCGTCACTCCACGGGGTCGCCCAGCGCTCGCTGTTCGCGCACTTGTTGAAGCTCGAGACGGACGGACGCGCGGCGAGGAGCGGCGATCGCTGGCGACCGGACGCCGGCGCGAGTTGAGTGACGCCGCGTTTGTCTTCTGGCATCGTTCTATCTTCTGACCGGCGCACCGAGCGGAGCCTTGCCTTATGTCCAGTATCGACCTAGCCGAGCTGTCCCGAATCCTCGGCAAACGTGGGTTCGACTGCGAGATCGTCGGCGACCCGGGCACCGAGATACGTTCCGTGAACACACTCGAAGACGCGACCAGCGGCGAGATCAGTTTTCTCGCGAACCCAAAGTATCGCCAGCAACTCGATACTACGCGCGCGTCCGCAGTCATCGTCGGCAGGGACGATCAAATACCCGAGGGATTGACCGTAATACGATGTGCGGATCCCTACGCCGCGATCACGGTGGCGATCATCCATATTCACGGCTACCGTGAGCATCCGCAGTGGGGGCGAGACGAGCGCGCCATGATCGACGCGTCGGCGACGATCGGCGACAACGCGAACATTGCGCCGAACGTCACGATTTGCCGGCGGGTGACGATCGGTGCGAATGCGACGATTTACCCCGGCTGTTTCGTCGGCGACGACGTCACGATCGGCGACGACGTCATCCTCTACCCCAACGTCGTCATCTACGACGGGTCTTGCCTGGGTGACCGAGTCGCGCTGCATTCCGGCACGGTCGTCGGCGAGGACGGGCTCGGTTACGTGCCGGTCGATGGCGCATGGTTCAAGATCCCCCAGATAGGGCGGGTCGTCATCGAGGACGACGTCGAGATGGGCGCCTGCTGCACGCTCAATCGAGCCACGCTCGGCGAGACGAGAATCGGCAGGGGGACGAAATTCAGCGACGGCGTCGTGATCGGTCACGGCACGAAAGTCGGACAGCACTGCATGTTCGTCGCCCAGGTGGGTATCGCGGGTTCCGTCAACGTGGGCGACAACGTGTCGCTCGCGGGGCAGGTGGGTGTCTGCGGCCATCTGGAGATCGGCGCCGGCGTCACGGTCGGCGCCAAGAGCGTCGTCTATGCCAGCATCCCTCCGGGGCAAGACTATCTCGGCTATCCGGCGGTCGAATCGCGCGCCTACCGCAAGCAGGTCGCCGCGGCGCGGCGCCTGCCCGACACCCAGAAACGGCTCCGCGACCTGGAGCGGGAAGTCGAGCGGCTGCGCAGTCGCCTTGCCGGCGCCTGAGAGCGGCTAGCCGGCGTAGTCGCCGAACCCACCGTTTTTCGCCGCGAGCGATTTCAACAGCGCAGGCGGCCGCCAATACGTCGAGCCGAACCGCTCCGCGAGCTCCGAGACGCGCCGATAGACCGTGTCGAGCCCGACCTGATCGGCGTAATGCATCGGGCCGCCCCGGTGGCGCGGGAACCCGTAACCGTTGATCCAGATTACGTCGATGTCCGAGGAACGCGCGGCGATTCCCTCTTCCAGGATGCGGGCCCCTTCGGTGACCAGCCCGTAGATGCAGCGGTCGATGATCTCGTCCGGTTCGATGTCGCGCTGCTCTACGCCCAAGCGCTCCGCTTCCGCGCGAATCATCTTCTTGACCTCCGGGTCCGGGGTCGGCGTGCGCGATCCCGGCTCGTACAGGTACATGCCGCGCCCGGTCTTCTGGCCGTAACGCCCCTGCTCGGCGAGCATGTCCGCTATCCGGTAGAAGCGCGGGTCGTCGGGCAGGTCGCTCCGTTCTTGCCGTACCTTGTAGCCGACGTCCAGGCCGGCGAGGTCGCCGACCGCGTTCGGGCCCATTGCCATACCCCAGTCGCATAGCGTTCGATCGATGTACTCGGGCGCGGCGCCTTCCAGAAGCAAGAGCTGATTTTCACGGCCGTAGCTGTACAGCATGCGATTGCCGACGAAGCCGAAACAGTTGCCGACGACGACGCCGATCTTTCTGAGTCTCCTGGCGAGTTTGAGCGACGTCGCAATCACGTCATTTGCAGTGTGCTCACCCCTGACGATTTCGATGAGCCGCATGACGTGCGCAGGGCTGAAAAAATGCAGGCCGATGACGTCTGCGGGCCGCGACGTCGCGGCGGCAATCGCATCGATGTCGAGCGTCGAGGTATTCGTCGCGAGGATCGCGCCGCGCCGGCACACTCGGTCCAGCGTCGCGAACACCTCCTTTTTCACCGCCAAGCTCTCGAACACCGCCTCGATGACGAGATCCGCGTCCGCGACGTCGTCGTAGCTCGCGCTCGCCGTCAGGCGCTCAAAGCCCGCTCGCGCCGCGTCGTCGGTGAGCTTGCCGCGCTTGACCCCTTGCTCGAACAGTCCGGCGATCGTGTTTCGGCCACGCTCGAGGCCCGCCGCGTCGTTGTCGAGCAGGTGCACGGCGAGCCCGGCGCCCAAACAGCTGTAGGCGATGCCGGCGCCCATCGTGCCGGCGCCGAGCACGGCGACCTTGTCGATCTCGCGTTGCGGCGTCGCTTTGTCGATGCCGGGAACCTTCGCGACCGCGCGCTCGGCAAAGAACGCGTGCCGCAGCCCGTCGGACTGCGGCGAGGCTTTGCACTCCAAGAACAGCTCGCGTTCGACTTTGCAGCCGGCGTCGTAGTCGAGCGTCGCCGCGGCCTCGACGCAGTCGATGATGTTGGCGGGCGAAAGCAGGCCCCTGGTTTTCGCTTTGATGGCCTCGCGCATGTCGTCGAAGAGGCCCGCCTCTGCGACCGGGGCGGGCAGCTCGCGGACCCGCCGCGGCCCTTCCGCCACCATCTCGGTCGCGTAGTCGATGGCCGCCGCCAACAGATCCTCGTCATCGACGACCGTGTCGATGACGCCCATTGCGCAGGCGTCGGCGGCCGCAACGGGCTCTCCCGACAGCATGATCTCCAGCGCGGTCTGCGCGCCTACCAGGCGCGGCAGTCGCTGTGTGCCGGTGGCGCCCGGCAGTAGCCCGAGCTTCACTTCCGGCAGGCCGACCGAGGCGCTCGATGCAGATCGCGAGCACGCCGACCCCGGCCGCCGTCATGCTGCCGGTCGGCGGCCCGTGGGGGCGGTAGGAGAACCCGAGCGGCGTGCC
>JBFGFX010000006.1:0-30537 GCA_041579335.1 Woeseiaceae bacterium | reverse complement strand
TGGCGCGTGCCGCCGCAACGATGTGCTCTGCGGCGCGAAACGCCAGCGCCATGATCGTCATCGTGGGCTGACCGCGAGTGGAAGACACGAGGCTGCTGCCGTCGCAAATGAACAGATTCGGCACGTCGTGACTTCGGTGATATTTGTCCACGACCGACGTTTCGGGATCATTTCCCATGCGGCAGGTACCCAAGAGATGGACGCCTCCGGTGGATGGTGCAGCCGGATCACTCCAGGACCTGCTCGCACCGGCCGCGTCGAGGATCTCCATCGCCTTACCTCGGAGAAACTCGACGTTCGCGAGATCGTCGGGATGATCGCGGTACGTTACGCGAAGGGATCGTCGCCCCCATTGGTCGGTGTTATGGGGATCCAGCGTGATGTTGTTGCTATCGAGCGGCAGCGAAGTGCCGCCGATTGCCAGGCCCATCTGACGGACGAAGTTGTGTGCCATCGCGTCCTTGAACTCGGCGCCCCACGTCTTGACACCGGGCGGAGTACCGGCGAGGGAGTACAGCAGCGGCGCCGTTGCCATCATTCCGCGTGCGTCGATGCTTCCGCCGCCGTAGTGGCCGCGCTTCGCATCGGTCTCGTAGAAGTCCTGTACGACTCGCGTTGCCTGCACGCCCTTGTACTCGTTGAGAGGGTGCTCGAAGATTGCGCTTGCGAATCCGTGGCTGTTGAACATCAGGTTCCGGCCTACATAACCGCTCGAGTTCGCCAGGCCGTCCGGTTGCCGGTTGTTTGCAGACAGCAACAGCAGCCTCGGTGTTTCTGCGCCGTTGGCGGACAGAACGACGGCCTTGGTGCGTTGCCCCTGCTCTTTGCCGTCTGCGTCGTAATAGAGCACTTCAGTCGCGCGCCCGTCGGCGCCGGTCTCGATGCGAAACACCGGACTCCGGGCACGAATCTCGCAGTTGCCGCTGGCCTCCGCGAGCGGGATCATGGCGGCCAGCGAGGAAGATTTGGCGCCCATTTCGCAGCCGTAGAACATGCAAAAGCCGCACTTTGTGCAGGGGGCACGTCCGTTATGCGCTTCGGTGACGATAGCGTGCGGCTGAACGTCCGCATGCAGGCCCAGCGCGCTGGCGCCCTTTACCATTAGCGCTCCGGAAGAGTTGATCGTCATCGGTGGCATCGGAAAAGGGTGCGATCTCGGTGCGTCGAAATGCCCCGGCGCGCCGGAAACGCCGATCTCCCAATCGACTTTGGTGTAATAAGGCTCGAGCTCCTCGTAGCTGATGGGCCAGTCGGCGAAGTTCGTCCCCTCTATGGGTCCCAGCACGCTGCGCTCGTGGAAGTCGATTTCACGCATGCGAAGGTAGTGGGCGGAGAACTGCACGCTGCTGCCGCCGACGGTTTGTGAATAATAGACGCCGCCGCCGAAACCACCTTGTGGCCTGGTTGCTTCCTTGCTTTCATCATCGCGAAAAGTCTGTCCGCTGAGGTGCGGCCCGCCGTCGCCGAGCTCACCATTGATGAGCACCGCAATCTCATCGTGCTCGAAGTCCTGCTGGCGCCGGTACGGTCCGGCCTCGAGGAGAACGGTCTTGAAGCCGGCCGTGGAGAGCTCTTTAGCGAGGATGCCGCCGGCAGCACCGGAACCGATGACGACGAAATCGACTTCCTCCCGCGTGGCATAAGTCGGCGTGTCAGCCATTTGGGTTCTCTCTCAGATACTCCGCGTCGTAATGACCGAACGGTGACTCGTAGACGTGCACGCGGGGATGCATGCCGACCAAGGTCCAGCCGATGCCATCCTCGTTGCCGCCGTACCTGCTCATGCCGAAGAACCCACACACGGTGAGGAAGCGCATCATGCCGAAGAATGGGGTATCTTGTTGTGTCTCGAGATAGGCATCTTGATCTGTCTCCGATAGCTCGGAAAACAGCGTCCCGTCATCGATTCCCGATTCGAACTGCCGCAAGCCTTGCCGGGCCGGTATCAGCATGGGCGCGTTGAAAGACGCGAAGGTCTGGTCGAGAAAATGAATGACCCCGGCCTCGCGCGCGCCGGGCGTGTCCGTCGTCGGGATGATTCGCGCCACGACGGCCTCGAATTCCAGCGCTTCCTCGGCGCCGAGGACGGTGAAAGCGGCTTGGTTTTCTTTTGCCGTGCAGGCGGCCTGGGACAACACCGCGAGAGACGGCAATACGGACCGTGCCCATGCTGCGCTCGCGAGGGTCAAACCCCGCTTCAGGAACAGTCGGCGGGACGGGCTCGGTTCGCTCATCGGCTTTTCCCCCATGTATCGAGTGGCTCCCGGCTATCTTAGCACCCGGCCGGTTCCGCCAAACCTCGCGTTTGCCTATCAGCGTTGATTGAGCAGATGGTTTAGGAAGCAATGAAAACGCTCGGCTCGGGGGTTCGGTTCGGGACCGCGATGACGGCGTTTCTTCGCGCCGCGGGATGCAGGTCCGCTTTCTGATGAGACCCAGTCCAACGAAAATTGCCGGAGCCGATGCTAGGCTGGTCCGGAATCAGGAGGATTCGGCGATGGGGCTATTCTCAATCTTGACCGGCAAGCAGGCCAGCCGATCGAGCGCCGCAAAAAGGGACCGCGACAGCAAGAGCAGCGAATACCGTGGCGTTCAGATCAACGCCGACCGCGCGGATGCCTGTGCCGAGGTTCGGGCGATCGTCGGACAACGATTCTTGAGCGACGAAGTTCCCATGTTGCCGCTCGATGGGTGCGACGCCGTCACCTGCAAATGCACGTACGAGCTCTATGACGACCGTCGTACGGATGTGAGGCGCTGTTCCGACGTATCCTACGATATCGCCGGTCAATACCTCACCCACGACAAACGCAGCAAGCCGACGTCCGGTCGTCGCAGCGACGATTAGCGACGATTCGTCTCATCGGCATCTTTCATCGTCGGAACGTTTTCCGCCGTCACCGAAGCCATGCGGTAGCGCCCGCTGCCGGTGCACGTCCGTTCGCTCGCCTCGACCACCACCGGGTAAATCAATCGATCGCCCGCAAATGTCGGTGACTATTTCGGTACAATGACCAGCCATGAGCGGCACAGCGGTCCTGAGCTGGGACGACAGCCAGAACAAAGAGGCTTTGTCAGTAATCCTATCCGGCGACTGGTTATTGGATCGCGACCTGCCCGGTCCCGACCCCGTCGTTAATCGACTCCGCGAGACCCCGAAACCCAATGTCGTCGTCTTCGATGCGGATGCTCTGGGAGACTGGGACACCGGCCTGATCACGGCGCTGGTCGCAATCCAACAGAGCGCAGACGCTAACGGCATCACGATCGACGATGCGGGCCTACCGGACGGTGCGCGTCAGCTCGTTGCGCTGGCTTTCGCGGTCAAGGAGCGGGAGGGTGCGCGGCGCAAGGTCGTGCACAAATCGCTCCCTGAGAGGGTTGGTGATTTCGTTCTCGAGGTGATCGACGATGCCGAAGAGCTCCTCGCCTTCGTCGGCGAGCTGTTCCTGTCGTTTATCCGCCTCTTACGCGGCAAGGCAACTTACCGCCGGTCGGACGTATTACAGTACATACAGGAAGCGGGCGCCGAGGCGTTGCCCATAGTGAGCCTCATCTCTTTTCTCATCGGCATGATCTTCGCGTTCGTCGGCGTCAAGCAGCTGAATTTGTTCGGCGCCGGGATTTACACCGCTGACCTGGTAGCCGTAGCGATGGTCAGAGAGATGTCGGCCATCATGACCGGCATCATCATGGCCGGCCGAACCGGGGCAGCGTATGCTGCCCAAATCGGCACCATGAAAGTCAATGAGGAAGTCGATGCTCTGACCACGCTCGGGATCGACCCGACCGACTTTCTCGTCACTCCCAGAGTCATTGCGCTGATCGTCATGATGCCGCTGCTGACGATGTATGCCAGCCTGATGGGCATACTCGGCGGCACTACCGTCGGTATGGTCATGCTCGATGTCGGATTGGTGCAATACACTCAGCAGACGATCAACGCGGTGAACCTCGACAGTCTGTTCGGAGGCTTGTTCAAGAGCGTCGTCTACGGGAGCCTCGTTGCCATTGCGGGATGCAACCAGGGTATGGCCTGCGGCAGCAGCGCCATGGCGGTAGGCCAGGCTACGACGAAAGCCGTCGTGATGGGCATTGTCCTGATTGTCGTCAGCGCGTCGATACTCACGGTCATTTACATCAACCTCGGAATCTGACGTGACGGAGGATCAATCACATATTGTCGCTCGCGATCTGACGATGGCGTACGGGGACTTCGTCATTCAGAGAGATCTCAACTTTGCCGTCCCACGCGGAGAGATTTTCGTCATCATGGGCGGCTCGGGGTGCGGCAAGAGTACGCTTCTGAAGGTAATGATCGGCCTGAAGAGTCCGAAGAACGGCGACGTCTGGTACGACGGCAAGCCGTTCTGGGCGTCGAGCGACGTCGAGCAGGAGTCGACAAAGCGGAAATTCGGCACTTTGTTCCAATCCGGCGGGCTGTGGAGCTCCATGACGCTGTCCGAGAACATCGGGCTCGCGCTCGAACAGTATACCGACCTGTCCGATCGTCAGATTCGGGACGTCGCCGCCTACAAGCTGATGCTCGTGGGTCTCAGCGGTTTCGAGGATTACTATCCGAACGAGATCTCGGGCGGCATGAAGAAGCGCGCGGGCCTGGCGCGGGCGATGGCGCTCGATCCCGAGATCCTGTTCTTCGACGAGCCGTCCGCCGGCCTCGACCCGATAAGCGCGAAGCTGCTGGACGACCTCATTCTCGAGCTCCGCGACAGTCTGGGGACGACCGTTGTCATCGTCACACACGAGCTGGAGAGCATTTTTGCGGTCGCGGACAGCGCGATCTTTCTGGATGCGGACACAAGGACGCAGCTCGCGGTTGGTAATCCGAGAGACCTGCGTGATTCGCACCCGAACTTCGTCGTGCGCAACTTCCTGCGTCGCGGCGAAGCGGAGGAAAAAGTAGCATGAGCAAGAAGTCGCATCCGACGCTGATCGGCGGTTTCGTCATCGGCGCCATCACGTTGCTGGCGGTCGGCGTGGCGTTGTTCGGCGGCGCCGAGTTGTTTGCCGAGCGCAGTGTCTACGTCTCGTACTTCGATGAGCAAACGAAAGGTCTCCGCGTCGGCTCGAACATTCTGATGAACGGTGTGCGCGTGGGCTACGTGCGGGACATCGACCTGCTGGTCGACGACACGACGTTCGAGCCACTCACCCGGGTGACGATGGAAATCTTGCCCGATACGCTGATTCTTACTCGTGACGGCGTGCCGGTGGGTGAGGCCATGCGCCGCGACTTCAGCCACGACCTCCTGGTATTCGACGCCGGCCTCCGTGCACAGCTCGGCATCGAGAGCTTCGTGACCGGTCAGCTGCTCGTCGAGCTCGAGTTTCGGCCGGAAACGGCGCCCGTATTGAAAGCCTCGGATGCGGAGTTCCCCGAGATACCGACGATTCCATCGAGCGTCCAAGTGCTGCTGGCAAATGTGCGCGATTGGCTCGATGCCATTCAATCCGATGTTGACCTGGGAGAGATTGCCCGCCGACTGAGTGGCGCTCTCACGGGTATCGATGAGTTGGTCAACTCCGAGACTTTGCACAATTCGTTGCAGGGCATCGAGCAGTTCATAAACAATGACGATACACAAATGCTGACGGCATCGCTGCGAACGACGCTGGCGGAGCTCGGCGAGGCGGCGGATGATGCGAGCGAGCTGTTTCAGACGGCAAACGAGGACATCGAAGCGCTGGCGAACGATGCTCGCCCTGTCCTGGCACGTCTTAGCGGCGCGCTCAGCGAGGCGGAGAAGACTTTGGCGGCGGCAAAGACTCAACTGCGCGGCGACACGCAGCAAATTTATCAACTGGAGGCAACATTGACTCAGGTGGAGGGTGCCGCTCGCTCGTTGCGGGAATTCTTCGACTATCTCGAGCGAAATCCGGAAGCGTTATTGCGCGGTAAGCAACCATGATCGGAACAGGCAGGATTCGGCGAAAATTCCGACAGCTGATGCTGGTGGGCGTCGTCGCAGTGCTCTTCGGGTGCGGTTCGTCGCCCGCCGTTCGTTACTATAATCTCGAGCCTATCGAAGCCGAGGCGCACGCCGACAACGCCGATACGGTGCTGCTCGGCCTGGGCCCGCTAGGCGTGCCGCAGTACATGACTCGGCAGCAGCTCGTGACTCGCGGCCGCGGCACCGAGATGATCGTGGACGATTTCAGCCGCTGGGCCGAGCCGCTCGACCGTGCCATTCATCGGGTGTTGGCGGTTTCCGTGGACACCCTCATGAACGACGTCACGGTAGTCCCGTTTCCCTACAACAACCTGATCTCCGTGACCTACCGCTTGGTCGGCGACGTGGAGCGATTCGATGTCGACGAGAGCGGCCGGGCCGTGCTGATCGTGCAGTGGGGCGTAGGCGACACCGACGGCCGCATGTACGTATCGCCGCGGCGCTCGCGTTTCGAATCGCAAGCAAGCTCCAATGGCCCGGACGCGATCGTGCAGGCAATGGCTAACACCGCCGCGCAGTTTAGTCGCGAGATTGCGACCGAGCTCGCGGCCGCGCTGCCGTAGCGATAGCGAAAGTGCCGGACGTTTCTCCGGCTTCGGGCCCGTCAGTTTCCTCCAGCCAGGCGCCGCACGAGGTCGTAATCGGCTGGCTCGACGACATCGGACGGCTCGAGGGCAGTGTACGCGCTTACGGCGGTGCCGCCGCGCGGGACCGCGACCGCGCCTCCGGAAACCTGATCTGCGGTGAGTAGGAAGATGCCTTGTTGACCCTCGGTCAGTTTGGGTACCCCGTACCAAGCGACGTCAGTGCTGTTGGGGAACCGAACGACGATCTCGTCGGCTTCGTCGCCTTTTATCGTCTCGGTGACTTCTACGATGGCCTCCTGCCAATTCGCATCGTGCTCGCTGACGGTTGTCGTGCCGCCGCGTGTCGCGACGGCTTCCATCGACGTGACGGCTCTCACCCGTCCCTCGACGATGCGATCGGCCGCCTCGACGCGCTGCCGCAGGCTCTCCTCTGCCTGCTGAGCCCGGATGGCGGCGAGCTCCCCTGACCGGTCCGTCCCGGGATCGTCCTGACCGCGCGCGGCGACGGCCGGCGCCACCGTGTGACCGACTTCGATGACGGCGACGCTGGCCCCGAGTATCCAACCCTGCGCGTACAGCGTCACCTCGGCGCCCTCCTCAAAATCGTCGAGATCCTTCACCCGAACGGCGATCACGTCTGCGACGTTCAGAGTAACGACCGCGGGCTTTTCGAGTATCTCGCTGATCTCCAGGTCGATAATGTTGCGTTCAGCGCTAAGGCTGGCCATCGACGTCGAACCTACTTGAACAACGGTGCCGACAACGATGATGTCTGATTGATTCGCGAGATCTGCCGACATTTCTTGCCCCGTGCACGCGATCGGCGCTACGAAGAGCAGGGTAGCAAAAAAAGTGACGAAGGCGTTCGAGGGGCGTAGCTGCACATCACGACCCGGATTCGTAGTGACGCTGTTCATGGCCTGTTCTCCGGAATGCTGAAATAGAACGGGTCAATCGAAATAGGCACGTTGTTGCCCTGACCGTCATTGAGTGTTCCCGAATTGAAGTCCGCTGCTCTTTGGAACGTCACACCTTCCGGAAAGTTCTGATTAAGTGGCTGATTGTTCGCCGAGAAAATACCGCGAAATTCGCCGCCGACGGCCAGAAGAAAATTGTAATCGCCCAGATACGGCAGGAACTGAGCCTGAGGCGTATTGCTGGGAGTCCTAGCGAGGGTTCGGTCCTCATGCACGGTCGCGAATCGATCGCGGGACTGCTCGACGTGGGTCTCCCATCGAGCCGAGCTGCCGGAGCCCACGAGCTGCTGATACAAAAAACCGACCGTTCCCGATTCCGCGACTGCGACCGAGATGCAGGTGGCATTCGAGATCGTCCGCAGGTCACCGGACCACGTGACGCCGCGGTCGACGGAGCGGCGCAGGTGCACGGTGTAAATGTCGTTGCCGACCCGATCGGCCCAAGCGACGTACACGATATCACTATCGGTCGGGTGGACACCGACGGACAAGGTGGAGCCGATGCGTTCCTGGCCTAGTGTCGGCGCATTCGACCATGGTATCTGCACATCCTGCGCGATGATTCGACCACTGCGATTGTCGGACGGATCGGTCAGGTCGCCGAAAGCATTGCCGCCGACGCCGCCATCGTCGTCGCGCACAATCGTCACGTCTGCAACGGCGATCGAGCCGTTGAAGCTTTTCCAACGAAAAAAGGCGGCATAGACCGTGCCGTCGTTCGCAATGGCCGGCCGAATGGAGGGCCCATCCTGTCCCGACGTATTTCGCGTCTCGATGCGAGCGGTCTGGAACGTCGCACCACCGTCGAGCGACAGGTCCACGGAAGCCGTCCGCCCGCCGTTCGCCATGAAGTCGTTGTTGCCGACGTACACCCGATTCTGGCCCGTCACGGTCATCGCCTGCACGAAAGGCTGATCGACACGCGTTCGATTCTCCAGGACGTCCATCGGCGTCGGTGCGGTGAAGTCCATCGACTCCAGCGTGTTCAACAGGAGACTCCCGGGAACGCGCAGTATGCCGGCATACAGGTGACGGTCCCCACGGGTCGCGATCGTGATGTCGCTCGTGCCGAGGGATCCGGCGCTGCGCACGATGTTGTTCAAGGTCCAACTTCGACCGCCGTCTTGGGATACGTAGATGGGTGCCAGCCCGCTGACGGTGCCGAACGGGTTGGGGGTGAACGCGCTGGCAGCCATGCGATCCGGGTTCGTCCGGCTCACCGCCAGAAAAGGCTCGCTGTCCTGATTCGTCTCGCCGCTCAATGTCGCCGGAATCATGTTGACGAGCGTCACGTTCGACGTCGGCGGCGGCGGTGGCGCCGGAGTGGGCGGCGGCGGCTGCGGCGTGGGCGGTGACGGTGGTGCTCCATTGCAGGACGCGAGTCCGATGATCGCGGCCAAGCAGACGAATGCGCGCATGACGGCTCCCTTTTGATTCTTCGCAGGACGCTGCTCACAGTCGGGCGAGCGATCGGGAAAACGACGCGCAGAACCAGCGCCGCGTCACTACGTATTCATGAATATAGTCCGTAATTACCCAGTATAGGGCCGGTCTCGAAACCGTTCAATTCGCGGCTCGCTGCACAGTCGGCGTGAACCGCGCGGCCTGCTACGCGCGCCGCAAACGTCTGATCGGTCGAACTTTGGCGAGCTGTTCGAGCTGTACGTCCAGAGGCTTCGGCCGTTCGATGCCGGAACCTTGACCGAAATCGACGCCGATTCCCGCGAGCTGAGTCTTGATGGCCGTGTTTTCGACGAACTCGGCGATCGTTTTCAGTCCGAGCGCATGACTCATCTGGTTGATTGCGGCGACCATGGCGTTCGATACCGGGTCCTCGACGATCTCCCTGACGAACTGGCCGTCGATCTTCAAATGATCGAGCGGCAGTCGTTTGAGATAGGAGAAGGAGCTCAAACCCGAGCCGAAATCGTCCAACGAGAAGCGGCAACCGATGCTCCTGAGATTCGACATCAGTTCGATGGCGCGATTGATGTTGAGGATCGCTGCGGTTTCCGTGACTTCGAAGCAGACGAGCTCCGGGGCGACTCGCGTCCGCAAGAGCTCGCTGCGGATGAAGTCCAGGAAGCTCGAGTCGCAAAGCGACTGCCCCGACAGATTGATCGCGAAGTAACAGTGCTCGGGACAGCGGCGAATGTCGGCGATCGCCTCGAGGGAATGTTTTAACACCCAGCGGTCGATTGACGGCATCAATCGGTTGTGCTCGGCCTGCGGCAGGAAATCGTTCGGCGGTATCGCTTCGCCGTCCTCGTCGAGCCCGCGCAGGAGAATCTCGTAGCTCCTCGACTCGTTGGCCGGGGTGAGCGGCGCAATGGGCTGACAGTACAGCAGGAACCGATCGTCGCGCAGGGCCTGTTGAATCGTCTTTGCAACCCGGAACGCTGCATCCGCATGAAGCACGGCGGCATCCTGGTGTTGATATAGCGCGACGCGGTCGCGGCCACGATTCTTGGCGACGATGCACGCGATCCTGGCCGCCGCCTGCGCACTCGCAACGGTTTCAGTAGCCGACAATGATGCAACGCCGATGCTCACAGTTAGCTTCAGCGGCTGGTCGTGGACGATGCTCATATCGCGGATCGCGCGACGGATATCCTGGCCGATGGCCCAGCCCCGATCGGCGGGGCAATCTCTCAACAGCACACCGAATTCGTCCGCTCCCAGATGCGCAATGACTGCCGCATCGCCGAGCGCGGCTCTGAGGGTCGCGGCCACCTCGCGAATCGCGGCGTTAGCCGCATCCGTACCGAACGAGTCGCTGATCGATTGCAGACGATCGAGATTGACGTGCAACATGCTGTGTGAGAGACCCCGCGCTCGCGTGCTCGCGATGAAGCTCTCCAACACGTAATCGAACTCGCGCTGATTGATCAAGCCTGTCAAGCAGTCGAATCGGGCGGCGATGATCTCGCCGATGTTGCCCGTAACCGCGTCCACGACCCTTCGTTCGCGGCCCGAGAAACCTTTCCCGCCTTCACTGCGCGCCAGGAACAGGACGCCCTCGAAACGTTCCACATCCGAGTAGATCGGCGCTGTGAGATGAGGCCCACAGCCGGCGGGCTCGAACGCGAGCTGTTCGGCAGCGGCGGAGTTCTTCGTGCGCTTCGCCAAGTGCTCCTCGAGGTCCCGGACCACCCTGCCCGCACTCTGCAACGGTCGGTCGTGGCCGTCGATGCGTATCGTGCGTACTTTGTCGGGCAAGAGGAGCAATGCAAGCGAGACGGCCAACGCATCCGAGGTGCGCTCGAGCAGGCTCTTCAGCGCGTTCTCGACGCCGTGGATCTGACCGATCTCATCGTCGGACAGGCAGACGCGCCGGTGTGCGCTGCTGCCTCTCTTGGCAGCGTCCTTCTCGTCCACGAGCGCCTCCATCGAGCCTCTGGGAAAGCTCACTATACCGAGGCGAGAGCGACTTCTGTCGCAAGTTTTCGAGATTATGTCCAGCCGGATTACGAACCTGCCACCGGCCGTCAGCGGCTGCGGTAGACGCCGAAATGCACGAACGGTTCGCTCGCGGGCCGGCCCGGTTGAACCTCCTGCGGCACCTGGTGATTCACGGGCTCGATACTGCGGAGATAGCGAGCAATCGCGAAAGCGTCTTCATACTTTATCTTCGCGTATCCCTGCCACGGCATGACGAGGATGCGACGCCTGCCGTGACGGCCCTGGCCCACTCGAATCGCGTCTATGATCTGTTGCTCGGTCCACAGACCGATGCCGGTCTCGTCGTCCGGCGTGATGTTTGGTGCATAAACCACGCCGGGGTATCGGAACTCCAGCGGGTTCGTGTAGGCAATACCAACTCGTGAACCGGCCAACGACCTGTCCGAGCGCGGCTCGCCGACAAGCGCGCCATCCGTGTGGCAGCTCCCGCATCCGAGCAGCTCGACCAGGTAGCGGCCACGGTCCGCGATCCTGCGCGCCTCGATTGAATCATCGGGGATTGCATGACTTGGTGCATCGAGGACCGTCGCCGCCTGCAACTCCTCGTACTCCCTGAGTGGGTCATAGCGCGCCTCGCTCGCACAGGCCGTCAAGACTGCCGCCCCCAAGATCAGATACCATTTTCGGCTCATCGCCCAAATCTCTGTATCGGCAAATTGTCATTTTGTCCAAGCGCCACGACGCCAAAAATAGCGGAAAACACATACTTCGATGACCGCTAGGCCGCGGGCATCACATGGAGGTCGCTTCAGCAGACTCCGAGACCGAGCTCCGGCCTATGGCCGCGCTCAACACGATGTAGCCTAAGACCGCCGACAGCAGTGAGCCGGTCAGGACGCCGACGCGGGTTGCAGCGAGATAGTCGAACTGGCCCCGCTCGAACGCGAGCGACCCGATGAAGAGGCTCATCGTGAAGCCGATTCCGGTGAGCAGGGCGACGCCGTAGACGGACAGCCAGCTGACGCCTTCGGGCAAGCGCGCCCAGCCGAGCTTGACCATCATCCAGGTCGCCGCAAAAACGCCGAGCTGCTTGCCCAAGAACAGGCCGGCCACGATGCCGATCGACACCGTACCGAACAGCACGCTCGCATCGGCGCCGGCAAACGGAATGCCGGCGTTCGCAAAAGCGAACAGCGGCAGAATTCCGTATGCCACCCAGGGGTGCAGCGTGTGCTCGAGGTGCCGTAGCGGCGAAACGCCGTCAGCTTGCGCCTGCAGCGGTATCGCCAGACCGATCACGAAACCCGCGAGCGTAGCGTGCACTCCGCTCTTCAGAACACAGAGCCACACGAACACGCCGACCAGCATGTATGGCGAGATGCGCGAGACGCCGACTCGATTCAGGCCGTAGAGAAGCACTGCACCGCCCGCACCCAAGCCGATTGCCATCAGGGACAGATCTTGCGTGTAAAAGATCGCGATCACGAGTATCGCCGCAATATCATCGAAGATCGCGATCGTCGTCAAAAAAACCTTCAAAGCGAGCGGCACGCGGCTGCCGAGTATCATCAGCACGCCGAGTGCAAACGCAATGTCCGTTGCCGCCGGGATCGCCCAGCCTTCGATCGTGGCGGGATTGCCCCAGTTGACGAATGTGTAGATTGCAGACGGCACCACGAAGCCGCCGACGGCGGCCACGGCCGGTAGAACGATCTGATCGCGCGACGATAGCTCGCCCTCGAGTACCTCGCGCTTTATCTCCAAGCCGACCAAGAGAAAGAACACGGCCATCAGACCATCGTTGATCCACAACAGGAGCGGCTTGTCGACCGCGAGCTCGCCGAGCGAAATTGCCAGCGGGGTGCCCAGCACGAACTGATAGAGCGTGTGCAGCGGCGAGTTGGAGACCAGCAACGCGAGGCCGGCGGCGAGGACCAGCAGGATTCCGGCCGCGGACTCCAGCTTGAGGAAGTTATTGAGTGCGGATATAGGCATCAGTACGAGTCGGCAGCTTCGAAGCCGAAGTCGAAGCGGTAAAGCGGGAGATGATACAGAGACCGAGGAGCTCGTGAAACTCGGCTGCCCGGTCCGATTCAGATGTCGAGCGCCTGCATCTTCTTGAGCTCGAATGCTTCGTAGCGTTTCGGCAGCGCTCGCCGCAGGCTTCCGATGGCGAAGATCACGATCACACCGAACAGCAGCAGGGGATAGTAGACGGCGTATTGCTGGCCGGTCGCCAGCGCGGCTATCCCACAGGCTAAGCTGACGAAACCGAGCACGATCAGCACCGTCGCGGAGCCGATCGCGAAGCCTCTCGCTTTGCCGCGCGACGCGAGGGCACCGACCAATGCTCCCCATAGGCCGATCGCGCCGCCGCCGATTGCAACCAGCAGAATCAGCGTGCGGCTGCCGATCCACTGGCCGCCGATCCGCAGCGGGTCCTCGCCGCTCGCGTACTGATACAAGCCGAGGTCGCGGATGAACACCGTGCCGGCGCCCGGCAGATACAGGCTGAAGGACAGTTTCTCGGGCGTCAAGGTCGTGCCCGGACGCACCTGATCGCCGACGTTCGCATAGAACGGTAGTATGAACGCACGCCACTCCGAGCTGCCCGATAGCATTCCGAGCGGGCCCGCCGGCGCCAGGGTCTTGCTGAAAAAAGTGCCCTTCTCGCCGAAATCGTTGTCCAACTGCAGATGCGCGGTGCCTTCGACGCCTTGGTAGCGAACCATTCCTTTCAAAGCGTAGACCGGCGACGTGACGCCGGGATCGGACAGCTCGATCAACAACTGCAACGGCCTCTCGGGATCCGCAGTGACTCGCAGCGTGTCGCCGCCGACGATCTCCCCGGCGCGGAGCGAATCGTCGCCGGCAGCCGCCGCCGGCGACAACGTGTGCAGCAGTTCTTCGGCGTGCGCCGGGAACGGCAGGAAAGTGCACATCAGCAACGAACAGAACCTTTTCTTCATGACCGTCTCCTTGGCTGTGCCTCTCGAGACCCTTCGGCAAGCTCGTCCTTGTGCGCCGCCAGAAGCGTTTTCAGCGTTTGCATGTCCAGCCGGCCTTCGGCGTACTGGGCGCGCAGGGTCCGCTCGAACTCCGACACGATCTCCTGGCTGTCGAGCACCTTGATCTTTTCGATCAGACGATCCAGGCGCAGGCGTACCGTCGGGTAGCTGATGCCGTAGGCCTCGGCCAGGTTCTTCAGCGAGCCCGAGGCGAGGATGAAACGCTTGATGAAGGACAGGTCCTCGTCGGAGAGCTTATCGAGCCAGGATGCGGCCATGCGGCGCCCGATGATCAAATAAAATTAAAGTTCTTTTTCATTTTATTAAAAATAAAACTAAAATCAACTTTTACTTTACGTAATCAAATAGGGCTGCCTGCGCCCGACATGAACGACTGTGGCCGCTGGTCGCCCGCCAGGGCGGGCTCCTACAGAACCGTCTTTCATCGGCCAGGCGGGCGACCGAGGCTTTTCGAGTAGTATTACGCGCTCATCAGACGCGGTCCGACAACAATGAGAAAAGAGGGATTGAGTCAGAAAGCGTACGTCCCGGTCGCCGACGGCGAGTCGTACGATCCGTTCGTTTCTGCCGGCGAATCGCTCGCCGAGTTCACGATCAAGGCGGTCGGTCTCGGCATCTTGTTCGGGATCGTTTTCGGCGCCGCAAACGCGTATCTGGGTCTGCGCGCCGGCCTGACCATCAGCACCTCGATCCCGGTCGCAGTCATGACCGTCGCAGTGTTCCGCGCGCTGTCCAGCATCGGCGTGCGCGGCACGATACTCGAAACGAATATCTCGCAGACGACCGGCTCGGCATCGAGCTCGTTGGCCAGCGGCGTGATTTTCACGCTCCCCGCCCTGTTCATGTGGGGCGTGCCGCCGAGCCTACTGCAGATGACGCTCTTGGCGATGTCCGGCGGGCTCCTGGGCATTCTGTTCATGATCCCGCTGCGCCGTTTTCTGATCGAACGCGAACACGGCAAACTACCGTATCCCGAGGGCACCGCCTGCGCCGAGGTGCTGGTCGCCAACGAGGTCGGCATCGGTCATGCCCGCTTCGTTTTCTATGGTCTTGGCGGCGGCGCGCTATTCAAATTCCTGACCTCTTGGCTGCATGCGATTCCTGCAATCGCGACTGTCAAGATTCCGTTTCTCAAAAAAGGCGAGCTCGGCATGAGCCTGTCCGCCGCGCTGTTCGGTGTCGGTTACATTCTCGGCCCGCGCATTGGCACGATCATGGTCGGCGGCGGCCTGCTGTCCTGGCTGGTGTTGATTCCGGCGATTGCGTACTGGGGTGACGCGCGCACCGCACCCTTTTTCCCCGAAACCGTACAGCTCATCCGCGACATGTCGTCCGGGCAGATATGGTCGCGCTACGTGCGCTATATCGGCGCCGGCGCCGTCGCGACGGCGGGCATCATCACCCTTATCCGCAGCGTCCCGGTGATGATCGAGAGCTTTCGCATCGGGGCATCGCAACTCGGCCGGCGTGTGAGCGCCGAAGCGGGTGCGGTGCCGCGAACCGGCAACGATCTGCCGCTGCGTTTCGTCGCCGTCGGCGTTGCGGCAATCGCACTCACGCTGATTCTCGTACCGCAGGTATTCGGCGCAGTCGGCGGCGCCGGCATTCGCGCCGTCGCCGCCGTGTGCGTCGTCGTCTTCGCATTCTTTTTCGTCACGGTCGCCTCGCGCATCGTCGGACTCGTGGGCGTGACCAGCAATCCGACGAGCGGTATGACCATTGCGGCACTGCTCGGCACCGCCACCGTCTTCCTGTTGTTCGGCTGGACCGATACCGCGGGAAAAGCGGCCGCTCTGACCGTCGGCTGCGTGGTCGCGATCGCTGCCTCGATCTCGGGCGACACGTCGCAGGACCTGAAGACAGGCTTCCTGCTGGGTGCTACGCCGCGCCATCAGCAGACGGCTGAACTCATCGGCGCTATCACGGCTGCGGTGTTCGTCTGCCTGACGGTGCTGGCGTTGGGCAAGGGCTTCGGCTTCGGCAGCGCCGAGCTGCCGGCGCCGCAGGCGACCCTGATGAAGCTCGTCATCGACGGCGTGCTGGATCAGAACCTTCCGTGGGCCCTGGTCGGTATCGGCGTCGGCATTGCGCTCTTGTGCGAGATTGCCCGTATCCCTTCGCTTCCGTTTGCTGTCGGCGTCTATCTGCCGGTGTCCACGATGACGCCGATCTTCGTCGGCGGGCTGGTTCGCCTTTATATGGAACGAACTGCAAACGACGACGCAGAGGCCGCAGCACGCCGCGAACGCGGCGTGCTGCTCGGCAGCGGTTTCGTCGGCGGCGAAGGGCTGCTCGGGGTCGGCATCGCCTTGGTCGCCGTCGTACAAAGCCGCAGCCCGGAAGGCATTGGCACGGAATGGCTCGGCAACGACGTCCTAGCGATGTTCGTCGGCACCGCCGCATTTGCGCTGTTCATCGCCTGGTTCTTCCGCTCGGTGCGAAACCGAGCCGGGTGACGCGTCAATCCGCGGCGGCCCGGCCGTGTTCGACGAAGATCAGCTCCTCGGTCGCAAAGCCGAGCGCGTCCGCTTTCCTCAGTAGCCTGCCGAGGATTGCGGGCTCCAGTTCGGGCGTGCGGCTCAGAATCCACAGGTAAGAACGATCGTTGCCCGCGACCATCGAATAGCGATACTGGGACTCGTCGAGCTCGATGATGTTGTAACCGCCATAGAACGGCCCGAAGAACGACACCTTGAGTCTGCCGACGTTCGGGCCGGCGACGAAGTACGCCTTGCCCTCGGCCTGTCGCCATTCCTTTGAGCCGGTGTGATAGCCACGATTGACGACCTTGATACCACTGTCGTCGCGCAGGCTGTAGGTCGCGCTCACGTTCGACAGTCCGCGTTCGAATCGATGATCGAGGCGCGCGATCTCGTACCAGGTGCCGAGATAACGTTGGAGATCGAAATCCGCAACCGCATCGACGCCGTCGGGGATGCCGCCGCATCCGCCGCAAGCTATGAGCGCTAACAGAGTCAGCGCGTTGCGGACAGCCTTCGCTCGCAATGATCGGCGCGTCAATCGAAGTTGAAGACACCCTTCACGTACCACATGCCGCCGTCGTAGCCGATCGGTGTGCGCCGGGGCCACGCGAGTCCGTTACCAAGACGGGTCGTGATGCGATTCGGGAACTCGTCGAACACGTTATTGGAACCGACGACGAGCGTAACACGCTCGTTGAAGTCGTACCGCCCTTCGACGTCGACGAGCAGCGCAGAATCGACGGGTTCGCGCGCGTTGCGCTCGTCCACCGTCTCGTCGTACCAATTGGCGCGCAGCGTCAGCGTGATGTTTTCCATGAAATGATTGACGGCGGCGCTGAAACGGTTCTCCGGAAGGTTGTTCTCGATGTTGAATACGGTGCCCTCCGTCACCGGATTGACGCCATTGACCTGGTTCTGCTTCGTCACTTCGGTCTCGTTGTGATTCCAGGCTAGACTGAACGACGTGTTCGAACCGCCGGCCCAGTCGACGTTGTAGAGCGCGACCACGTCGAAACCCGTCGTCTCGGTCTCCAGGCCGTTGGTATAGAACGCAACAGAGGTGAATCCGGCATTCTGGAACGCCGGGTTGGAGGACACGTCGATGTTGAAGGTCTTGACGATGCGATCCTCGACGTCGATCGAGTACCAGTCGAACGTGACCGTGAACGAGTCGCCGATGCCGGCGGAGAAACCCACGCTGATATTGACCGACTCCTCGGGCTCGAGCGCTTTGCCGCCGAGCGGCACGATCAGCGGGTCGGTCGGCCGCAGCGTGCCCTCGTTCGTCTGCAGCCCGCTCGAGGTGTCGAACGTCGTAACGATAGTCTCGAGGTTCGATTGACCCGGCGTCGGCGCACGGAAACCGGTCGAGACAGCGCCGCGCAAGGTAAATGTGTCCGTGACGTTATAGCGTGCTGCCACTTTGCCGTTGGTCGTCGTGCCGAAGTCCGAAAAATCCTCGAACCGGGCGGCGAATTGCAGCAGGAACGCATCGTTGATGTCCCACTCGGCGTCCGCGTAGACGGCATAGTTATCGCGACTGAACTCGCCCGCCGCATCCGTCGGCAGGCCGGCGAGACCGTTGCTGCCGTTGGGCGGCGTCGAATACGGCTCCATCGTCATCGGATCGATGAGCAGGCCGACTTCCGCCCAAGGGCCGGGAAGCCAGGACTCCGTGTCGCCGGCGAAAAACGTATAGTTCTCCTCACGCCACTCGAGGCCGAACGCCAGATTGACCGTATCGCTGATCGGATAAGAGAAGTCCGCGTTGAGATTCGTTTCGTGTTGCTTGAGATCGCCGGGGCGGAAGTTACGCGGCGAGTCGGGACCGTACGTCGGACTGAGCGTGTTGTTCAGGGTGTAGTCGATGCGATTCATGCCGTAGGCGCCGCTGAAGTCGTAGAGCAGGCCGTTGCCGAACTCGCCACTGACGCCGACGACCTGGCTGAAATCCTCGATGTCACCTTCCAGGTACGGTGTGTATCCGCCGGTCAGGGTGTCGCACCAGCAGAAATTGCCCTGGGAAGGGTCGGTCGGATCGATGGGTATCGGCCGCAGGCTCGCGTGGTTGGAGTTCGGATCTCCGCCGGCATCGACCGCGCGATAGAAAAAGCGATAGTTGTGATAGGTGTTCGCATAGTTGCCGAACGCATACGCCTCCGCCGAATCGTTCAACGTCAGGCCGAGGTTCCAAGCCGTCCTCAGACCGTCGTTCTCGGGGCGCCCCCAGGTCTGCGCCAACCGGTCGCCGCTGTACGGGCTGTCCGTGCCGACGTTCGGTATGCCGGCGTCGATGGCCGCCTGGGCAGCAGACGGCTGAAAGCCGCGGTGGAGCTGCTCGTTGTCCACCCACTCGATGCTGAAATTGGCGAAACCGTCATCGGTCAGCGGCAGGCCGATATTGGCCGCGATCTCATAGGTATATTCGCCTTCGAAGAACTGGCCATACTGCGCCTGCACCTGAGCGCCTTCCGCATCGTCTTTGAGCAGGAAATTGATCACGCCGGCGATGGCGTCCGAGCCGTATTGCGCCGCCGCCCCGTCGCGGAGAACTTCGACGTTCTTCAAGGCGATAGTCGGAATCGGACCCATGTCGGCCGCATGCGCGCCCTGACTCATCGCGGCTCCGAAGTGCTGTATCAGTGCCGAACGATGACGCCGCTTCGAGTTGATCAAGAGCAGCACGTCGTCCGGCGGCAGGCCGCGCAGCGACGTCGAGCGCACGAAGGAACTGCCATCACCGGTCAGCGGCGTCGCCGAGAAGGACGGTACCAGGTTCCTGAGCGTCTCCGTCAGATCGCCGTGCGGCTGCTGATCGAGCTGAACCGCGCTGAAGGTATCGATGGGGACCGGCGAGTCCGTGGCGGTCCTCGGCTTGGAGCGGGTACCGGTCACCGTCACCTCTTCGATCACTTCACGAACCTGCTGCGCCAGCGACGGCAGCGGCGTTGCCAACACTGCGCCGACGACGACAGCGACACCAGCTGAGATTCTCATTTTGACCCCCCAAACGTTGATCCGGGTATCGATTTTCCCGGTATGTCACTGCACTAGCCGATGCTTTGAGTATAGTTCGTTTTTCCGGGCCCGCCGGCTGCGGCCGGTGAGGCTTGCTGCGCGCTGACGCCGGCTCGGCGGGGTCCGCTATCGGCCGCGGAGCGAATCATGACGATCGACGACAGCGTGGAAATAGCGGTCATCGGCGCCGGCATTGCCGGCATCGCGACCGCTTATTACCTGTGCGAAGAGCAGCAAAAACGATCCATCGTGCTCGTCGACAGCCGGCATCCGATGAGCCTTACGAGCGCGCAATCGGGCGACAACTACCGCAACTGGTGGCCGCATCCGACCATGACCCGCTTCGCGAACGACAGCATCGATTTGATGGAGCGCATTGCGCACGGCTCGTCGAACGTCCTGCGTATGACGCGACGCGGGTATGCGCTCGCAACGCGACGAACGGACGTCGACGGCCTCATCGAGGCGTTTTTAGGCGGCTATGCCGAAGCCGACGGCAGCTCGATACGCCTCCGGAGCGAGCCCGCGCCCCGCAACTATCGATCTGCGCAGGCCATGCACTTCTCCGAAGCACCCGACGGGATCGACGTCTTGACGAACAGGGAGTTGATCCGGCGGACGTTCCCGTCATTCAGTAACAAGGTCGCAACTGTCCTGCACATACGCAGAGCCGGAGACATCGATAGCCAGCGGCTGGGACGCTACATGCTGCATCGTATTAGAGAGTCGGGCGGCGGGCGCAAGCAGGCCCGTGTGCGGGGCATCGAGCACAACGGTCGGTTCACACTCGCGCTAGAGGGGCCGGATGGCCTCAGGAGCCTTCATGCCGACGTCGTCGTCGTTGCGGCGGGGCCGTATGCGGCGGACGTCGCGTCAATGGTCGGCGTCGACGTGCCCATCACAAACGTGTTGCAGCAAAAGATCTCTTTCGACGACTTCTTGGGCGCGATACCCAGGGAACTGCCTTTCTCGGTGGATCTGGATGAGCAGACACTGGATTGGTCCGCAGACGAGCGAGAGCTGCTTGCGGCCGATCTCGCGCTATCCTGGCTCGCCGAGCCGATTGTCGGCGGCGTCCATTGTCGCCCGGACGGCGACCGACAACGAATCAAGCTGGGGTGGGCCTACAACCACAAGCCCTGCGAGCCACAGGACGAGGCGACGTGCGATCCGGCCTTCGATCCACAGTTTCCTGAGATCGTCATACGCGGCGCGGCGACGCTGCAGCCCGCGCTCGCGCAATACCTGGTGTCGTTTCCCGCCCGCTATGCACATTACGGGGGCTACTATTCGATGACGCCCGAGAACTGGCCCTTGATCGGGCCGCTCGGCCGCGACGGCGCGTTCATTGTCGGCGCGCTGTCGGGCTATGGCAGCATGGCCGCCTGTGCCGCAGGCGCCCTGTGCGCCGCCTGGGTGAATAGGGCCGCGCTGCCCGAGTACGCCGAGCAGCTGAGTCTGGCAAGATACGGCGACGGGGCGCTCTCGGCCGAGATCGATTCTACGGCGAATAAAGGCATACTTTGATCCGTCGCCGCCGACAGTCGCGGAGCTCGGCGGAGAACGTCACTCGTCGCCGTTCGTCTGAGGCGCGAACCGAGGTCACCCTACAACGTCGACCAAAGGCCCGCTAGATGTCTCTGCCCGATCTCGTGGTGTTCGACCTGGCCGGAACCACGCTGCATGCGTCCGACCAGGTGCCGGCGGCGTTCCGGCAGGCTTTCGAACGGTTTGGCATCGACCTGGCGGATGCGGCGATCGACGAGGTACGCGGCCTATCGAAGCGTGAAGCGATTGAAAGGCTGGTCCAGCGTCACAGAAAACAGGCCGACCCGCAGATTCCACAAGCGATCTACGCCGAATTCCGCTCGCTCCTCACGAAGGCCTACGAGGAAAGTCCTGTCGAAGCCATTGCAGGCACCGACGAGACCTTTGCATGGCTTGATAGCCGTGACGTGAAGATCGCTCTGTCTACCGGCTTCGATCGGGATCTTGCGTCGCAATTGATTCGGATGGCGGGTTGGGCCGACGCCGTCGGCACGGTCGTGTGCGGCGACGACGTGCGGCGAGGACGGCCGGCGCCCGATCTGATTTTTTGCGCCATGGAACGCTTGCGCTGCGACGACGTTCGGAGCGTCGCGGCCGTCGGCGACACGACTGCCGATCTGCAGGCCGCAAACAACGCCGGCGTCGGCTGGGTCGTCGGCGTTCTGACCGGAGCGCACACGGCCGAACAGCTCCGATGCTGCCATACAACCGCAATAATTCCGAGCGTGCGTGAGTTGCCGTCGGTGTTCTCGAGCTCGTGAGGCTGTCGTGCTTTGGCTGCCGGCCAGGCGTGTCGGGATGGACCCCGCGCGGTGGCGAGAAGTGGACAGGCACCCTAAGATAGGGGCACCGACGTGCATCGAAACGTTCAATGGACCTAGCCAGCTACATCAATCGAATTCCCAAAGCGGAGCTTCATCTCCACATCGAAGGCACGTTGGAGCCGGAGTTGATGATGACGCTTTCGGATCGGAACGGCATCGCACTGCCGTACGCCAACGAGGAAGAGATTCGCGCCGCATACGCATTTTCCGACCTGCAGTCTTTCCTGGACATCTACTACGCCGGTGCCCAGGTACTCAGGACCTCCCAGGATTTCTACGATCTGACCTTCGCCTACCTCACTCGCGCCTCGGAGGACAACGTCCGCCATGCGGAGATCTTCTTCGATCCGCAAACGCACACGCAACGCGGCGTGGAGTTCGCCACGGTCGTCGACGGCATCTCGGACGCGCTCGAGGACGGTCGAACGAAGCTCGGCATCAGCTACCGGTTGATCATGTGCTTCCTCAGACACCTGAGCGCGGACGACGCTGGCGCGACGCTCGAGCAGGCGCTGCCGTTCGGGGACCGGATCCACGCCGTCGGCCTCGATTCGTCCGAAGTCGGCCATCCGCCGTCGAAATTCGTCGAGGTCTTCGAAAGAGCGCGTGCCGAAGGCTTTCTGACGGTCGCCCACGCCGGCGAGGAGGGACCGCCAAGCTATATCTGGGAGGCCTTGGATCTACTCAAAGTCGCACGGATCGATCACGGCGTCCGCTGCCTCGAGGATCCGGCGCTCGTCGATCGATTGGTAGAGGAGCGGATACCGCTTACCGTCTGCCCCCTCTCGAACGTCAAGCTCAAGGTTTTCGATACGCTGGAGGAACACAACCTCAAAGCGCTGTTGCAGCGCGGCCTCTGTGCCACGATCAACTCCGATGATCCCGCCTACTTCGGCGGCTACGTCGGCGAGAACTACCGATGCGTGCAGCGGGCGCTGGATCTGAGCCAAGCCGATGTCCATAAGCTGACGAGGAACGCGTTCACCGCGAGCTTTTTGGATGACGCCGACAAACGGCGCCACATCGCCGAGCTCGACCGCGTGACGCCGTAGCGCGCTTCAGCTACACCCCTGGGAGCGGATACGGGGCTGTACTTATTGTACGTGGGCCCGCGCGAGGCGATAGTCGTAGTGAACCGGCACGCGCTGAGGGCACCGACCGGGGAGCGCCCTATGGACTGGAAACAGATCGAACTGAAAGACCGCATTTCGCTGATGACCGCCGGGTTACAGGCACTGGCGACCTTCGGCATGTTCGTCGTGGCGCTGGTCGGCATCTGGAAAGTGACGCCGATCATCACCTACCAGGTCCAGCAGCAGGAGTCCGAACTCTCGCAGATTACGGTCGAGCCTGAAACCAATCCGTTGGTTGCCGATGCGCTCGAATGGTGGTCCTCACAGCTGGCCGGCTACCGCCGGGTGATCGAATTGACCAGCGAATCCGGCCGGCAAGGTCGGGACGTGTCGTTCGACATCGTCTCGAGCGGGGGAATGGCCATTGCGCGCGGCGTAAGACCGGATCTACTCGTTGTCACCGCAGTCGATTCGGGCGGCGAGGAGGAGACGGTATCGGTTCCGGTCAACGAAAACGCCGTCTCGCCGTCTCAATACCTGAGGCTCAAAATGAACCAAGGCGCCTATGCTGACTTGCCCAAGGAAGAGCGCCGCAGAGTCGAGATCGCAATCGAGCGTTACATCGTTCGTGACATGGTGCCGAAGGTGCCGCCGATAAACGTGCGCACTGACATGTCGCTCGAAGAAGTGCACCACGAGGTGGCCATGAATGAGCACCACCGAAAAGAGGCGCTACGACACATCAAGGGCCTCGAAGAAGTAGTCGTCGCTGCGCGGCGGTCTCAGTAGCACACCTTTGCGATTCCGATTATCCCGTGGCCGTTTTGTTGCTTGCACGACTACGTGAGCGAGATCACCTTCGGCTTTACCAACCTTGCGAAATCCTTGTAGGTCATTCTGACGAGTTCCGTGTGTGAACCGGCGTTGAACACTATTTCTTCATCGTCAGTCAGCTGCTCCGCGACGTACACCTCCATGTCGTAGAGATTGCCAAATGGCGGCATCGCGCCGACTTCGCAGTCCGGAAACAGGCTCTTGAAGTCCGCCTCGGAAGCGATGTCTACGTGCCCCGCATTCACACTCCGTTGTAGATAGTCGAGATCGACGCGATGGGATGCCGGAAGCACCGCCATCGCGAACTTGTCATCCGTCTTTACAATCACCGTTTTGGCCATTTCCTTGCCCGGTATATGCGTGAGTTCGGCGATCCTCTGTGCCGTGTATGCTGGCGAGTGACTGATCGTCATGTACTCAACGTTGTGCTTGTCGAGAAATTTCTTGAGCTTTTCGGCAGGCATGCCGTCCCCCCTCTGGAATTGGATACACGTCCTTATATAAGGAATGTAGCCGAAAAACCGCCGCATCGGGACGGGCGGCGGTCATATCCGCGGCTAGACACCCAAGCGGCACAGTCCCTTGACTGCCGACATGCGGCATCTGCGCCGTTGCCTATTCCCGACGACGGTAGATCATCTTCTCCTCGCGGACGCGATCGCCCTGCCGCAATACAATATAGCCATGCACCTCCTGATCGTTGATACGGTAGAAGCTCAGGCCGGAGAAGTGAATCGCGCTCTCGTCCGCTTTGACAAAGCCGAAGTTGACGAAGTCTTTCTTTTCTTCCCAGGCGGAGAAGTCGGCGTTGAAGTGCTTCACCTTGAGATTCAGGCTGCCCGCCTCCTCCACGATCAACATCAGCTCGTAGAACCCGACCCGATCGCCGTTCAAAGTCTTGTACATACCCACCATGGAGCCGCCCGACGGCGGATTCCAGACTTCTTCGAACGTGCCGCCGAAGGCTTCGCCCTCCCACAATCCGGCCAGCCAAGCGACGTCCTCGAGCGTGGCCGCCGGCCGATCGTCGGGGCTGGCGAGGCGGTACGTATGCTCCGTCAGCCGCGATTGGGCGGTCGCACCATTGACCCACGCCACCAAGGCGGATACCGCCAGCGCATTGAGCAGGCGTTTTCGCTCATTCATTTTGGGCCAGCATCTGGAAGAACATGAGCGCGTTGTCGTCGGCATCGTAGAACGTGAGCAGGCTCACCATATTCTCGATCGTCATGACGTCGCCGTCGATGCGAACGTCCTTGGCCTCCAACGAGGCTTTGGCTGCGGCGATGTCCTTCACCCCGAACGTGGGCGTCGCCCCGCCCGGATTCGGTTTCTCGACGACGCTCAGGCCGACATTCACGCCGGCGACCGGGGATTTCAGCTCACACCATCCGATGTCGTCCATTCGGTAGTCGAGCTCGAAACCCAGCACGCTCTGGTACCAATCGATGGCTCTGTCGAGATCGGATACAGGCATCGAGACCGTGAGCCCGCCTTCATATTCGATTTTTCTGGACATCGCATTTTTCCTTTATTCGTTGTTAGTGGTTCTATTTTTATACTTAATATATAATTCGTCAAGTGACGAAATCGAGCGAGAATCCGGACCTCACGCCGCTGATCCGGCTCGTGCACCATCGGTGGAATATCCCCGTCATCGCCGAGCTGTACCGCCTCTCGGGCGCCAAGTTCGTCACCTTGGTCAACCATCTGGGCGTCAGCCGCGCCTCGCTCAGCGCGTCCTTGGAGGACCTGATCGATCTCGGCCTCGTGCGTAGGAATACCGGCCACGGCCATCCGATGCGGCCCGAGTACGTCTTGACCGAGGCGGGCCGAGACATCGGCGCCCAATGCCTGGCGCTCACTCGCGTCGTTCGCCAGGGCGATGAAACCGACCTGGTTTTCCGCAAGTGGACGCTGCCGCTGATCGCCGTGATCGGCGATCGAACCCGCCGCTTCAACGAGCTCAGGGCTTGCCTCGAGGCGGCCACGCCGCGAGCCATCGCGCTCGGCTTGAAGGCGCTGCAGCTGCAGCGCTGGGCCAGGCGGACCTTGATCGACGAGTATCCACCGGCAGCAGGCTACGAGCTCGTCGGACGAGGACACCGGGTGCTGGCGCACGTCGATGGGCTCTACTGAGCGACGGCGCCGATGATCCACCCAGGCAACAATAAAAACCGCTAATCTAATCAGCCAAAACTTTTAATTAGATTTATTGATGATTCCGGCCTAATCTGGGGCAGCGATTGTGCTGGCGAGCAGTGGCATCGTCATGGTATGTGATGTGCGGCGACCCGGATGCGGCAAAGGCGTCCAGGGGTCAGCACTAACCAGGAGCACAGAGTGTTTGCTTCAATCGAGCTCGTCATAGGCCTCGTCATGCTGGTCGGCGGCGGCGCGCTCACCGTTCAGGGCGCCTCGCAGCTCGCGACACGCGCCGGGATCTCGCCGATGACGATCGGCCTGACGGTCGTCGGCTTCGGGACCAGCGCCCCCGAGCTGGTCGTCAATCTCTTCGCCGCGGCGCAGGGCGAAACCGCACTCGCTCTGGGCAATATCGTCGGCTCCAATATCTCAAACCTGGGCCTGGTGCTCGCCGCCGCAGCGTTGATCCTACCCATCGAGATGCACGGTCAGGTCGTCCGCCGCGAAGTGCCGCTGCTCTTGCTTGCGACGACCATCATCACCGTGATGTCGCTCGATGGTGTAATCGAGGGCCGGCCGCCGCAGGTGGGCCGCTCGGACGCGATCGTCCTGGGCCTGGTGTTCGGCATCTTCATCTACACGATAGTGCTCGACATATTGCGGATGCCCGACGAGGATGCGCTGATTGCCGACATACAGTCGAACCCCCTCGTTGCGCGCGAAGCGGTCGGCCGCTTCTGGTTGCTGTCGCTACTCGGCGGGGTGGCTCTCTTGGCGGTCGGCGCCCGCTTAACGGTCGACGGCGCCGTGGATATCGCTGCATTGCTCGGCATCTCAACCACGAAGATCGGTCTGTTCATCGTCGCGATCGGAACCAGCGCGCCGGAGCTCGTGACGTCGATAATAGCGGCCATGCGCAAGGAGCCCGATCTCGCGGTCGGCAATCTGCTGGGATCGAACATCTTCAATTCGTTGTTTATATTGCCGATAACGGCGCTGGTGACGCCGATCACCGTGTCGAGCGGCAGCATCACGGACCTGATGGTGTCTTGGCTCTTTGCCGCGACGCTGATACCGATCTTCTTTCTCGGCCGATCTCGCCTGGGCCGGACCAGCGCCGTGCTTCTGCTAATTGGTTATATTGCCTACGCAGGTTATCGACTGCTGTAATCTAAGCGTCGGCCGCATCGTCGGCCGGCGGTTCCACTCGAGGAAGTACTATGCGCTGCACGATCACCCTTCTGGCACTCCTCGCGACGATGACCGCGGCGGTGGACGCGCCCGCTCAGGACCAGTCCATAGTGACCATGGACGAGGGTGCTTGGGTCGCGTTCTACGACGTGCCGTCACGACGTTTCCGCGACGTGCGCACGGCCTTCGTCCGCCGCGAATTCGCCGCGGCCAAGAACGATCTCGGCATCTCCGCGATCCACATCGAGGTTGAGGCGACCCGCGCGGTGCCGGTACTTGGCGACCGTCTGGCCGACATCGCAGAAAGATTGACCTTCCTCGCCGATAACATCGAGGATGCGCAAATCACCCTGTCCGATCTCGATGCCGCGTTCGGCCGCGCACACTGGCTCCTCGCCCAGCACTATCTCGACATGGCGAGACGCTCGCGAGACGCGGGACAAGATCGGAATGCGGGCCGGTATCTTTGGGCGACGACGCATCACATGGAGCGGGCGGTCCTGTGGTCCAATTCACGCGTCGATCGCGAGCTGCACCGCACGCTGGAAGGGCTGCGAACGCTGGGTACCGATCTACAGGACCCGGCGAAATCCGCCAGGGCGTATCGCGAAAAGCCGATCGTGCGCGCCGACAAGGTGCTCAGGCGCCTCGGTAAGGAGCTGGACCGCCCCGTTGTGCTGCCCGCGCCGGCTGCTGCAGCCGGCCCGAACCGCTGATGACTGTGACGGGCATCCTATTGCCCTGACGCGACGGCGGCTTTTCCCAAGGCCCGCTACTTCCACCGTATCGCGCGCTTTCCTGCCATTCCGCTGACGCGGCAGCGTTTCGCGCGCCCGCACCCTGCGGCGACCGGTTTTGTCCGCGTCGTCAGTCTAAACCTACGCCAGAAACAAAAACCAAGACGGTTAGTTTTCCTTGACTGTTCGAAGGGAGGAGCCCTTGATGAAATCGAATCTTATGTCATACACGTCATTGGCGTTGGTCGCAGGTGCCGCGCTGGGCGCTGGCCTGGCACCGGCCAACGCCACCGAGCCTTGCGGCGACTTAGGCGAGTGCAAAGCGCTCATCGAAATCAATTCGTCCGACGGCGATGCCGGCTTTCATTTCCTGATGGATGGCGACGACTTCATACGTGCCGCGTTGTACGATCCGCACTGGCGGAGGCTTTTCGCGTATTACGTTCGCCGCGCGCTGCGCAAGCAGACGCTGACCGAGACCTTCGCCGAGAGCGCCGAGCCGCTCTGCTGGTTCGATCCCGATGCGGACCCGGAGGACCTCGAGGACGTTGTAACCTTGACCGAATTTCTCACGCGCTGGAAAAAGGGCACGTATCATTTCGTCGGTGTCAGCAAGGGCTGGGAGCTCGCGTTCGGCGAGACCGAGCTGACGTTCGCGCTGCCGGCTGCGCCTCAGGATCTAGAATACGAGGAAGAGGAGGAAGTCGATGCCGACGGTGAGGTCGAGATCGTTGGCGAGATAGAGTGGGAGGCGGGCGACGACCTCGGCAACTGTGCGGAAATACCCGATGAGGAGGAAGGCGACGATCCCAACGTGCCGAACCTGGCCGATATCATGCACCTGCTGGACGAGGCGCCGGAAGACGTGCCGGTGGCCACCTGGGAAGTCGTCTTTGAGGTCGATCTGCCCGAAGACGATCCGCTCGCGGCAGCGGGTCTCAAGTACGTCTCCCGCATCCCGGGCGATGCCGAGCTCGAAGTCGAAGTACCATCCGACTATCTCGAGGCTCTTCCGGATAACACGCCCGTCAAGATCGAGGTGGGCGCCATCGGTTTCGACGACAACGCGACGTTCACCGAGATCGACGAGATCTGCGTGAATGAAGACGATCCCAATCCCGATGATCTGCTGGATGGCTGCGGATTCGAGATCGAGGAAGATGAGGACGAGTAGTCGGCCGATTCTCTCTACGCTGGGCGCGGGGCTGCTGACGATCGGCGGCCTCGCCCCTGCCTTCCCGCAGACGACCGAGCCGTATTGGTCCATGCAAGTCGATCACGGTCTGGTCACTATTTCTGCGCAGGACGTGCCGGTCGGGGACATCATCGTAGCGCTCGCTCGAGCGTTCGGTTTGCGGCTGGTGCAGCACGCGGCACTCGATCGCACCGTCACGATCGATGTCGCAGGCGAGCCGCTGTCCGACGTCCTGGCCAGCATCTTGAGAAACGACAGCTATCAGCTGTACGTCGCCCGCAATGACGAAACAGACGACAGCGGAATCCCCGGCATCCTGTGGATTTTCGCGGAGGGATCCGCCCTGATACCCGCGGCGACGGTGTTCCTCGAGGCGGTGCTGCTGGAAGGTACAGCGCAAGAGAAGCGACGGGCGATCGACGAGCTGCGCCGCCTCGGCACACCCACGGCCGTGCAGGCACTGAGCCTCGCGCTCGGCGACGACAACGAGCGGATACGGGACCGGGCGTTCGAAGCGCTCGAGAGTATAAGCAGTGACGAAGCGTTGGCGGCCATTGCAAGCGCGGCGATGGACAGCGATCCCTGGGTCCGCAGCGAGGCCGTGACGGCGCTCGCTTCCGGCGACAGCGACACTGCGGCTCGTTACCTGACCCTGGCATTGGACGATCCTGACCCCCGGGTGCGCATGTCCGTCGTCGAGGCCCTCGCCGACGTTCCAATGGGCGCGTTACCGAGCCAGCAGACGGTGGCGGCGCTCAACCGCGCGCTCAAAGACGAAAACCCCGAGGTGCGCCTGCAGGCCATCGAGTCGCTGGAGGAGATCGGCGGAGACATCGCGTTTCAGGCGCTGATGCAGGCGAGAGCGGATCGGGACCCCGAGGTGGCCGAGGCAGCCGGCGAATCCCTATCGTCGCTAGCAGACAAGCAATAGCGCTATCGATCTCCACGTCCGCTCGCCGGGTGGCGAGCACGGGCACTTTGGTCTATGAGTTGGGTGTAGGCGGGCCGATCACGGCGCCCGCTCGACGTGTGGAGGTAAATCATGGCCAAATATTTGATCAAGGCATCCTACAATGCCGAAGGAGTGAAGGGGCTCCTCAAAGACGGCGGGACGAGCCGGAAACAGGCGGCGACGAAGGCGATCGAGGATCTGGGCGGATCGGTCGAGAGCTTCTATTTCGCCTTTGGCGATCGCGATGCGTTTGTGATCGCCGATCTCCCAAATGAGATTGCGGCGGCCGCAATCGGTCTAAAAGTCAATGCATCGGGACTGGTCAGTGTGTCGACGACCGCCTTGTTGACACCGGAACAGGTCGACGCGGCCTGCGACAAAGGCACGACGCTCGCCTACCAACCGCCCGGAACCTAGTTGGCTTGACGCTCCGGAGAAGGATTCGGCTGCTCGGCGATAGATGAGATCGATCTTAGGTATAGACGCGGCATGGACGGTCGGACAGCCGAGCGGCGTCGCGCTGATACAGGAGCAACAAGGACGGTGGCGAGTGCTGTGCGTCGCGCCGAG
>JBFGFX010000005.1:0-30893 GCA_041579335.1 Woeseiaceae bacterium | reverse complement strand
GCGGCTCTCCGAGGGGCTCGGCCAGGTGCTCTGCGACGCGTACGACGGGGAAGGACCGACCGCGCAGGGCCTGATCGCCAACGCCTGCCAGACGCTCACGGCGCTGTGCAGCTATGACGAGGCGCTCGAGCCCGCCCTCGAGTTGTTCGACGAGGCCGGCATACAGCTCGCCGAGGCAAGCGCCGTGCTCAGACGCTACGCGGACGGCCTGGACGCGGACCCCGGCCGTCGCGATGCGGTCGAAGAGCGGCTGAACGCGATCCAGACGGTCGCCCGCAAGCACCGCGTCGCGCCGGCGGATCTCGGCGAGGTGCAGTCGAGACTGCGGGCTCAGCTCGACGACCTGCGCAACGTGCGCGAGCGCGGCGAGGATCTTGCGCAACGGTGCGCGCAGGCCAAGCAGCGTTACGTGGACGCCGCGAGCGAGCTGTCAACGGGCCGGTGTGAGGCTGCAGAGCGGTTCTCATCCGCCGTCGGCGAGGCGATGGCGGGCCTCGGGATGCCCGGCGGCCGGTTTTCGGTTTCGGTCGAATCGCGCGCGATAGACGATGCGCGAGCGTACGGCATGGACGCCATCGAGTACCGCATCAGCGCGAATCCGGGCCAGCCGCTAATGCCGCTCGCTAAAGTCGCGTCCGGCGGCGAGCTGTCGCGGATGGGCCTGGCGATACAGGTGATCGCGAGCGACGGGAGCCGGATACCGACCATGGTGTTCGACGAAGTCGACAGCGGCGTCGGCGGCGGCGTGGCCGAAATGGTCGGACGCCGTCTCGGCGAGCTCGGCGAGGCGCGTCAGGTGCTGTGCGTAACGCATCTGCCGCAGGTCGCCAGTCAGGCCGATCATCATCTGCGGATCAACAAGGTCAGCGACGGCAAGACGACCCGCACCGGCGTCAGTCGCCTCGTCGACGACGAGCGCGTCGAAGAGCTCGCGCGGATGCTGGGCGGGGTCGAGATAACGCGTCGTACCCGCGAGCACGCCGCGGAAATGCTGGCCGGCGGCCGCGGCGACACCGGCCGCCGCAAACGCGCGGTACCTTAGCGCCTGCCTGATCGCTCGGCCGCGACTCCACCCGACGGAGCTAGGACTCGTCGTCCTTCTTCCGCGGCCGCACGTACAAAACGAGGCTGTGGTCGATCAGCTCGTAGCCGTGTTTTTCGGCGATTTCCTGCTGCAAACGCTCGATGTCCTCGTTGACGAACTCGATGACGTCTCCGGTCGAAACGCACACCATATGGTCGTGGTGCTCGCCTTCGTCCAACTCGAACACGGAGCTGCCGCCTTCGAAATTGTGCCGCTTAACCAGCCCGGCCGATTCGAACTGGGTCAAGACCCGGTACACCGTCGCCAGGCCGATATCCTCGCCCGCGTCGAGCAACTCCCGATAGATGTCCTCGGCGCTCAAGTGCCGCTGAACGTTGTTCTCCAAGATTTCGAGAATCTTGAGCCGCGGCAGAGTGACTTTGAGCCCGGCTCTGCGAAGTTCCTGGCGCTGAAGCATGTGGATGTGTCTCTGAGTGGCGCAGGCAGCGCGGCTACCGCCGCGACATGCAAATAGGTATCATCCGCGCCTATTATGGACCAGGCGGCGGGACTCCTCCAGGCTGCCGACTGCCGGACCCTCGATGCCGCTATCGGACGCCGAGCGCGATCGACTACATTGTATGCGACAGCCCGCCCTCTCCATCCTGGCGTTGGCCGCCCTCTTAGCGCTCAACGCCTGCGTCTATCAGGCACCCATCGCCCAGGGCAACCTCTTGAAGCAAGAGGATGTCGATCAGGTCGAAGTCGGCATGACGCGCAGTCAGGTGCGATTCCTGCTGGGCACGCCGATGATCGACGACCCGTTTCACGCTAATCGCTGGGACTACGTGTACTTCCTGAAGGTCGGTCGCCGGGATGCGACCTTCAAACGCTGGGTGTCGATCCATTTCGACGGCGACCGCGTCACCGAGATCGTCGAAGACCAGGAGCTGAACCCGAAACTCTAGCCACGTCCGCGGCCTAACGGTCTAGCGCCCGACGTCCTTATCCGCCGCAAGCTCGCGCCGGGCGTCGCGCGGGTCTTTGTGCAGCGGCCGGTACAGCTCGACACGATCGCCATCGGCTAGCACCTGCGAACGCGCCACGGGCCGGCCCCAGATGCCGGCCTGCAGAGCGTCGAGCGGCTCATCGGGAAAACGCGAGGCGAGCGCCGCGGCGATGGCGTCGGCGACGGTCGCCCCGGGATCGAGCTCGAGGGCGACGAGCGCTTGGCGTGACCGGGTCGCGAAGACGACCTCAACTTCGATGCGGCGAGCCTCGCTCACACGTGGTTGCCTATCGTTCGCCGAAGACGGTCGCAGCGCGTCGGGTGAACGCGTCCACGAGCGAGTTGCACGTCTCTTCGAAGAAATGCCCGAACATCAGGTCCACCATCATGCTCGAAAACTGGAATTCGAGCTCGAGCGACACCTTGCAGCCGTCCTCGCCCAGATCCTTGAAGCGCCAGCCGCCCTGCAGATGGCGAAAGGGCCCGCCGAGGAGCGAGATGTCGATCTCTTCGAACTCGCGGCGGGTGTTCAGCGTCGTGAAATGATTGCTGAGAGAACCTTTGTGAAGCTCGAGCGTCGCCTCCACCGTCTCGTCCGTGCGATTGTGCACCTCCGCGTCATTGCACCAGGGTAGGAATTCCGGGTAGGCCTCGACGTCGTCCACGAGGTTGAACATCTCGCGTGCCGAGTACGGCACGAGCGCGCTGCGGTTGACTCTACGCACGACGGTCGCTGCGACGTATTACGCCCGGCTCGCCCATCCGCGCTACAGAATTCCGATCGCCTGCAAGAACACGAACAGAATCGCAATCGGAGCGACGAAACGGGCGAGAAACCGCCAAGCGGTATAGACTGCGCCTGCGCCGCCCAGCTCCTCGGCGGTCGAGTTCCGGCACATGATCCAGGCCGCAAACACCGTAATGAAGACGCCGCCGAGCGGCAGCATCACGTTGCTCGTGATGTAGTCGACGTTGTCGTAAATCGTCTTTTCGGCGAACGCCGGCACGAAGCTCAGCGGGTAGAACTCGTCGAGCACGTTGAACGACAGCACCGTGCCGAAGCCGACCGCCCAGATTACGCCGCCGACGGTCATCGCAGCCTGAGTGCGGCTGTGGTGATAATTCTCGATCAGCCAGGCAACGGCCGGTTCCATCAGGCCCAGCGCCGACGTCCAGGCCGCGAACACGAGCAGGACGAAGAATACGGTGCCAAAAAACACCCCGAACGGCATTTGACCGAACGCGACGGGCAGCGTGTTGAACACCAGGCCGGGCCCGCCGGCTGGATCGAGACCGTTGGCGAAGACGATCGGGAAAATGACCATGCCCGCGAGGATCGCGATGCCGCTGTCGGCAAGCACGACCGTGGTCGCCGAATTCGTGATCGACGTCTCCTCGGGCAGGTAGGCGCCGTAGGCCATGATCGCACCCATGCCGATGCTCAGCGAGAAGAAGGCCTGGCCCATCGCCGCCAAAACCCCGTTCCAACCGAGCGCATCGAAATTCGGTGTGAACATGAACTCGGCGGCGCGGCCGAAGGAACCGGAGGCGATCGAGTATCCCAATAGGATGATCATGAGGACCAGGAGCGCCGGCACCATGAATCGGACCGCTTGCTCGAGACCGCGCTCGACCCCGCGCGCGATGACTACGACCGTGATACCCATGAAGACGGTGTGCGCCGCCGTGACCGAGACCCAATTGCCGGTGAAGACCCGGAACAGCTCTCCGATTTCGCTCGCGGTCGCCCCCTCGAATTGGCCCAGCACGCTCTTGCCGGCGTAGGCTAGCGTCCAGCCGGCAACGACGCTGTAGTAGGAGAGGATGAAGATGCCGGCGAGGACGCCGAGCGCACCGACCCATCGCCACTGTCGGGAGCTGCCCTCCTCCTCGCCCAGGAGCGCCATCGTCGCGACCGGATTGCGTCGACCGCGGCGTCCAATCAGGATCTCTGACATCATGACCGGCATGCCGATCAGGAACACGCAGAGCAGATACACGAGCACGAACGCGCCGCCGCCGTTCTCGCCGGCAATGTACGGAAACTTCCAGATATTGCCGATGCCAACGGCCGAGCCCGTGACGGCGAGGACGAAGGCCAAACGTGAGGACCAGTTGCCGTGCAGAGACTTGCGGCGGCCCGACCCGGCGGTTTCTTGATTCAGCAAAATTATTCTCTGAAACGCGCGGTAGGCGGGATTCTGGAGGAAATCTGAAGCGCTTACAACAGGATAAGGAAGCCGCGCTGGGCGGCGACTTCCGTATAATCGCCGCCCCGGCTTGAGCTTCCGTAGCTGCACGCATCCAATGGCAAAGACGAATCGAACGCCCGCCTCCGAGCCTTTGATCGCACGCAACAAGAAGGCGCGCCACCACTACTTCATCGAGGAATCGATCGAAGCAGGTCTCGAGCTGCGCGGCTGGGAGGTCAAGAGCCTAAGGGCCGGTCGCGCTCAGCTTTCCGAGAGTTACGTGCATCTCAAAGACGGCGAAGCATGGCTCTTAGGCGCCCACATCTCCCCGCTCGTGAGCGCCTCGACGCACGTCGACGCCGACCCCACTCGGACGCGCAAGCTTCTGCTGCACCGCGGCGAGCTGGATCGCCTCATCGGCCAGGTCGAGCGCAAGGGGTATGCGCTCGTGCCGCTCGATCTGCATTGGAAGCGCGGCCGCGCAAAACTGACCGTGGGGCTCGCCAAGGGCAAAAAACAGCGCGACAAGAGGCAGGCGGCCAAAGACCGCGATTGGGAGCGGCAGCGCGCCCGAATCATCAAATCGACTAATAGATAAAATTCAAATAGTTATAGATGTTTCTTAAAGTATTCTATTATTGCAAATCACGTTCGGGCGCCAGCCCCTCCGACCATTCGTCGAGTCGCGCCAAGAGCGGGAACAAGCGCTCACCGAAGACGCTCAAGCGATAGCCCAGCCGTGGCACCAGCTCCACCACTCCCAGAGCGCGCAACTCGTTAAGCCGGCGCTGCAAGACGCTCGGCGAGATACCGCCGCAGGCCTCCTGCAGGCGACGGAACGTCAGCGCCTCACTGCGCAACTCCCAGATCACGCGCAACGCCCAGCGGCGGCCGCAGTAATCCAGCGCACGCGCCATCGACGCGGACGTCTGCTCCTCGCGACGCATCCCGACCCCTCGATTCATCGGGCCTCCCGTAGACCGCTACTTAAATCGAAGCATTTGTTTCTTTTGCTTCCGAATATGTAGCATTCTGTCCCATCCGGGGCAAGCCGCCCTCCCCTCGCGGCACTGATAATCGCGCTCAGCCATTGAATTTTTCCGAAGCGGACATACACTCGACGAGCGCGGTCGGCCGCCGACCGCAAGAACGAATCCTGGGGGCGACATGGCTTCGACGTGGGTCGCGAAACTCTGGGTGCATGCCGAGGGACAGATCACCTCGTTAATCCAGCTGTACAACGAATAGTTGCCAACGACGACAACTACGCACTAGCTGCCTAAAAACCAGCCTAGCGCCCTCTGACCGGCACGTGCCTGTGCGGCCGGATTCCAGGGGTCACCGACACGGGACCGCGGTGACGGCGTGTTCAGGGCCCGATCCGTTAAATCCTTCCTGAACTGGCTCCGGGTCTTCCCTGCCCGTCGGGTAGTCCGGGGTGAGAACAAAGCCGGGCTAAGCATGTAGACCTCAGAGCGGAGGGCTTGCGGACGCCGGTTCGATTCCGGCCGCCTCCACCATCCTTGAACGAAGGTCGCCGGTTACCGGCGACCTTCGCGCCTGCGGCCGTCGCTTATTCGAGGCCGAGCTGCTCGCGGATCGCCTCTTCCCATCGCGTCAGCCCGGCGGCCTGGCCGAGCGCGAGCGCTTCTTCGCTGCTCGCACCGCCGGCTTTGGCACTGAGCGCGAACAGCGCACCCACCCGATTGCCGCTGGCGCAGTGCAGCAAGACGGGTCCGTCGATGCCGGCGAGCATCTCCACGAGCGCCGCCGCGTTCTCGAACGTGGCATCGGCCGGCGTTGCGATCGGCAGAGCCACGTAGGTCATGCCGAGCGACTCGACGACCGCGCGCTCGTCGATACCGCGCTCCTCGTCGGCGCCGCGCAGATCGATGACCGCCGAGAATCCGGCCGCCGCGACGGTCTCCAGCACCGCTCGATCGGGCTGGCCCGTCGACAGATAGCCTCGTTCGGGCAGGCTGCCCGGATCCGCGACGATCTCGGCCCCGGTGAGCGTCACGATCGCGTCGGTATCGAGCTCGGCGGCGGCGACGAGCGACAGCAGCGTCGCGAACGCAAGCGCCGTTGCCCAACGGTACCCCGGCATCAATCGAACAGCGTCAGGGTAGCCGGCAGCTCCACGCCGTGCTCGGTGAACCGGACGTCGATGGACACGCGGTCGATCATCTCGCCGATACCGGTCATCACCTGACTCATGGCCTTCTTGAGCTCCGGCGAGACAGGCTCGGCGTCGGCGCTCGCCGTGCTGCCGGCCGCAATCGCCTCGCTCATCATCTGGTAGTAGCGCCCGCCATCGAGATGCATGCTGACGAACGGCGGCGGCTCTGCCGCCGAGCTCGCGAACAGGTCGCTCAGGCGATCACCGGAGGTCTCGCCGATCGCGATCGCTAAAGCGGTCTCCGTCATCGCGACGTAGGCCGCCTCGAACTGCGCCGTAAGCTGCGGCAGATTCAGCGGCACCGGCTTGCCGTCGGGTTCGAGCTCGAGCGCGGCGATTTCCGGACTGAACATCGCTCCCATCGCCAGCAGACCTTCTGCATTCTCATTGGCGACCAGGATCCGCGCATTGACGTTCGTAGGCGGCTGCCTGGACGCAAAATCGATGCCCTCCACGTCGTCGACGACCGCCAGGAACCCTTTGAAGCCGTAGACGATGGGCGGCAGCGGCTGGCTAAGAGCCTGCCGTCCCTGCGCGACCCCCGCCTGCAGGTCGGCGAAATGCTCGCACTCATACGGATCGGCCTCCATCGCGTCGAGGCGCGCTTCATAAAACTCGCGCGCGGCCATGAGGTCGAGGCTCATGCCAAACGAGCCCAAACCGCCGTGGTCCACGCCGAGTCCCGGCACCGGCGTCGCCAGCGCAGCGAGGCCGGCCGCTAGATCGCTGCGCAACTCGAAAATCGTGTTCGAGCCGAGTCGCTCGGTGCTGATATCGGTGTATCCGCTCACGACTCTCGGCATGACCTTCGTCATGGCGCGAATCTCGCGGCGGCAGACGTCGGATAGCGCGCCGGCGTCGTACTCGAACGCTGCCAAGAGCTCTGCATTGACCCCCGAGGGACTATCCAGGAACGTCGCGGCCACGCGCTCTACGTCGATGAACCCGAGCGCGTAGTCGGCGAACTCGTAGCGCGACGCGATGGCCGCGAGGTCGCCGGACTCGGCGATGCTCTGCCGCGGCGGCGTCAATCCGAGCACCGTCGTGAGCTGCGCGTCCGAGAGCGCCGTCGGCACCAGCGTGGCGACGACGTAGTCGTCGATGATCGCAACGATCAGCCGGGCGCTGTCGTCTCCGACATAGCGATAAGGCCGTCCGTCCAGCTCGGCGACCGACATCTTCTCGCCCGATTTCGCCTCGAGCTCGTCAAGCGTCGCCTCGAACGCTTCTGTATCGGCCAGCGCCACTCGCAGGACGGGGATCAGTCCCATGCCGTAGATCGCCATCTGCGGACTGCGCGGCACGCCGGCGGCACGTAACCGGTCGCTGCGCATCAGGCCGACGATCTCACCCGCCAGCGCGAGGTATTTGTTGAACTCGCGCCCGCGGCCGGCGCCCTCCTCGGCGGCGGCGAGCTCCGACAGCGTCGACTTGATGACCGTCTCGTAGGCCGAATAGATGCTGTCGGCATTCGCCTCCAGCTTGTCGAGCACGTCGTCGGGCATCGGCGCGGGCGTCGCGAAGACGTATGCCGTGTCCGCGGGCACGTATTTCAGCACGCCCTCGTTTTGCACCAGCACCGATCCCGCATCGTCGGTCGAGCGACTGCAGGCCGCCAGACCGGCGAGCGTGGCGCATAGCAACAGCACCGTCTTCTGTAAATTGAATTGAATCATCGAGTTTGTCCCGTGAGAAACGGACGGCACAGTACTGAATCCGATCGGATCCGTCTTCGTACGAGGTCACACGCCCGGCGAAAAGTCATCGAACTGAGTATCAGTGCGCTGCGAGCCCGCATGGCGGGTCACGGCGAAAGCTACGGAACACCTGCGACAATGTAAAGCCCGCCCGGCGGATCGGCTTGTGCCGCATTTCATCGCGGTCTAGGCTTGGCGACATGAGCGGTGCGGCGCGTAATGACGAGCGGGACTTCGACGTGGTCGTCTACGGCGCCAGCGGTTTCACGGGCCGGCTGGTGGCCCAGTACCTCAGTGAACGTTACGCCACAGCGGGGGAAATCCGCTGGGCCGTCGCGGGACGGGACGCCGGCAAGCTGGGACGCGTGCTGAGCGACATCGGCGTGTCCGCCGAGGTGCCGGTGCTGGTCGCGGACAGCGATGATTCGGACGCCCTCGACTCGCTAGCGCTTCGCGCTCGCGTCGTGCTGACGACCGTGGGTCCGTACGCCCGGCACGGCTCCAAGCTGGTGGAGTCCTGCGTCAAGCACGGCACCGACTACTGCGATCTGGCCGGCGAGGTCCAGTGGATGCGGCGGATGATCGACCGGCATCAACGCGACGCGGAAGCGAGCGGCGCTCGCATCGTGCACGCCTGCGGCTTCGACTCGATCCCATCGGACCTGGGCGTCTGGTTCCTGCAGCAGGAGGCACAAGAGCGCTTCGGCCGGAACTGCAACCAGGTGACGCTCTTGGTCAAGGCGATGCGCGGCGGCTTCAGCGGCGGCACCGCGGCGAGCCTGCTGAACGCGGTCGAGGAAGGCAGGCGCGACCGTGACGTCGCCCGCATCCTGATGCACCCGTACAGCCTCAATCCGGAGGGGCTGCGCGATGGACCGGACAGCAGGGACCAGTCAGGAGCCGTGTACAACGAGGCACTCGGGGTGTGGACCTGCCCGTTCGTGATGGCGCTCATCAACACCCGCATCGTACGGCGAACGAACGCACTGCTGAACTTCGAGTACGGCAAGGACTTCCGCTACAGCGAAGCGACGATGACCGGCCCGGGCCTACGCGGCCGTCTCAAAGCGGCGGCGGCGACCGCGGCGTTCCGCGGCTTCATGCTGGCGAGCGCGATCGAGGTGACACGCAACTACCTGGTTAAGCCCTTGATGCCGAACCAGGGCGCCGGACCGGACCAGGCGGCGCGTGAATCGGGCTTCTTCAATCTGCTGCTCGTCGGCACGACGAGCGCCGGCGAGCGCTTGCGCGTGAAGGTAACCGGGGATCGCGATCCCGGCTACGGATCGACGAGCAGGATGATCGCAGAGAGCGCCGTGTGCCTGGCGCGCGACGAGCTGCCGGTCGGCGGCGGCTTCTGGACGCCGGCGTCCGCGATGAACCAGAAGCTGCTCACGCGCTTACGGCACAACGCCGGGCTGCAGTTCGAGGTGTTGTAGCGGCGCCCGCTACTTGACCCGCTTGAGCGGCACCTCCTCCGCACCGGCCTGCCCGAGCATTTCGAGGAACAGGCCACGCACGTCGTCCACGTGCCGATCGACCGTTTCGGCGGACCACTGCTGCGTGGACACCGGGGCCAATACGTCCACCTGCACGGTGCTCGGCCGAACGAAGAAGCCGCCTTTCGGCAGCACGTCCGTCGCGTTGTGGATCACGATCGGCACGACCGGCACGCCTGCCTGCATCGCGATATGGAACGGCCCCTTCTTGAACGGCCCGAGCCGGTTGCCGGCGCTGCGCGTACCTTCGGGCGCTATCGCGACGGACAGCCCATCGTGAAGAGTCTTCACCACCGGCTTCAGCGCCTCGATCGCCTTGTCATGATTACGTCGATCGATGAACACCGTATCCGCGACGCGAAACACCGGCGCCACGAGCGGATTGCTGGCAATCTCCTGCTTGGCGATCGCGGTGAAATCGCGGCGCAGAAGCTTGGCGATGATGAGCACGTCGATTGCGCTCTGATGATTGAACAGAAACACCGCCGGACGCTCTGCCCACAGGTGCTGTTCGCCTCGGATCTTGATGCGCACGCCGGCAAGTGCGCTGCCGAACTCGCCCCAGGCGGTGACCGCGAGATTGACCGCCTCGCGGCGCGACTGATTCAGCAGCCAGGTGGGCAAGATCTGCAGCGCGGCGCCGAAGAACGCGCCGTAGACCAAGCCCGTGCGCACGATCTCCCGCACGCCGGGAATGCCGCGACTCGTGAGACGCCGCACGGGCCAATCGCGGCGACGGGCGACGCTCGCGAGGCTCGAATCCGGATTGAGGGGACGCGGGTAGCCGACCGCCTCGAGCAGCGGCAGGTCTTCGAGCCCGTCCGTATAGAAGAAGCACTTGGCGAGATCCACCCCGCGCGAGGCCGCGAATCGCTCCGCCGCGTCGCGCTTGCCGGAGGCAAAACAGATCGGATGGATGACCTCGCCCGTGAGGAGACCGTCGATCACCTCGAAGCGGTTGCAGAGCACGTGTGCGATGCCGAGCTCGCGGGCGACCGCGTCGGCCTGATACGTGGTCGCCGAGGTTACGATCGCGACGGTATGGCCGCGATCTACGTGTGCCTGCACGAGGGCACGCGACTCGGGATAGATCGAGCCCGCGAGGAACTTGTCGAACACGGTCTCGCCCAGCTCCACGAGCTCGCTCTCCGGCGTACCCTCGAGTTGTTCGCCGATTTCTTCGAGGATGCGCGCATAATCGCTGCCGTTGACGCCGTGGGTCACCAGTGAAAACAGCTGCTGCACGGCGGACACCGGCGCCAGTTTGCCGGATAGAACCCGTTCGCAGAACATCGCGAAGATCGAGAAGCCGAATATCAGGGTGCCGTCGAGATCGAAAAATGCAATCGTGCCCGGGCCGCGGGGTTGGTCCGCGATCTCGTGGGTAATATGCTCGTAGAGTTTCATCGGGGGGGTCGCCAGTCGGCGCACAGTATACCGGTCGCCGGCCGATCCGGGGCGTCGGTATCGGTGCAGCTCGCGAATGCTTTAGCATCGATCCAATAGCAGCCCGAGGGCCGCAGAAGTTGACCGAAACGGATGATACCGCGCTCGCGTTCGCGCGCTTGCAGCCCGACGACGTGCTGCACTCCCTGGAAGCGCTCGGTTTCCGCTGCGACGGGCGCCTGTTGACCCTCAACAGCTACGAGAATCGCGTGTATCAGGTGGGCATCGAGGACGGCAGGCCGGTCGTCGCGAAGTTCTATCGCCCTGGTCGCTGGAGCGACGCCGCGATTCTCGAAGAACACCGGTTCGCGGCGGAGCTGGCGGCCGCCGACATTCCCGTGGTAGCGCCGCTCGAGCGGGCGGGCGAGACTCTGCACAAGCACGGACGCTTCCGCCTGTCAGTGTCCCCGTGCCACGGGGGCCGAGCGCCCGAGTTGGACGATCAGGCACTGCTGGCACAGCTCGGTCGCCTGATTGCGCGCATCCATCTGCGCGGCGAGACGGCGCGGTTTCGGCACCGCCCAACGCTCGACGTCGACTCTTACGGGCGCGCCTCGGCCCGCTATCTGCTCGAAAACGACTTCATTCCGCGGGAGCTCATAGATGTGTACGAGGGCATCGCCGAGCACCTCATCGCGGCGGTGGAAGCGGCGTACGAGCGCGCAGGCAATGTCGAGCGCATCCGGCTGCACGGCGACTTTCATCCCGGCAACGTGCTGGTGCAGGAGGAGCGAGTGCACATCGTCGATCTCGACGATTGCCGCAGCGGTCCACCGGTGCAGGACCTGTGGATGTTTCTGTCGGGTGACCGCGCGGAGCAGACGCCGCAGCTCGCGACGCTGCTCGAAGGTTACCAAGACTTCCGCCAATTCGACGCGCGCGAGCTCAATCTGATCGAAGCGCTGCGGACCCTGCGCATCATGCATTACGCCGCATGGATCGCGCGCCGCTGGGAGGACCCGGCTTTCAAAAGCGCGTTTCCGTGGTTCAATAGCCTTCGTTACTGGGACGAGCACGTGCTGTCGCTGCGAGAGCAGCTCGCACTGGTGATAGAACCGCCACTCGAATGGCTGGGCCGCTAGTCTGCCGAATTCGAGCCGTTTCTCGGCGGGTTATGGAAAACGAGGCGCAGGCGCGCCGCAGCCGGGCGGGCGGAATAAGGACGGCGGGCGGTTGCACTGCAAGAGGGCCCGGTCTAAAGTCGTAGGTCGCGTGGTGCTTGGGATTTTGCTGGAACTCTGTAGCACGCATAGGCTCTGATAAAGGGATAAATCGAGGATTCGAACGCTGTCCCAAGACGCGGCGGATTGATGTCAGCCTGGCCCAAACAAACATTCGTAGCTCTGCTGCTCGCGGCGATATGCGGCTGCTCTTCCCAGGTGACCGTCCAGGATCCGACGATACCCGACCCGTTGATCGCCGCCCTGCCGATGTCGGTTGGCGCGCGCTACCCCGACGTCTTCGATCACTTCACGCACGAAGAGCAGGTGATCGGCAAGGAGAAATGGCTCATCGACCTCGGTCAATCCAACAGGCTGTTATTCGACAAGCTGTTCGGAGCCATGTTTACCGACTACCGCGTGATCGGCGCGAATGAAGATCCCGCCGACTACGGCTTCGATGCGCTGATCGAACCCAGCATCGACGCGTTCGAGTTCTCCGTGCCCGAGCAGAGCCAGACCGATGCTTTTGCGGTCTGGATCCGCTACCGAATCAAGATCTACGACAAGCAGGGCGCGCAGGTCGCGAACTGGCCGATCAGCGCCTACGGCAAGAGTCAGACGACGGCCTTCGGCGGCGACGAAGCGTTGCGACGCGCGGCCGTGCTGGCAATGCGAGACGCTGCCGCGTTGATCATCCTGCAGATGGACAAATCGACCGGCATCAGCAGTCTCGCCAAGATGAACTCGTCGGCGGCGCCGCCGAGCGACGCTGCTATGCGGACTACTGCGGTGGAGGAATTGGACGATGAATCCGACTAGACAGGGCAATCCGTCAGCGCTGCCACTACGAGCGTCGCTGCTGGCGCTCGTGTCGCTGTCGCTCGGCGCTTGCGTGACGTCGCGCATCGAGGACAAACGCGAAGGCGTTACCGGCCTCAACGAAGGCGAAGGCGTGGTCATCATGGCGAAGAGCTACCACCTGGGCAACGAAACAGAAAGCGCCTTCATCGAGTGCGTCGGTGACAGCATCGGCCGCGGCTCGTCCGGCCTGCGGGTCGTACCGAACAACGAGTTCGTCGATGCTCTGTTCCCGTGGTTCGAACCCCGTACGGCGCCGGCGGACACCAAGGGGCTGCCCGACCTGATGGCGCGGCCTGGGGTTCCGGAGATGATCCGCGACAAGGGGGTGCGCTACATCATCTGGCTCGACGGCGACACCGACCGCGTTGCCGGCGGCGGCAGCCTGTCCTGCGCGGCCGGGCCGGGTGGCGGCGGCTGCTTCGGCTTTGCCTGGTGGCAAAACGACGCCAAGTACGAAGCCTCGGTGTGGGACCTTTCGGGGCTCGAGGACGCCGGTTCGGTCAGCGCCGATTACAGCGGCACCTCGTTCCTGCCTGCAATCGTCGTGCCGATTCCGTTGATCGCACGGACGCAGTCCAAAGCCTGCAAGGGTCTGTCGGATCAGCTCAAGCTCTTTATCGTCGACGAACCGACGACCTGAGGGGCACGGCAGGCTCGCGTCATCGCGGCCTCCCACCGCGGACCAACGCTACGCTGTAGAAATCGCTCGCGAGACTCTCGACCGAGACCTCCCTGCCGGAAGCTGGCGCGTGCACGAAGCGGCCAGCGCCCAGGTACAGCCCCACGTGCGACACCTTGCCTTCGATGTCGAAGAACAGCACGTCGCCGACCCTGAGCTCGTCGGCCGTCACCGGCGACAGGGCTCGCCAGAGCGCGGTGGTAGTGCGCGGCACGTCGACGCCGGCCTGCCCGTAGGCGTAGTGCACCAGGCCGCTGCAATCGAAGCCGCTCCGCGAGTTGCCGCCGTAACGGTACGGTATCCCGATCTGCCGCACGGCGACCGCGGCGGCGTGCTCGGCAGCGGACGGCAACCGCGCCGGCGCTGCCGGCGTCGCCGCTCGGCTGGCGATGCTGGGCGACCCTCCGACGGGCTCCAACGCCTGTCCGGCACAGCCCGACAGGCCTACGACGACCAATAGCGTCACAAATCGAGTTCTGGCTGCCTGCGATAACATGTGGAACACTGTTGCCGGCACGGCACACACCCTAGCGCGATGAGGCGAAATCGGACATGAACTGCATCCCAGGATCGGGACTCCGAGTGGGGCCGGTCGAGCTCCTGGCCGCCGTGCTGCTGGCCGCCTTGGTTGCGGCGTCCTGCAGCGCGCCTGCGTCGGAGGCCCCTCCGTCGCCTCCGAATGCGAGCAAGCCGAGGATCTACCGAATCGACTACGTCTTGACGCCGACGCCGCTCGCCGGCGGCGCCCAGGTCAGCATGCGGCTCGAGCAAACGGAACGGCTGCTGCGCGAGCTCGACATGCAGGCCGGCGCCATCGACCTTGCGAGCGTCGCGGGTGACGGCGACGTCAAGGTCGATGACGGTCGCATCGTCTGGCGCCCGCCCGCGGACGGCGGAACCCTCAGTTGGTTCGTGCCGCTCGAGAGCCGCCGCTCGACGCACGAATTCGACGCGCACATCAACGGAGACTGGGCGATCTTTCGGGCCAGCGACGCGATGCCGCCGGCCCAGACCCGCACCTTGAAAGGGGCGGCGAGTGCGACGTATCTCTCGTTCGACTTACCGCCCGGCTGGTCGTCGGTCACCGAATACTTTCGCCGCGACGGCCGCTATGCCGTCAAGAATACGCAGCGGCGCTTCGATCGGCCGACCGGATGGATCCTCTTGGGCAAGATCGGCGCTCGCAACGAGGACATCGCCGGCGTGCGGGTGATCGTCGCCGGGCCGGTCGGGCATTCCGTGCGGCGCATGGACATGCTCGCGCTCATGCAGTGGACTCTGCCGGAGCTCGTCGCGATTCTGCCTGAACTGCCGCGGCGCCTGACCATCATCAGCGCCGGCGAGCCCATGTGGCGCGGGGGGCTCTCGGCGCCGGCCTCGATGTTCGTCCACGCCGATCGGCCGCTCTTGAGCGAGAACGGCACCAGCACTCTGTTACACGAGCTGATGCACGTCAGCCTCGGCGTCGGCGCTGACGAGGGGGCCGACTGGATCGTAGAAGGACTGGCAGAGTACTACGCGCTGGAGCTTTTGCGCCGCAGCGGCACAATCAGTGCGCGGCGCCATGCCGCCGCGCTGGAGCAGCTCGAGCAGTGGGGCCGCGAAGTCGCCGATCTGTGTCGGGCGAGCTCTAGCGGTCCCGTCACGGCACGCGCCGTCGTCGTCATGGCGGCCTTGGATCGTGACATTCAGCGCGTCTCGGCCCACAGCCTGGATGACGTCTTGCGCCGTTTGGTGACCGAGGACAAAGAAATCTCCGTCGCCGGACTGCAAGCTGTGGCACGGGAACTTGCCGGCGAGATGCCGCAAGCCGTTTCGGAGGACAACCTGCCCGGGTGTGCCAGCTGACGTGTACGCGTGATGGACCGACAACACGACTTGGAGCTGATCCTTCGCTCGAGGACACCGATCATCCTGATCGAGACGCGCGACGAATCGCGCATGCTCGAGCTGCTGCGGACGATCACGATCACCCGTTCCAGCCATCAGTACCTGCCGCTATTCCGCTGGAGCGTCACCGACGGGTTGCAGCGGCTGGACATCGATCTCGAACCGCAGCTGCACAATTCCGAGCCTGACGACGTCCTGAAGCACATACGCGCGGTCACCAAGCCCGGTATCTACGTGCTGCTGGATTTTCATCCCTATCTCGACAGTCCCGTGACCGTGCGACTCATCAAGGACATTTGCATTCGCTATGCCGAGATACCGCGGCAACTCATCCTCGTCAGCCATCGGATCGAGCTGCCGTCGGAGCTGGACAGCTTCACCGCGCGTTTCGATATGGCGCTGCCGACTGAGGAGGAGCGCGCGCAGATCGTCAAGCGGGTCGCCGCGCAGTACGTCGCGGAACACCCGGGCAGCTCGGTGCAATTCGATCCGAAAGCGTACGAGCTCTTGATTCAGAATCTCGCCGGGCTCACCGACAGTGACACCGAGCGCCTGGCGCGCAATGCGATCTACCTCGACGGCGCCATTTCCAAGAGCGATCTGCCGGACGTCATGCAGGCGAAATACGAGCTGCTGAATCGCGGCGGTATTCTGCATTTCGAGTACGACACCGCCCGCTTCAACGACGTCGGCGGCCTGATGCGCCTCAAGCAATGGTTAGCGCAGCGTAAGGCTGCGTTTCTCGACTCTGCAAACGTGCCGCATCTCGACAGCCCCAAGGGCATCCTGCTGATCGGCGTGCAGGGCTGCGGCAAAAGCCTAGCTGCGAAAGCCATTGCCGGCGTCTTCGGCCTGCCCTTACTGCGCCTCGACTTCGGCACGCTGTACAACAAGTATCACGGAGAGACCGAACGCAACCTCCGCGAATCTCTGCGGACGGCCGAGGTGATGGCGCCGTGCGTCCTATGGATCGACGAGATCGAGAAAGGTCTCGCGGGCCGCGGCGGCGAGACCGGCACCACGCAGCGAGTCTTGGGCAGTTTCCTGACCTGGATGGCGGAGAAGACCGGTAACATTTTCGTCGTCGCGACTGCCAACGACATCACCTCGTTGCCGCCCGAGCTGGTGCGCAAAGGGCGCTTCGACGAGATTTTTTTCGTCGACCTGCCCAAATCCGCGGTGCGCAGGGCGATTCTCGAGATTCACCTGCGAAACCGCGGCCAGGCGCCGCAAGCCTTCGACCTCGACGAGCTCGCTCGAGCAACGCGCGGCTTCTCCGGCGCGGAGATCGAACAGGTCGTGGTGTCCGCGCTGTATGCCGCTCACGCACAGAAATCCTCGCCATTGACGGCTCACTTGCTGGAAGAGATTCATCGCACCCGGCCGCTGTCGATCGTCATGGCCGAGAACATCGCCGCATTGAGAACGTGGGCGAATGAGCGCACGGTATCGGCCGATTGAGCCCGATCGGCCAGGCGCCGCTGCAGCCCTAGTTTACGTAATCCGCTTCGCGGCTCGAAGGCGAGCCCCGCACGGAAAGCCGCGGAGGGTTTTCGTGCCCGGCCACGTGCTAGAATTGGTTTATGGTCAGTGACAATAAAAATATCAACAGATTAACCGCTGATACTCACGAAGAGCCTACCTCGGAGCTCGAGGTGTTGTCCCTGGAGATGGTGCCCACGGACGAAGAGCTCGAAATGGATGCGAACACGTTTTCGTTGGAGCAGGACGACACCGACGTCACGCATCTGACCACGCTGAGGTCCGATCTCCGCATCAAGGACGAACGTATTGCGGATCTGCAATACGACATCGAGCAACTTCGTGCCCGCTGGACCGGCCTCGAGAAGGAGATCAACGCGCGTGAGGAACTGACCGAGATTCTGCAGCAGGATCTCAAGGCGGCGCACAAGAGCCTCGCTGCCAAAGACAAGCAGCTGTCTCGCTTCGAGCGTGACCTCACCGCACTGACGGGCAAACACGATGCGGCGGTGACCGCGAGTGAAGAAGCGGAAGCGAAAGCAAACGAGCTCGCGGAAGAGCTCGACGAGTTGCGACGGCGCGACGAGGCCAATGCACGCAAGCTCGCCGAGGTCGAGGCGGCGCTAAACGACGCGTTGAGCGCACCGACCGACGAAGAGCTGGCGAAGGAGATCAAAGAGAGCCGACTGGCGATCGCCGAGCTTTCGGACTACATCGATGGGCGCAAAGCCGATTGGGATCGAATGGAGCGCGACGTCGACACGTTAACCGCACAGCTCGCCGATAAGGACGTGGAGCTGGAGCGCCAGGGTCAACGGCTGGCCGAGAGGGAGTCGACGCTTGCGGATATCGAACGGGAACGCGGCCGGCTCGCGAGCGCGCTCGATGAGGCCCGGGCGCAGAACGAGGCGCTCACGAACGAGCGGCGGCAGCTCGCCAGCGAAATCGACGCGTTCAGGGACGGGGAGCTTGCTTCCAGTGAAAAACTCATTGCCGAGCAGGCTGGCACCATTGCGGGCAGCCGCCAGCGCCTTGCGGAGCTCCAGGCGCGCTGCGCCCGATCCGAGTCTTACGCGGACGAGCTGAGGCACAAACTGACGGCTGCACAAGACGAGGTCATGGAAGCCGCCGATCGGCACGGCAGTCTCGAGCAGGAATTCGCGGCGGCTACCGCGGAAGTCCGAAGCCTCGAGGGCCAGCTCGAATCCGCGCAGCGGCAGGCCGAGCAGCTCACACAGGAACGCGACGAGCTGCAACGAGATCTCGACGAACAGATCCGCGCGTTGCGGTTCGACCTCGAGGAGGCGCAGGACACGATCGTCGAGCACGAGTCCATCAACGAGCAGCTGACCTCCGAGCTGATCGAGCAGCGGGCATTCAAGCAGGCGCTGGAGGAACGGCTCGCCAAGGTCGAGGCGAAGTACAGCGTGGCGCACGAGGAGCTCGAGCAGCGCACCGAAGAGTTGACGAAGCAAATCGAAGACTTCGAGAGCAAGATACAAAACAAAGACAACGCCATCTCAGCGCTGTTGAGCGAGCTCGCCAACAAGAGCCGATCGATAGACTCGATCGACGAAATCGAGCACGTCATCCACGAGATCGACGACCGGATGTCGGAACGAATCGACGACCGAGTCGTCACCGATCGGGACCGGCCGACGCGCCTCTTGATAGGCAACATCGACGGTCAAGAGCTCCGGTTTCCGCTGTTCAAAGACCGGCTGACGATCGGGCGCACGGTCCAGAACGATATCCAGCTCAGAGCCCAATACATCAGCCGGCGGCACGCGGTCGTCCTGACGGACGAGGAAGGCACCAAGATAGTCGATTGGGGCAGCAAGAACGGCGTCTACGTCAACAACGCCCGGGTCTCGGAGCAGCTCTTGAAGAACGGCGACAAAGTCACGATAGGCACCGCGGACTTCATCTACGAGGAACGATCCCGGCGCTAGCCCGCTGCTTCGAGTCGCCGTCACATCACCCGTCTTCCCCGGAACGGTTCGTACCTGGGTTGTGTGAGAGCAATCACGGTATTCGGCACGGGCTTAGGCTAGAGTCGTGGCGTTGTTGAACGGATTCACACACCCTCGCCCTCGATGCTCACGAAAACAGCACCCGATCAGGTCAAGGTCTACGCGGCGTCGAAAGCGCTTCGGAAATCGGGCTCGCTGTTGACTCGCAAGATCTGGTTGCCGCGCCTAGTCTACGACTGCCTGCCCTACTTCTATCTAATCGCAGGATTTGCGGCGTTTTTTGCGACCCTGTACATCAGCGAGTGGTTCTGGGTGCTGCCCCACTACCTGCTGTTTTCGGGCGCATGCGTGCATCTTGCTCTGGCGGTCTACGGCCGCCGCCGCCGCTCCGGCGACGAGAAATCACCGCCCGAGGCAAGCTGACGGCGACGTAAGCCCGGCCCATCCGGCAGCTTCCGCGGCGCGGCGTCTTGACCTCACGAACGTCATCGTCAAGGATTACGCCGTCAATTCGCGTAAGCCCGGGCGTCGTGAACGAACCATCTCTCAAGGATTCCGCTCTGCGCGAGGCTGCGCTGTTCCTGGCGTGCCTGCTTTTGGGCCTGCTGTTCCTGCCGATCGCAATCTATCTGGTCGGTCGCAGCGTGTTCGGCGACTACGGTGGCGTGGGATTCGGCGGTTTTTACGGCGACATACACAGCCACATTCGCGACGGCGATCCGATCGTCTGGTTTTTGGTGCTGTCACCGTACCTGATCTGGCAGACGCTGCGCTGGTCTTGGCGGCTGTTCCGCTTCGTCAGCCGGACCGAATGAGCGCCCGATTCGCGGCGCACGAGGCCGGCGCGCGCGTCTCGACAATGTGACGCAGATCACAGAAATTTGATCGCAACGGCGTTTAGCTGTTTTTAACCGGTGCTTTTATGTCAATTCTTCCGCTGCTCGAGGTGCCGAACGCTTAGAATTTTCACGTCGTGGACAACTTTTCCAAACTGCGCGGACCGTAATCATCATGCAACGCTTTCTCACCTGGCTGGGAACACGCCTGTTTTCCACAGCGCCCGAGGCCAAGTCGCGCTCGAAGTTGCGCGATACGAATCCCGCCCTGCGGGTGGTGCCGCGCCAGGTGCCGCCTCGGCCGCGACCCGTCGAGGCGAAGCCGATCGCCGCGGCCGAGCCGACGCTGGTCGATTTCGACGCCGAGCTCGGCTGCAAGATCGAAGACGGCGGACCCGGCAAAAACGTCCTGGTTCGCAACAAGTACCTGCGCGAGGACACCGGCACCCACGAGACCTTGAAAATCATCGACGAATCGCTCATCGACACGGGCGAAACCGCCGGTTTCGACCCGTACAACACCGGCCAGTTCGACCGCGCGAAAAACTGGAAGACGCGCACCCGCGAATAGCGCACGGCAGCGCGCAATACTCCTATTCCGCCTCGGCGCCGACCGGCGAGGCCCTCAAATTGACCCTGCAATTGGCGAGCGGTACGCTCGACTCATTCGCGCGTTCAAGGTGTCGGAATCCCAATGAGCCTCAGAGTCACGTTCGAGCTTGACGACGACGATCTCAAGCATTTCAAAATGATCATGCAGGAGGCGCGCAAAGCCGCCGCCGGCATCAAGCCCGAAGACATCGTCGAAGCGGCGGAGCGGTTGCTGAAAGGCGTCGACGTCGCGACGGTTCCGCATTTCATCGGACAGCGCCTGCAAGGCTTGCGCGACATGATCGACATGCTGCAGGACCACGAGTGGCGACTGCCCGCGGACGATGCCAAACGGGTCCTGAACGCGCTCGCCTATTTCTGCGAACCGGAAGATTTGATTCCCGACCACGTGCCGGGCCTGGGCTTCCTGGACGATGCCATCATGATCGAATTGGCGGTGCGCGAGCTCCGCCACGAGATCGAAGCCTACCGTGATTTCTGCGACTATCGCGGAAGAGCCGAGACGCGCCGCGGCGTCAAAGCCAAGACCTCGGACGTGACCCGGGAAGACTGGCTGGCGGAGCGGCGCCGCCAGCTGCAGAGCCGTATGCACCGCCGCCGCAAGCGGAGTCTCAGCCGCGCCGCCGGCGGGGCCCTCTCCAAGCTGTTTTGAGTCGCGGCAACGCTTGACATAAGGGCAATTTTGCCCACACGTCGCGCTACGATCAGGGCCAGTAGTAATAGACGGTCGCGGCGACTCCGAGCCACAGCAAGCCCTGGGCGACGAACCGCCCCGGATGGCCGATCAGCAGGCTGTAGAAACTCACCGCCGCAACTGCGGTCATACCTAGGAAGATCGCGAAGCTCCCGAGCAGAGCCGGGAATTCGTAGTCAATTCGCGGGTGCTCGTCGCCCAGGATCAGGAATATGCACATGACCGCCGCTAGGCTGACGGCGATAGACAGGCAGGTGCCGAGGACGATACCGGTGACTACGGTCAGCGGCTTCACGCGGATGCCGGCCGTCGTTTTCGGGCCGCCGGGTTTCCGGGCTGGGAAAATTTGCCGATTGCGCCCTTGATTGAAGGCCCCATGCCTACTAGCCTAGCCCCTCTGGGAAATACTAATAAGAGCCTACCGCCAGACACGGAGATACGAGATTGACTAACGGTGTATTCGGTCTTAGATCGGCGACTCTTGCCGTACTGCTGACCACCTACCTGCTGCCGCTTTCGGCGCTGCCGAATTCGGCCAATATCGAATCCGATCTGGCTCCCGAGCCGCGTCACGAGAAAGTCGGTCAGCTCGTCCGCGACTTCATCGAGCGATCGCATTACAGCCACGCCTCCGTTGACGATGAGCTGTCTGCCGAAGTGCTCGAGAAGTACATCGAGGCGCTGGACGGCAACCGCATGTATTTGCTGGCCAGCGACGTCGAGACGTTTCGCAAATACCGCTACGAGCTCGACGACATGGTGGACCACGAACCGTTGACGCCGGTCTTCGACATGTTCGACGTCTATCGGACCCGGGCTCGCCAGCGCATCGATTTCGCGCTGAAGCAGCTCGAAACCGAGCCCGATTTCACGATCGAAGAGCAATACGTGTTCGATCGCTCGGAGTCACCCTGGGCGCGGAGCAGCGAGGAGCTGGACGAGATCTGGCGCATGCGGGTGAAGAACGACGCGCTGAGCCTGGTCCTCGCCGAGAAGGAATGGAGCGAGGTGCAAGAGATACTGGAGAAGCGCTACAACGGCTTCTTGAAGCGCATGGATCAGGTCAAGAGCGACGACGTGTTCGAGACTTTCATGAACGCCTTCGCGCACACCCTGGATCCGCATTCGAGCTACCTCTCACCGCGCAATTCCGAGGAATACCGGATTCAGATGAGCCTGTCGTATTTCGGCATCGGCGCGTCGCTGCAGATCGAGGATGACTACGTGCTGGTCGTCAACATCATTCCAGGCGGTCCGGCCGCAATCGATGGCAAGCTACAGCCGAAAGACCGGATCACGGCGGTCGCACAGGGCGAAGACGGCGAAATGGTGGACGTGATCGGCTGGCGGCTCGATGACGTCGTGCAGCTCATTCGCGGCCCCGCGGACACGGTCGTGAAACTGCAGATCATTCCGGCCGGCGCGCTGCCCGGCACGCCGGAGAAGGTCATCTCCTTGATCCGAAATCAGGTCAAGCTCGAAGAGCAGGCAGCCAAGAGCGATATCATTACGGTGCCGCGCGACGGCCGCGATTGGTCGATCGGTGTGATCGAAGTGCCGAGCTTCTATCGCGATTACCGCGCGCTCAGCAACGGCGACAAGAACTACACGAGCACGACCAAGGACGTCAAACGGCTGATCGAGGAGCTCGAGGAACAGGGCATCGACGGGCTGATCATCGACCTACGCAACAACGGTGGTGGTCACCTGACCGAAGCCACCGCCTTGTCCGGCTTGTTCATCGACAACGGTCCGGTGGTGCAGCTGCGCAACGCCAACGGCCGCATCAGCCGCCTGGACGATCCGGATCCCGTACCGCGAGTCGCGTACAACGGTCCGATGGCGGTCCTCGTCAACCGCTACAGCGCGTCCGCGTCGGAGATCTTTGCCGCCGCTATTCAGGACTATGCGCGCGGCGTGATCATCGGCCAGCAGACCTTCGGCAAGGGTACGGTGCAGAATCTCTACTCGCTCGATCAGTACGTGCGGCGCCCCGATGACGAGGGCCTCGGACAGCTGACTCTGACGATCGGCAAGTATTACCGCGTGACCGGCGAGAGCACCCAGCATCGGGGCGTGACTCCGGACATCGAGCTGCCCTCGCCCATCAACGCCGAGCTCGTCGGCGAGAGCGTGCGGAAATCCGCACTCCCCTGGGATACGATCAGGACCGCCCGGTTCCGCGCCGGCGATCCGCTCGATGGGACCATCAAGTCGCTCACGAGCAGCCATATCGAACGCAGCAAGACCGACCCCGATTATCGCTATCTCGTCGCCGGCATAGAGGACATCGAGGAGGCACGGTCGCGCAAGACCGTGTCGCTCAGCATCAACGCCCGCAAAACCGAGCGCGAACAGGAGCGAGAGCGCCGTCTAGCGCGTGAGAACGAGCGCAGGGCCGCCCGGGGGCTCGAGCCGATCGGGTCGATCGAGGAACTCGAGGAATCCGAGGCGCCGGACGTGCATCTCGACCAGGCGGCAAACATCGTCACCGACTTGGCGGTACTGCGGGAGGTCCCCCCGCCCGCCGAGCGGACGGCGCGGGTACAGCCTTGACCTAGAACCTATCTCACTATTGTCCGTCGTCGCGGTCACGGACGATTATGAGATAGGTTCTACGCCAAGTTGCCCAATTCGGCGCCGGTGTTATACTCCGATATAACACCGGAATCGACGACTGACAGTAAGAGGTCGCGATGGAGCCAATCGACAGGGCGGGAGGAATCCCAACGCGGGCCGACGTCGGCCGACTGACCGTGGCGGTCGCCCTGATCGCTTTGAGCGGCGGCGCCCTCGCCGCCAGCAGCTTCGGGGTCGACTGCGATCGCTCCGGCGCCGATCTGCTCACCACCACCGAATCTGCTGCGGACGAGCTGTCCGTTTCTGTCGTCGATCTCACCGACGACGAGTCCGCGATCGGCATCAACACAACGCTCGACGATGCCGCGGACGCCGATTCGTCTGCCGCACCGCTGTTGTTTTTGGCCCCCCGCGTCGCCTCGATCGTCGAGGACGTGTTCGGAGACAGCCGCGCTGGGCGCGACCTCGTGCTGCCGCGCCGCGCCGACATCAGCCGCAGCAGGTCGATAGCACCGTTGGCCGACAGCGCCGACGAGCCGTCGGAGCCGCCATCGGCGAAGCCCGAATCGGGGCTGGAGGCGCAGCCGGCGGCAAAGCCCGCGCTGCCGCGCATTCAACGAGAGATGTATCGCACGGATATCTAGTGTCCTGTCGCGCCGATCGATGTCGGCTAGCGGCTCAGGACCGCCGCAATTCCCCAATAGTTGTCGCCGAGAATCCGGGTGTCGCTTTCCCGGATGAGACCGCTCGAGTCGATTCGGTACAGCGTGGCGACCGTTCCGGCGACCGGTACCGCGTCATTGTCGGTGCGGAATGTCGCTTTGTCCGCGATCAGCTTTGCCCGCTGCTGCAAGACGTCGGCGAAGTCGCTGGCTTTCTCCATGGCATCCGTACTCGTCCGGATCCGCTTCAGTATTTCTTCGCATTCGACGTCATTGCCGTACCTGAAAGCACCTGCGCTCTTTTCGCCCGCTTCTTTGACGAGTGACACCAGCTCGTCGTCGCCGAATAGGATGTAGAGCTGCTGCGCGAACGCGATGATCGTAAAGTTGATCGATCGTTTGGTCGCGATGTCCAGTCCGGCCGTTTCCGGCGGCTCGCGCTTGCTGATTTCAGTCAGCTTCGCTTTGAGTGCCTCCTGCTCGGCCTCTTCGGCGTGCAGCCGGTGCGTCAGCTCGTCGATCGCCGCATTGATGGCGCGACGCTTGAACAATCGCGTCACACCGCCCATCTCCTCGAGGCACCGATTCTGAGCCTTGAGCTGATCCTCGAGCTCCAGGATCGCGTCGTGCCGCTCGAAGATCTGCGATTCGATCACCTTGGACTCGCGTGCCAGGCCCTGCTGCCAATCGGCCAGGCGCTCACTCTGCTGCTTTTGCTCGCGCTGCTGCTTTAGCTGCTCGGCGAAACGAGCGAGCTTGCGTTGACACCGCTGATTCATGCCACGAAGCTGATAGTGAACGAGCGCGCTCCGCGCCCACTCCGGATCGATCAGGAGCTCCTCGAGGTGATCGAGCTTCTGCTGTATGCGAGCAATGGCGCCTTGATGGTGCTTGACCTGATCCTGAAGCCGGTACTTCTCGTTACGGAGCATGGCGAACTCTTTCTTGAGCTCGTTGCGCTTCCAATAGAGGTTCATCAGCTTTTCGTCGTCGGACGACTTGTCGGCTGAATTACCGAACAGAGCAGTCAAGCTGGACAAGAACCGGCTCCTTTACATAATGACAGCAGGTCCGCAGTGCCTGCTCGCATCTAGAGTCCGATGATGACAACTGCCGCTTATTCGGGCTTTGACCGAATCGACAATTCTTGGAACTTGAGCTTAACGCTCGAGAATCAGGTGTCCCTGGTCGGTCAGATACTCGAGCCACTTGTTGAGGACGATGTTCCTCCGCCAGCGGGCGTCGAGCTCCTTGCGGTGCTTACACCATAATCGCAGCAGCTCGGCGTGGCGGTGCTCGCCGCACAGGCTCATTGCCTCCGCGAGACGACCGTCCAGATAGACGCGCACCTTCATATCAGGATCGGCGATTCGTTCCCCGTCCTCGTAGAAGAAATAAGACAGCGACAAAGTGACCGTGTAGCGAGACCGGTCGAGTATTTCGAGGTGGAGACTAAGGTCGCCTGCGACGTGCGATTGATAGTGCCCATCCAGCCGTTCGAGCTCCGGAATCAACTGCAACAGCCGCAGGAAGTTGCTCTCGTACACGGACATCAGGCCGATGAAGCTCCTCGGTCGGGCTGCAGCCTGTGGGACGATTTGGTGGTCGAGCAACATGCAACCAATATAGCACAGCGATCTGCGCGCAAAAGACATGCAAATACGGTTCCAATTTGACGATTTACGTGTCGCGATCAGGGCCGGACTCGGCGCTCGACCCCTTTGCTATCGAGGATCCGGCTGGAGATCTCCTCGATCGAGAATTCCGTCGTATCGACGAACGGAATGTTGTATTTCTTGAATATCTTCTCGGCTTCACGGAGCTCGTAGCGCACCTGCTGAGTCGACGAATACTTGCCCAGCGGCCGGCGTTCCTTTCTGATCTGCCGCAATCGCGTTGGCGCGATGGTCAGCCCGTACAGCTTCTCGCGTTGCTTCAGCAGAAACTCCGGCAGCGTGCCTTGATCGAGCTCTTCGTCGGTGAGCGGAAAGTTTGCCGCATAGACGCCGTACTGCAGCGCCAGATAGAGACACGTCGGGGTCTTGCCGGAACGCGATACGCCGACCAGGATGACGTCGGCCATGTCATAGTTGCGGGTGACGGCCCCGTCGTCATTCGCGAGCGCGAAATTCGTCGCTTCGATGCGCTTCATGTAGCTTTCGATGTCGCTCATGCCGTGCGCCCGGCCCGCCGTATGCGTCGATTTGAGCTGCAACTCGACCTCGAGGGGCTCGAGGAAGACGTCGAAGATGTCTAGGTGCAGGCCGTTGGCCTCGCGCACGATAGCACGCAGCTCGTCCTGAACGAGGGTCGAGAAAATAATCGGCTTGCCGTCGTCTTCGCCCGTGGATTCGTTGATCCTTCGTACCGCTTCGCGTGCCTTGTCTTCGGTATCTATAAATGGCAAAGTCACCTGCCGAAACGACTGACCGTCGAACTGCGTCAGCAGGCTGTGGCCGAGCGTTTCCGCGGTGACTCCGGTTTGATCAGACAGAAAGAATACAGCTCGCTCGGTCATCAGCACCCTTCGATCGCAGCGGCGGCTGGCAGCCGCCATGGCGCGCCAGCTGTCGATTGTCCATTTCCTAGGCATTAACACAAGGGAGCCATGCGTGGAGCCTTACGTCATCAAGCTGGATCAGCTTGGCATGCGCGATGTAGAGACCGTAGGTGGCAAGAATGCGTCGCTGGGCGAGATGATCAGCAATCTCAGCAGCCTGGGCGTGACGGTTCCGGGCGGTTTCGCGACGACGGCCGCGGCATATCGCGACTTCTTGAAAAACGACGGACTGGACGAGCGCATCCGCAACACACTCGACGGTTTGGACGTCGACGACATCGCGGCCCTCACGACGGCCGGCAAATCCATTCGTCAATGGATCCTCGACACGGAGCTGCCCGACAGGCTCATGACCGACATTCGCGTGGCCTGGCAAGAGATGTCGAACGATCGGGACGTCGCGGTCGCGGTGCGCTCCTCCGCAACCGCGGAGGACCTGCCGGACGCGTCGTTCGCCGGCCAACAGGAGACGTTTCTCAACGTCCGCGGCTTCGACAATCTCGTCGCCGCGCTGCACAAAGTGTACGCATCGCTGTTTACCGACCGCGCCATTGCCTACCGAGTCCATCAGGGCTTCGACCATGCGCTCGTTGCGCTGTCGGTCGGCGTGCAGTACATGGTGCGGAGCGACCTGGGCGCCTCCGGCGTCGTGTTCACGCTCGACACGGAGTCGGGATTCCGCGACGCCGTATTCATCACCTCGTCCTACGGGCTCGGCGAAACCGTCGTTCAAGGCGCGGTGAACCCGGACGAGTTCTACGTCTACAAACCGGCGCTCGCGGCTGGCCGCTACCCGATACTGCGCAAGAATCTCGGCGGCAAGGCCATCAAGATGATATTCAGCGACAACCCGACGCCGGGCAAGACCGTCGAGACCGTCGAGGTCGCCGAGGAGGACAGCCTCAGGTACTCGCTGGCAGACGAGGAGATCATCGAGCTGTCACGCATCGCGGTCGCGATCGAGAATCACTACGGGCGGCCGATGGACATCGAGTGGGGCAAGGACGGCAGCGACGGCAAGCTGTATATCCTGCAGGCCCGACCCGAGACGGTACAGAGCCGCAGTGGCCGCAGCATTCACCGCTTCACGCTCAAGTCGCGCTCGAACATCCTGGTCCGCGGTCGCAGCATCGGTCAAAAGATCGGCACCGGCACGGCCAAGGTCATCGCCAGCGTCAGCGAGATGAACCGTATTCAGGACGGTGACGTCCTCATTTCAGACATGACCGATCCTGATTGGGAACCGGTCATGAAAAAGGCGTCGGCGATCATCACCAATCGTGGTGGGCGCACGTGCCACGCCGCGATCATCGCCCGCGAGCTGGGCATACCCGCAGTCGTCGGCTGCGGCGATGCCACCACGGCCATCCTAGACGGCAGTGCGGTGACCGTCAGCTGCGCCGAAGGCGACGAGGGCTTTGTCTACGACGGGGCCCTCGAATTCGACGAGCAGGAGATCATGCTCGACTCCCTGCCGGACATTCCGGTGAAGATCATGATGAACGTGGGCAATCCGGACCGCGCCTTCGACTTCGCCAACATACCGAACCACGGCGTGGGGCTTGCCCGGCTCGAGTTCATCATCAACCGAATGATCGGCGTTCATCCGCGCGCGCTGCTCGAATACGACAGCCTGCCGGCCGCGACCCGCGAGGCGATCGGCGAACAGATGGCTGGCTACGACGATCCGCTAACGTTTTTCATCGATAAGCTGGCCGAGGGCGTGGCGACGATCGCCGCCGCATTCGCGCCGGAGCCGGTGATCGTCAGGCTATCGGATTTCAAGTCGAACGAGTATGCCAATCTGATCGGCGGCGAGGCCTACGAACCGGACGAGGAGAATCCGATGCTCGGTTTCCGCGGGGCGTCCCGCTACGTGGCGGAGAGCTTTCGCCCGTGTTTCGAGCTCGAATGCCGGGCGCTGCACAAAGTCCGCGACGCAATGGGCTTGAAGAACGTCCAGCTCATGATCCCGTTCGTACGCACCGTCGCCGAGGCGGAGCGGGTCATTTCGCTGCTCGCAGAAAACGGGCTCGAGCGCGGCAAGGACGGGCTCAAGATCATCATGATGTGTGAGCTGCCTTCCAACGCGCTGCTGGCAGAGCGATTCCTCGAGCATTTCGACGGCATGTCGATCGGTTCGAACGACATGACGCAGTTGACGCTCGGCCTCGACCGCGATTCGGCGCTTATCGCCGATCTGTTCGATGAGCGCGACGACGCTGTAAAAGCGATGCTCAGCATGGCGATCAAGGCCTGCACGAAGAAAGGTAAGTACATCGGGATCTGCGGCCAGGGTCCGTCCGATCATCCGGACCTGGCGAAGTGGCTCCTCGATCAGGGCATAGAGAGCATGTCGCTAAATCCCGACACGGTCATCGAGACCTGGCTGTTCCTGGCCGGCGAGGCGGTCTAGCGCAACCGCTCAAAACGTCTCGTAGCGGGATCGCCGCTGCCAGCGTAGCCGCGGCAGAATCAAGCCGATGACAAGGCCGCCGAACAAGACGAGTGCGCCCGTGATGAACCACTTGCGGTTGGTCTGATTGCGCAGCACCTGCAGCTCCTCGGTCAGGCGGTCGATGTTGATCTCCGCGTTGGTCAGCTTTTCCTGCAGCTCGTCGTTCTGACTGTCGATCGCGAGCACGTTCGCGGCCGTACGGCGGATCTCGTCGAGCTGCCCCTCGAGCTGGTCTTTCTCGCGCTCTAGCTCACGAATGCGGTTTTCGGCGCTGCGGTGCTCGCCGCGGATGGCGTCGAGCTGCGCGCTCATCGTCGAGCCGCGCTCCGTCGCGTTGGAGAGCTGGCCACTGAGCTCGGCGAGCTGCTCGCGGGCGCTCGGTTCGGCCATCAGGTAGCGCAACAGCACCCAGCCTTCGGTGCCGCCGGACGTCTGCACGCGCGCGTATCCCGAGTCCGGATCGCGTTCCAGCACCTCGAGTCGCGTGCCGCTCGGAATCGTCAGCCGAATCGCATTCGACGTGCTCGGTCCCGATCTCAGCGTCACCTCGAACTGGTCGCTCACCCAGGCGGGTTCCGCGTGGCCGGCTGCAGTCAGGCACAGGCCGCCAATGAGCAGCACGAGCCGTCGCAAACTCAGTCGTCCGATCATGAATTTTGTTTGCCCAAACCCGAAACCGGCAACTATATGTCAAGCGCTGTTCGCGTACCACCCGGCCCAGCCCGAGCCGGCAGCGCGGTCCGCGGACGATTCGCGTGCATCCTAACGGCCGCCGCGGATCCAAACGGCAATGTAGTTGTTGGCCGGCATTTCGTGCAGCGCGCTACGTCTCATGCCTGCCGCGGCAGCGAGGGCATCGAGATCTTCCAGGTCGCGTATGCCCATCCTGGGATCTTTGAGCCGCAGCGATTCGTCGAAGCGAGCATTGCTGGCGCTCGTGTATTGGCGGTGTCGATTGAAGGGTCCATAGAGGCAAAACTTGCCGCCGCTGGGAAGCAGCTCGCCGACCTGTGCGAACATGCTTTCGACCTCGGCGAGACTCATGATGTGGGCCGTGTTGGCGGAGAACACCGCATCGTAGCCTTGCTTTAACGCCGGCGGGTTGGCCACGTCGAGCTCCAGCGGCGGCTCGACGTTGGCCACCTTCGCAAGGCGCAGCCGAGCCCGTATGTCCTCGAGATGCGCTCGGCGGTCGCTCGTCTGCCAGGTGAGCCATGGCAGCCTGGGGCCGAAGTAGACTGCGTGCTCGCCGGTGCCCGATCCGATCTCCAGCACGTGCCGCCGATCCTGAAACTCCTCGAGCAGAACGGCGAGGATCGGCTGCCGATTCCTCGCCACGGCCGGCGCGGTCGGAAGATCGTTCATGCGCGGTACTTAAGGACGGCTGCGTCGAGGAG
>JBFGFX010000004.1:0-35165 GCA_041579335.1 Woeseiaceae bacterium | reverse complement strand
TGAAAGACGAGCTGCAGTCCGCGGCGTTCGGCGCGCTGCCGATCGGCGAGGCGAGGGCCGAGCGGTTTGCCGATGAAGCTCACGGTGCCCGTCCGTCGTGGGATCAGCCCCAGCACGGCCCTGACGAGGCTGGTCTTGCCGGAGCCCGACTCGCCGACGATCGCGAGTGTCTCTCCTGGCCGCACGCGTAGCGTCACGGGCTGGACCGCGACGACCTCCTGGCGGCCCCACAGCCGGTCCCCGCGCCGCTCGCTGTAGGCGACCGACATCTCCTCGATCTCGAGCACCGGCTTTCGCTCGTCGGGCTTCATATCGGGCGCGAACGATTGCTCGCCGCGGGCGGCGTCGAGCAGGTCGCGCGTGCGCCGCGCGGCCGGGGCCGCGAACACCTCGGCGGTGCGGCCAGCCTCGATTAGGCGGCCGCCATCCACGACCAGCAGCCGATCGCAGTTGCCGGCGATGATGCCGAGATCGTGAGTGATCAAGAGCAGCGCGCTGCCGGTCTCGCGACGCAGTTGGCGTAGCATGCCGAGAATCTGCGCCTGCACCGTCGCATCGATGGCGGTCGTCGGTTCGTCGGCAATGAGGAGCTCCGGCTCGGCGAGTAGCGCGGAGGCGATCATCGCACGCTGCCGCATGCCGCCCGAGAGTTGGTGCGGATATGCGCGTGCCTGACGGAGCGGATCCGGCAGACCGGACTTTTCCAGCATGTGCAGCACGCGTTCGGCGGCCGCAGCCCCCGTCGCGAGGCCGTGCTGCTTCAAGATGTGACCGAGCTGCTCGCCGACGCGGAGGTACGGATTCAGCGCCGCGCGCGGATCCTGGAACACCATCGCGATGCGCCGAGCCCGAATCTGCCGCAGCGCGGCGGGCTCGGCGCGCAAGAGCTCCTGATTGCCGAACCGGACGCTGCCGGTTACGCGCGCCCGCGGCGGCAAGAGTCCCATGATAGCGAGCGCGGTCTGCGTCTTGCCCGAGCCGGACTCGCCCACCAGACCGACGCTCTCACCAGGATCGACCGAAAACGACAGCCGATCGACGACCCGCGCTTCGCTGCCGGGATAGCCGATCGTGAGCTCTCTGACCTCGAGGCGCCTCAACGATCGGCTCCGCGCGGATCCAGGAGGTCCCGCAACCCGTCGCCCAGAAAATTGAAGCACAGCAGGATGACCGCGAGTATCGTCGCCGGAATCAACAGCACCCACGGCGCCTGCTCCATCTGCCGTACGCCGCCGTTGACGAGCGACCCCAGCGAGGTCTGCGGCTCCTGCACCCCCAGCCCCAAGAAGCTCAGAAAGGATTCGACCAGCATCGCCTGCGGCACGGTCAAGGTCACGTACACCACGACGACGCCCAAAAGGTTCGGCGTGATGTGCCGCAGGATGATGGTCATGGGACGGACCCCGATCAGTCTGGCGGCCTCGACGAACTCGCGCTCCTTGAGACTCAAGGTTTGCCCTCTGACGATGCGCGCCATGTCGAGCCAATGGATCGCGCCGATTGCGACGAATATGAGCAGGAAGTTGCGGCCGAAGTACACCATCAACAGGATCACGAAGAAGATGAACGGCAGCGCGTAAAGCGTGTCGACGATGCGCATCATGACCGCATCGGTGCGGCCGCCGGCGTATCCGGCAATCGCACCGTAGATGACGCCGATGACGAGACTGACGAGACTCGACACGACGGCGACGAGCAGCGATACCTGCACCCCCATCGTCGTGCGGACGAACAGGTCGCGACCGAGATCGTCGGTCCCGAACAGGCGCATGTCGGCGAGTGCGGGCGCAGCCAGGCGTTCGTCCAGGCTCGTCGCCTGATAGCTGTGCGGACTCACGAGCGGGCCCAGCAACGCGATCAGTGCGATCGCGAACAGGATGCTCGCGCTGACGACGACCACGCGACTGCCGGCGAGCCGCCGGCCCAGCGCGCCGAGTGCGCTCGTCGCGCTCATCGATGTCGGATCCTCGGATCGAGGAAGCCGTACAGGATGTCGACCAGCAGGTTGAGAAAGATGACCAGCGAGGCATACAGGATGACGATGCCGAGCACCAACGTGTAGTCGCGATTGAGCGCACCCCGAACGAATAGCTGCCCGAGTCCCGGAATGCCGAAGACCTGCTCGACCACGACCGAGCCGGCCAGAACGGCCGCAATCGCCGGGCCCATATAAGAGAGTAGCGGCAGCATCGCGGGCTTCAGCGCATGGTGACGAACGATCGACCAGGTATCGAGGCCCTGCGCCCTGGCGGTACGCACGAAGTCGCTGGCGAGCACCTCGATCATGCTCCCCCGGGTCAGCCGCATGATGTAAGCGATCTGCGGCAGCGAAAGCGCGATCACCGGCAGGAGCAATCTGGCGCCGCTGTCGGTGCTCGCCCAGCTCGCGGGCAGCCAGCCGAGCCGTACCGCAAACACGAGCACCAAGAGCGGTGCGACGATGAATACCGGAATGGAGATGCCGGTCAGCGCGAATCCGGTAATGAGGCGATCCGCGATGCTGTTGCGCTTGAGCGCAGCCAGGACACCCGCGGCGACGCCGGCGGCGAGAGCAATCACGAGCGACATTGCACCGAGCAAGGCGGAGACCGGCAGCGCGCCGCCAATCAGCTCGGCAACCGTGTAGTCGGCGTAACGGAACGACGGTCCCAGGTCGCCACGCAGCAGGCCGCCGAAGTAACGGCCGAACTGCGTAAGCAGCGGCTCGTCGAGGTGGTAGGCGCGTTCGATGTTTGCAGCGGCGTCCGGCGGCAGCGCGCGCTCGTCGTCGAACGGCCCGCCGGGGGCCGCATGCATCATGAGGAATGCGATCAGGATGACGAAGAAGAGCGTCGGGATGGCGCAGAGCAGCCGCGTCAGGGCAAAGCGGATTGCGCCTCGTTGCTGCATGAGGTGGCTTTGGCTACCTGTCGTCGACGATATCCAGATGCTGACTGTAATGGTAATCGAGCACGTTGTCCCGCCAGCCCCGCACCTTCGGGCTGACCAGGTGCTTGCTGATGTAGAAATAGATCGGCATGACGACGTGGTCGGCGAGCAGCACCCGTTCCGCTTCTTCCAGATACAGGCGCCGTCGTGAAAGGTCGGTTTGCGCCGCTGCCTGTTCGAGCAGCGCATCGTACTCTTCGTTCTTGTAGCCGAACATGTTCGAGGAGCTGTCGCTCGCGAAGATGTTCAGGAACGCATGCGCATCGTTGTACTCGCCGGTCCAGTTGAGCCGGAAGATCTCGGTGATCTCCATCGCCTGCACGTTGGCGACCAGCACGCGAAACTCTTCGTTGATCAGCGTCGCTTCGAAACCCAGCACCTCCCGCCACATCTCCTGAGCCGCAATGGCGATCCGCTCGTGCGTCTCGGAGGTGTTGTAACGCAGCTCTATCTCGAGCGGATTATCCGGACCGTAGCCCGCCTCCGCGTAGAGCCGCTTAGCCCGGGCGTGGCGGTCGGCCGGCGCTTCGTCTTCGAACTTGAGCCGCGGCGGCTCGTAGTTGTCTACGCCGGGCGGTACGAAGCTGTAGGCGGGCGGCTCACCGCGTGCGACGACCTTCTCGACCAACGTCTCACGGTCGATCGCGAGAGACAGCGCCTCGCGGAGCGCGCGCTTGCCGCCGAGCTCCGGATGGTTCAAGTTCATGCCGTAGAAGTAGACGCCCAACAGCGGTGCGGTCCTGATTTCGTCGGGGCGTTCTTCCTTGAGCCTCGGAAACGCTTCCGATGGGATGGTCGCCGTGATGTCGAGCTCCCCTGCCCGATAGCGATACAGCTCGTTGCTCGGCTCGGGAGTGACGAAATGGCGGACGACGTCGATCGACGTCGCCGCATCGTCCCAATAGTGCACGTTGCGCTCGAGCTCCAGCACCGAGCCCAGCGTCCAGTCGGCCAGCACATAGGCGCCGTTGCTGACCAGGTTGCCGGGCCGGGCGAACGCGTCGCCGTGCCGCTCGATGGAAGCACGATCGACCGGGAACGTCGGCGGCTGCGTCAGCAGGCTCAGGAAATACGGCGTCGGCTGCCTCAGCCTCACCACGAGCTCGCGCGGATTCGCCGCCTCGACTCCCAACGCGTCGGGCGGCAGCTCCCCGGCGACGATCGCGTCCGCGTTCACGACCGCTGAGATGTGATTCGCGTAAAACGCCGCGGTGGCCGGATCGACCAGACGCCGAAAACTGTAGACGAAGTCCTCGGCCGTTACCGGTTCACCCGTAGACCAGCGCGCATCCGCTCGCAGCCAGAAACGATACTCGAGGCCGTCGTCCGATACCTGCCAGCGTTGTGCAACGCCGCCGACGATGTCGCCGCCGGGGCTGTAGCGCAGCAGACCTTCGAACAGGTCGTGCAGCACGATGTGCGCCTGAACCGTTTTGGCGCGATGCGGATCCATCGTCTCGGGCTCCGGCCCGACCCCGCGGTTGAGGGTGACGACACCGTTGGCCGTGTCGTCGGCCGGGCCGCCGCGCTCCAAGACGACGAGTGCGAGCGCCAGCAGCAGAACCGCGGCCAGAATCCCGGCTATGACTCGTCGCGCAGCCATCGGCTCATCATCGCCCTAGGTAAGGAAGCACGCGCCGCAGCATACCGCATCGAGCCCTCGCGGATGCGGCCCAGCCCGCAGTTTGCCTGTGCCGTCGGCGCTCAGGCGGCGGATGTCATCGAGCGGCGCATGCGCTCTTTTTTCAGGTGGATCAAGAGCAGCGACACCGTCGATGGCGTGACGCCCTCGAGCCGGGAGGCCTGGCCCAGAGTCGTCGGGCGCACCCGTTCGAGACGCTGGCGGGCTTCGGTCGAGAGCCCCTTGACCCGGGCGTAGTCGATGTCCTGCGGCAGCCGCAATGCATCCTGGCGGGCGTGCCGCTCTATCTCACGCGCCTGGCGTTCGATATAGCCTCGATACTTGGCTTCGACCTCGAGCTGTAGCTCGACCTGCTCCGCCTGCTCGACGTCGAGGTCGCCTCGCCAGTCGCCCGCGCCGACCGTGGACAAGCCTACAACGCGCCGGTAGTCGAACTCGGGACGCCGCAGCAAATCCGAGGCGCGGCTGTCGCGCGTGAGGCCGGCGCGCTCGTCGTCGGTCAGCGCGCTCGGGGTTACGACGATGCCTTCGAGACGCTCGCGTTCCAGGGCCACCGCCTCGCGCTTCGCCTCGAATACCGACCAGCGGTGGTCGTCGACCAGACCGAGCTCACGGCCTTTCGGGGTGAGTCGTAAGTCCGCGTTGTCCTCGCGTAATAGGAGACGATACTCGGCGCGGCTCGTGAACATGCGATACGGCTCGCTGACCCCGCGACTGATCAGATCGTCGATCAAGACGCCGATGTACGCCTCGTGGCGGGCCGGGTACCAGCCTGCCCGGCCGGCAGCGGCGCGCGCCGCGTTGATGCCGGCCGTGATCCCTTGAGCGCCCGCCTCCTCGTAACCGGTCGTGCCGTTGATCTGCCCGGCGAAATAGAGGCCCGATACGAACTTCGTCTCCAGGGTGGGCTTCAAGTCGCGCGGGTCGAAGTAGTCGTACTCGATGGCGTAGCCGGGCTTCGTGATCTCCGCCTTCTCGAAGCCCACGATCGAGCGCACGAAGCGGATCTGGGTCTCGTAAGGCAGGCTGGTCGAGATGCCGTTCGGGTAGACCTCCCGTGCGCCGAGTCCCTCCGGCTCGACGAAGATCTGATGCGCGTCGCGATCGGCGAAGCGCACGACCTTGTCCTCGATCGACGGACAGTAGCGCGGGCCCACGCCTTCGATGATGCCCGTGTACATCGGCGACTCGTCGAGCGAGCCGCGGATGATGTCGTGCGTCTCCCCGGTCGTGCGCGTGATGTGGCAGCTCACCTGGCGAGGATGCTGGTCGCGCCGGCCGAGAAACGAGAAAACGGGCCGCGGCTCGTCGCCCGGCTGCGCAGTCATCCGCGCGTAGTCGAGACTTCTCCCGTCCAGCCGCGGCGGCGTGCCGGTCTTGAGCCGCGCCACGTTGAACGGCATCTCGCGCAGGCGCCGAGCCAGGCGGATCGACGGCGGGTCGCCGGCGCGGCCGCCGGCCGTCTCGGAGCGGCCGATCAGGATGCGTCCGCCCAGGAAGGTGCCGACCGTCAAAACGACAGAGGGCGCGTAAAGCTTTTGCCCGTCGCCGGTGACGACGCCCAAGACGCGCTCGCCCTCGACGATCAGGTCGTCGACCGACCGTTCGACGAGCGACAGGCCCGGCTGACGCTCCAGAAGGCCGCGAATGGCTCTGCGGTAAAGCTCACGATCGGCCTGCGCACGCGTCGCGCGAACCGCCGGACCCTTGCTGCGGTTCAGGGTCCGAAACTGGATCCCGGCCTGATCGATCGCGCGCGCCATCGCACCGCCCAAAGCATCGATCTCGCGGGTCAGGTGACCCTTGCCGATGCCGCCGATGGCCGGATTGCAGCTCATCTGACCGAGGGTCGAAAGCTTCTGCGTAATCAAGAGCGTGCGCGCACCCGCGCGCGCGGCAGCGAGCGACGCTTCCGTCCCGGCGTGGCCGCCGCCGACTACGATGACATCGAAGGTTACCGACATCGTGCAACTTCCGAGCGAGTGGGGAGGGCGGATTCTATAGCCCCGATGATCCGGCCGCCAGCGACTACCCAGAATACCCGACCGCCGATGCGAGTCGCCCGTCAGGACGGGCTCCTACGAGTTCTGTGCATGGGGTCTTTGCATGGTGTGGGGGATTTTGGGATATTGCGCGCTCCCTTAGGCTCGAGGCCTCCCGATTGAAGCCGTCCATTACGCTCGCCTTGGCCGCCTTGCTGTGGGTCGGGGGACGTGCCGCCGTCGCCGAGCCGTCGATCGCGCTCACCGACTGCCGCATTACGGCAGGCCCACCCTATCCGAGCTTAAAGGCCCGCTGCGGCACGTTCTCAAGGCCCGAGGATCCCGCCCGGCCGCATGGCGCGACCTTGCCCCTGCACGTCGCGGTGGTGCCCGCCTTGAGCCTCGAACCGGCGCCCGATCCGCTCGTCCCGATCGCAGGCGGTCCGGGGCAGGCCTCCACCGAGTTTTACGCGGCGACGGCGAACGCGTTCGAGAAGATTCGTCGCAACCGCGACATCGTGCTGCTCGATCAACGCGGCACCGGTCGATCGGCACCGCTAAATTGCGACCTGGACGAGGACGTCGTGCAGGGACAGCTGGCGCTCGAGCAGACGGTCGCCGCGACCAGAAGCTGCGTCGAGGAGCTGCCGCACGATCCGCGCTATTTCACGACCAGCGTCGCCGTGACCGACCTGGAGGCGCTGCGCGTGGCGCTCGGTTATCCGGCCTTGAATCTCTACGGCGTCTCCTACGGGTCGCGCGTCGCCCAGCACTTCGCGCGGCGGTATCCGGACTCGACGCGCTCGGTCATCCTCGACGGCGTCGTGCCGCCGCAGGTAGCACTCGGCCCGGCGATCGCGACAAAAGCACAACGGGCGCTGGAGGCGATTTTCGCCCGCTGCGCCGCCGACCGTGCCTGCGCCGAGCGTTTTCCTGATCTTCCCGCCAAGTTCGCCGCCTTGGAGTCCTCGCTCGCGGCCGAGCCAGAAGAGGTTACCCTGCCGCACCCGGTGACCGCTGCACTCGAGGCGCAAAGCTTTGGCGCCTACGAGTTCGCGCTGGCGATACGGCTCTTGAGCTATCACCCGAACACGGTCGCGCTGATCCCGTTTCTTGTCGACGAGGCCGCCCGCGGCAACCTCGTGCCGCTGGCGTCGCAGTTCGTGATGATCAGCGAGAGCCTCTCGGACACCTTGAGCTTGGGCATGCACAACGCGGTCGCCTGCACCGAGGATGCGCCCTATTTCGCGGGCGAAGCGATCAGCGACGAGGACTTGGACGCCACCTATATCGGTCCGATCATGCGAGATGCGCTGCAAGCGATGTGTTCGGTTTGGCCGGCCGGTGTCATCGACGAGGACTTCAAGGCACCGTTGGCCACCGACAAACCGGTACTGCTGTTGTCGGGCGAGTCCGATCCCATCACGCCGCCCGAGTTTGCGGAGCTCGCGGCCGTCGATCTCGACAACGCGTTTCATTACGTGGGCCCGCTGCAGGGGCACGGCCAGGCGCCGCGCGGCTGCGTGCCGGAGCTGATGGCGGCGTTCGTCGAGAGCGCGGCGATCGATGGACTCGATAGAGAATGCCTCAAACGACAGTTCGCGATGCCGTTTTTCCTCGACTACTCCGGACCGGCGCCATGATCAGGGTCGACGGACTGCACAAGTACTTCGGCGAGGTGAAAGCGGTTCGCGGAGTCAGTTTCGAGGCCACCGACGGACGCATCACCGGACTGCTCGGACCGAACGGCGCGGGTAAGTCGACCACCTTACGGGTCCTTTATACGGTGCTGAAACCGGATCGCGGCACGGCCTCGATCGACGGTGCCGATGTCGTCGGTGACGCGCTCCGCGCGCGCAGCATGATCGGCTCGTTGCCGCACGGCTCCGGCCTCTACCCGCACCTCACCGCCCGCGAGAACATCCGTTATTACGCGAAGCTCTATCGAGTCCCGCCCGAGGTCATCGAGGAACGCGTGCAGTCCGTCATCGACGAGCTCGACATCGGTGACTTCGCGGACCGCCGCAGCAAGGGCTTCTCGCAGGGCCAGCGCACCAAAGTCGCGTTGGCGCGCGCGCTCGTGCACCGACCGAGAAACGTAATCCTCGACGAGCCGTCGAACGGTCTCGACGTGATGGCCACCCGCTCACTGCGCGAGCTCATCTTGAAGCTCAAAGATGCCGGCAAGTGCGTGCTGTTTTCGAGCCACGTGATGCAGGAGGTCGCGGCGCTCTGCGACCGCATCGTCATTATCGCAGCGGGTCGGGTGGCGGTCGATGCCAGCCCGGACGGCATCCGGGACAGGACCGGCTGCGACGATCTCGAGGAAGCGTTCGTCAAGGCGATCCACCGGGTCGAGACCGACTGATGCATGCCTTCCGCACGGTTTTCGTCAAAGAAGTCACCGACAATTTCCGCGACCGGCGTACGCTGGTCTCCGCGCTGCTGATGGGACCGCTGTTCGGTCCGATCCTGTTCGCGTTCGTGATCAGCATCTCGGTCAAGCAGTCGCTGTCCGACGGCAGTGAGCCGCTCGATTTACCGGTGATCGGCGGCGAACACGCTCCGAACCTGCTCGATTACCTCGGGAGCCGTAACATCAACATCGCCGATGCGCCGGCGAGCCGGGCCGCCGCCTTGGAGGCCGTGGGTCAGGGCGTGCACGATGTCGTGGTCGTCATTCCCGAGTCCATCGGCGACGACATGGCAACCACGACACCGGCGCGCATCGAGGTAATCTCGGATCAGGCGAACACCAAGGCCGAGCGCGAAACGCGGCGCGTGATTCGTGCGCTGGCCGCCTACAACCAAGAGCTCGCCGGGATGCGGCTGACGGCGCGGGGCATCAGCCCAGTGGTCATGCAGCCGCTCAACATCGATCTCGTCGACGTCTCCACACCCAGCGGGCGCTCGGCGATCCTGCTCGGGATGCTCAGCTACTTCTTCATCTTTGCGCTCCTGACCGGCGGCATGAATCTGGCGATCGATTCGACCGCGGGAGAGCGCGAGCGCGGTTCGCTCGAGCCGCTCCTGTGCCTGCCGGTCACCCGCGATCAGCTGATCTTCGGTAAGATTTTCGCCGCCTGCCTATTCATGGCGTTGTCGCTGTCGTTGAGCCTGATCTCGTTCTACGTCGTGCTGAAGCTCATGCCGTTGCAGCAGCTCGGCATGACGCCGAACTTCGGTCCGGACGTCGTCGTTCAAGCGTTTTTCTTGCTGGTTCCGTTCGCCCTGCTGGGCGCGGCCTTGATGACCCTGGTGGCGTCGTTTACCAAGAGCTATAAAGAAGCGCAGACGTGGCTCAGCGCCGTGTTGCTCGCCCCGACCCTGCCGATCCTGATCGTCAGCATCCTGATGGTGCGCCCGTCGACCGCTTACATGTTCATCCCGTCCTTGAGTCAGCACTTGCTGCTCGTCGGCCTGATCAAGAACGAAGCGGTGAACTGGCTGCACGTCGCCGTATCCGTGAGCGGGACGCTTGCGCTCGGCATAGTGCTGACGCTCGTGTGCGCGCGGCTCTACCGGCGCGAAGGGCTGCTCGGCTGAGAAACGAAAAAGCCCCGGCGGATTGCCGGGGCTTCGTGATCGGCTCGCACGACGACGAGCTAGAAGTAGATGCGGCCGGTCAGCCCGTACACGTCCACGTCGTCATCGAAACTCGCCTGCACGCCGGCCGAGATCGAATCCGTGAAGTTGTATAGGAAACCTAAGCCGAGCGCCGTGTCGTCGCCGCTGTCGCCCAAATCGATGTAGGTCACGCTGCCGTTCAGCTCGATCTGCTCGCTCGCGGCGACGCGGATTCCGACGCCCAATCCGAAGCCGTTGTCGTCTGCTTCACCGAGAGGCGTATCGATCTCGAGGCTCTCGTAGGAAAGCCGGGCGACCACGTCGACCGTCTCGGAAATCGGCGTGTGGTAACCGAGTCCTGCCGAGAATGAAGTCAGGTCGACGTCGAAATCGAGATCGGCCGTGTCCATGGCGCCGAAGACGTGAAAGCTCTCGGCGACCTCGAACGAGCCGGCAAGCCCGAAACCGTCGCCGTCCACGTCTAGGTCGTCGAACTCGACGGTGGCGTAGGAAGCCGAGACCAGGTTGTAGTTGAACTCGGCGTGCGCGTTTGCGGCCAGACCGAGCACGGCCAGCAGCAGCAGTGTGCGTTTCATCGTTGTCACCTTAGAAGCGTTGCCCAAGAGCGGGCACTCTATAAGGAACCACGATGGCGGCCGGGACCCGGATCACAGTTTTTAAACCACCCCGGTTATTGTCAAACAGGGCTCGGAAAACGCCGGCGGGTAGGGGCGAACGAAGCCCGCGCACGGACCGCGTGGCCTTCAGCCTGCGATTATTTGCTGTAGAACAGGCGGTAGAGCGTCAGCTGATCCGGGAATCCGGTCGGCTCGAGCTCCATCGATTTCTGGAATGCCTGCATCGCGGCTTGTGTCTCGGCATCGTAGATACCGTCGATCTCGCCCTGATAGTGGCCGGCGCCGGTGAGCTTCTGCTGGATCCTTTCCAGCACTTCCTCGTAGAGCATGACGCGGTATTCGTCGACCGCCACTTCGACCTTCTTCGACGACCGGCGAAGCCGGTTGTCGCCGAACTGTTCGACGAGCGACTTCACTACCGCGAAGACCGCGGCATCCGGGTTGTTCTTGCAGTGCTCGCTGACGACGGCGGCGAGCAGCTCCGTGCTCTCGAACGACGCCACGTCGTAGGTGTCGTCGACGTGTTGATTGATGGCCGTGATGTAGCCGTCCATCCAAGACGCGATCATCCGATAGGCGTCCGATTCGGCCGCGCGCTCTCTCTCGTAAATCGAGCACGGTACCAGCGCCGCGCCGCGCACGCCGTACTGACCGTAGGGGTCGGCGGCGCCGGCCGTTTGAGCCAGCGCCGCCAGAACCATGACGGCAATGAGCCGATATCCGGGGTAAAGCCTGCGATGTTGCACGTGACTACGGACGCCCTCACCAAGTCTCGGACACCATAGTCCGCCGGCAGCGGCGACGCAACAGCAGCGCCCCGAGGCCGATCAGGATCAACGACAGCGAGCCGGGCTCCGGTACGACGACCATGAACGATGCCGCCGTAATCTTGTTGAACCCGCCTAACGCGAACTGCGTATCCCAAATCGGGAAATCGAGCTTGTCGGTCTCGAACAGCGTATTGCCCAGACCCAGCAGGGAATTGAGGCTCACGGGACTCGTGCCGATCAGGTTCACGCCCCCGAGTGACGCGTTGAACGAGAACTTGAACAGGTCGATCGTGCCCGACAGACCGAGATCCAGTCCGATGTTGTTGGTCAGAATCGCATCGAGCCAGAACGTCGGGGTGATTGTCGTGTTCGTAAAGATCGCTAAGTTCGGCAGGTTCGCCCAGGCACCCGACCAGGACGTCTGCTTGTCGGCCATGCCCTCGATCGTTACCGCGTTGTCGAACTGAAGGTCGACCATCAGGGTCGGGGTCAGCTCGAAGTGCTGCGTGACGCCGAGATCCGGACCCACGTCGATGTCCAGCAGATCGAGCTGGGTGGTGACCTTGAAGTTCGTCGCTCCAGAGCCTACGTCGATGAGGTCGACCCCGACGCCGAGCGGCGGGATCGCGCCCGCCATCGCGGCGACGCCGTCGAGATCGGCTTTCAGGCCGATGAAGTCATCGCGGCCGTTCGACTTGATGACGCCGCCGTCCAGGCCGCCGCTGGTCGTGATCTCGGGCACGTTGAGCGTCAGCTGCGCCAGATCGACCGTGAGATCGGGCGTCGGCGGTGTGGTATCGATGATCGTGAACTGCGACGTCGTCAGCTTGAACCCCGGCGTGAGACTCGCGTCCAGGGCGCCCTGCAGCGTCAGCTTCTGACCGAAGAGATCGACCGAGGCCAGCGGCAGCGTCGGATCGCCGTTCGCATCCGGCAGCGTGTTCGGCAGGATCTCGAGCGCGTTCGGATTGATCTCCGCGAGCGTGAGCGTCTCGGCGAAATCGACCAAATCGCCCGAACCCGACGTGCAGCCGGCCAAGATCAGGCAGCCTTGTGCGGTGACCGACGCCTCGAGCTCCGCCACCGCGTTCAAGAACGCCTTGGCCGTCGGCGACTGGGAGCTGATCGTCCCGTCGTCCAGCGAGCTGTTCGGATTCAGGCTGAAGAGCTCGCCGGGCCCGACCGGGTCCGGGATGACGGCGGTGGCGGAGAACTCCGCGCCGGCCTCGACCGAGCCGCCGTCGACCGTGTAGCCGAGCTCGAAGCCGAATTTGCCGGTGCTCGTCAGTTTCACCTCTGCGCCCGTCCGGGTATCGACGACTTCGCTGACTTGACCTTTGCTCGGCTCACTACCGCACAGAAAGTCGACGGTTTCCTTGCAGGCTTTCCACGCCCACCAGAGCGGGTTGGTATTGACCGTGACGGTGCTGACGTCGCCGATGATGCCGCCGATCGTCGTCGACGCGTTGTTCCACGTCTTACCGAAGAATTCCTTGTCGTCCAGGATGAACGCATCGCCCGTGGCCCACATGCTCTGCGGGTCCTGGGTCGCGAAGTTGAGCGGCCCGGCGTCATAGACCGGCCCGGCCGTAGTGACGCCTGCGCCGAGACACAGGACGGCTGTTAAGAAAATGCGGCACTTCAGACCGACGCAGTGGAGCTGGTTCATCACGGTTTCCCCTTCTAGTTCTTATTGACCAGTAATGGCTAGATGCAAGTCCCGGGCCACAACTCGATATCAAACACTTAGGGCCGTTTGTGTAAGTATTATGTAAAGATATTCGACGCACCCGGCGAAGTTTTTCCACCTGCTCAGACATCAGGCGAGCCCCAAAACATAAGAATAAAGAGAATAAACAGGTAGTTAGAGAGAAAACCTGCTGTGTAAGATTATTCGGCGCTCGCGCCCCGACGGCGCGCGCGGTTACTTGCCGATGCAGAACTCCGCGAAGATCCGGCCCAAGAGCTCGTCGCTCGACACCTCCCCCGTGATCTCGCCGAGCGCCGCTTGCGCGAGCCTCAGCTCCTCGGCCAGGAGCTCACCGGAACGCGATTCCTCGAGCGCCGCGAGACCCCGTCGGAAGTGTTGCTCGGCGCGCTCGAGCGCATCGACGTGCCGCCGGCGCGCGGTGAATGCGCCCTCACCGAGATCGCGATAGCCGGCCAGCGCTTTGATCGCGGCGGCGAGCGCGGGCAGCCCGGCCCCGGTTTTCGCCGACAGGCGAATGACGGCCGGCTGCCCTTTGGACACACCGGCCGCTTCGCCGGTCAGATCGATCTTGTTGCGGACGACGATGACCGGCAGCTCGGGCGGCAGCTCCTCTTCGGGCGCATCGCCCGTATCGTTGGCGGTCGCATCCTGTATCCAGAGCGCCGCGTCGGCGCTGCCGATCGCCTCGCGGGCGCGCCGGATGCCCTCGGCCTCGATCCGGTCCGTCGAGAGACGAATGTCGTCGCGCAGGCCGGCGGTGTCCACCAACTCGACGGCCAGGCCATCCAGGCTGACGCGCTCGCGCAGTATGTCCCGGGTCGTGCCGGCGATGTCGGTAACGATCGCCGCCTCCTGGCCACTCAGGAGATTCAAGAGGCTCGACTTGCCGGCGTTGGGCCTGCCGACGATCACGATCTGATAACCGTCGCGCAGCACCCGGCCGGCCGATGCCGCCGACAGCATGTCCGCAAACGCCGCGCCGCAAGCATCGATCCGTTGCGCGAGCTCCTCGTCGGACAGAAAGTCGATCTCCTCTTCCGGGAAATCAATGGCCGCTTCGACGTGCAGCCTGAGCTCGGTGAGCTGCTCGGCGAGCGACGCTACCGACTGCGAGAACACGCCCGTGAGCGAGCGCAGCGCCGCGCGGGCAGCCTGGCGGGTGCCGCTCCCGATCAGGTCCGCGATCGCCTCGGCCTGCGGCAGGTCCAGCTTGTCGTTCAGAAACGCCCGCTTGGAGAACTCGCCGGGCGCCGCCATCCGGGCCCCGAGCGAGACCGCAGCGTCGATCAGGAGTGACACCACGAGCGGGCCGCCGTGCCCGTGCAGCTCCAGCACCGACTCGCCCGTGAACGAAGCCGGTGCGGGGAAGTACAGCACGATGCCGGAATCGAGCGCGTCGCCGCTGCCGTCCCGGAACGTCCGGAGCTCGGCGCGCCGCGGCTCGGGGAGCTCACCCAGCATCGCTTGGGCGATCACCTCGACCTTGGGACCGGAGATGCGCACCACCGCCACGCCGCCGCTGCCCGGTGGCGTCGCGGCCGCGACGATCGTATCGTTCGAGTAGACGAAGACATCGCTCATCACGCTACGACTATAGGCAGGCAATCATGCCGAGAACAAACGTTCGGTTCGATAATGACAGCGGCGAGAAGCTCGCCGGAATCCTGGAGACACCGCGAGGCGAGCCCGTGGCCTACGCGCTGTTCGCGCATTGCTTTACCTGTTCGAAAAATCTCAAAGCCGCGGCACATCTGAGCCGTGCTCTAGCCGATGCCGGCATCGCGGTGCTGCGCTTCGATTTTACCGGCCTCGGCCAGAGCGAGGGCGAGTTCGCCGACACGAGCTTCTCGAGCAACGTCAGCGACCTCGTGGCCGCCGGCCGCTTCCTCGAGCGGGAGCACGCCGCGCCGAGCATCCTGGTCGGCCACTCCTTGGGTGGCACCGCGGTACTGCTGGCGGCCGCAAGCTTGCCCTCGGCCGTTGCCGTGGCGACGATCGGCTCTCCCGCGAGCCCCGCGCACGTCAGCCGTTTGTTCGCCGATTCCCGTCAGGAGCTTAAACGGACCGGCGAAGCGCAAGTCACGCTCGGCGGCAGGACGTTTCGCATCAGGCGGGAGTTCCTCGACGACCTCGACGCGCACGAGCTCCCCGAGAGCATTGCAACGCTCAGAAAGGCGCTTTTGATCATGCACGCACCGTTGGACGACGTCGTCGGAATCGACAATGCAACTGCGCTGTTTACGCACGCCAAGCATCCGAAGAGCTTCGTCAGCCTGGATAAGGCCGATCATCTGCTGAGCCGAGAAGAAGATTCCCTTTACGCGGGCCGCCTCCTGGCGGCCTGGGCCAGCCGTTACCTGCCCGCGACCGCGGCGCCCGTGCCTGCCGCGGCGGCCGAGACCGTGGCGCGGACCGCCGCCGCCGGCTTCCGCACCGAGCTGTCGGTGGCGGGCCACACCATGCTTGCCGACGAGCCCAAATCGTACGGCGGCACCGACACCGGGCCCTCTCCCTACGATCTGCTCGCTGCCGCGCTCGCGAGCTGCACCTCGATGACGCTGCGCATGTACGCCGATCACAAGAAGCTCGATTTCAGCGCCGCCACGGTCCGCGTCCGCCACGACAAGATCCACGCGGAGGACTGCGCGGATTGCGAGTCCGCGACCGGCAAGATCGACGAGTTCCGCCGCAGCATCTCGCTCGAGGGCGGCCTGACCGACGCCGAGACCGAACGCATGCTCGAAATTGCCGACCGCTGCCCGGTCCACAAGACGTTGCACGGCGAGGTCAAGATCCGTACCGAGCTCGACTAGCGGGGCATTGGTCCCTTTGGCGAATGGCGCCCTGCGGGCCGGCTCCTACGACCGCTTTCAGGCGTCGGTCTTCTTCTCGCTGCCTTTCTTGCCCTTGCTCTTACTCTTGCTGCCTTTCTTACTCTTGCTGCCCTTCTTGCGCTGCTTGCTCTCTTCGGCGACCACCTTGTTGATGTGCCACTGCTGCGCGATCGACAGCACGGTGTTGGTCACCCAATACAGCACGAGGCCCGACGGGAAAAAGGCGAAGAACACCGTGAACATGATCGGCATGATCTGCATCACCTTGGCCTGGACCGGGTCGGCGGGTGCCGGATTGAGCTTCTGTTGGAACAGCATCGCTGCGCCCATGATCAGCGGTAAGATGAAGTACGGGTCGCGCGACGACAGGTCGGTGATCCATAGCGCGAACGGGGCCTGGCGCATCTCGACGCTCTCGAGCAGCACCCAGTAGAAGGCCAGGAAGAACGGCATCTGGATCAGTATCGGCAGGCAACCGGCCGCGGGATTCACTTTCTCTCGCTTGTACAGGTCCATCATCGCCTGGCTGAGCGCCTGACGATCGTCCTTGTAGCGGTCCTGCAGCGCCTTCATGCGCGGCTGGATCTCGCGCATCTTGGCCATCGAGCGGCCGCTGGCCTCGGTGAGCTTGTAGAACGCCAGCTTGATCAGAATCGTGACGATGATGATCGCCACGCCCCAGTTCGCGACGAACGAATACACCAGGCTCAACAGCCAGAATAGGGGTTGCGAGATGATCGTCAGCCAGCCGTAGTCGACCGTGAGCTTGAGCTTCGGGGTGATGCGCTCGAGCTGCGACTGGAGCTTCGGACCGACGAACGCGGTGGTCGTGAACACCGCCTCGGCGCCGGCGGCGACACGCTCCGCGGGCCCAATGGCGCTCGACACCGCGACGTCGTCGCGCTGCGCGACGCTGAAACGATGCTCGACGCCGCCCGGCGGCACGATTGCAGTCAGGAAGTGATGTTGAATGGCCGCAATCCAACCGTTGGTCGACACGAAGTTGAACGGTCCGTCATCCAGCAGGTCGTCGCGATCGAGCTTGGCGCTCTTGTCACCGTCGAAGATGATCGGGCCGTCGAAAGAATACGTGTCGACGTCGAACATGGATCGCTCCCGTTCGCCCGCGCGTCGCTGAATCTGCACGTATGCGGCGCCGACCCATTCGGCCTCCCCGGTGTTCGTGACGCGCTGCTCGATGTCGATCCGGTAGCTGCCGCGCTTCAGGCGGAAGGTCTTCTCGACCCTGAGCCCCTTACCGTCACTCCAGGTCAGTGGAATCACGAGCTCCTCACGACCGTCGAGCGTGTAGCGATCCGCCGCTGCCTGGAACTCGGCCAGGTGATTGGGTTCCTCGCCAGCGCCCGTCGATCGCAAGCCGGTCTGCAACAGTCCCAAATTCGAGGGTTCCGGACTCAACAGTTCGACCAGCTCATCGGGCCGGTCTTTCGCCACCGGATATTTCTTGAGCACCGCTCGCCTGAGCGTCCCGCCACGGGTGCTGAGGTTAAGCTCGAGGACGTCGGTGGTGACGGTCACGACCTCGGCGTCTCGGGTCGCCGGCGCCCACGGCGCCGCGGCCGGCTGGACTTCCGGCGCTACCGGCTCGACGCTCGGCAGCTCCGGCAGCGACGGCTCGGGCGAGACCGCCGCCGGCTCTTCGGCTGCCGGCCGTGGCGGGGCGGCCGAGGTCGGACCGTAATCGCGCATCCACGCCTGCCAGGTCATGAACAGCATTACGCCAAAGAACGCCCAGACCAGCAGTCGTTGATTGTCCATTTAGCGCTTTTCCTGCTTGCTGCTCGTCGGTTCCGACCGGCATCGTCGCCAGTGTGTCTCCAGGCTTCGATTCAGCGTCGCATTATCTGCCGTTGCGGCCGCGGGCGTCGCCTTGACAACGACGTCGAGCCCTGGAAGCGCCGCTTTGTGACGACGGAACGACTCTCTGACGATGCGCTTGATACGATTACGGCCGCTCGCCAGTCGGCAGCTCTTTTTGGCGACTGCTAGCCCCAATCGCGCGATCCGGCCACCGTTCGGCCGACACAGAACCGTGAAAAACCTGTCGCTGCTTCGCTTAGGCTTTCTGAAAACCCGACTAAACGACGACGAATTCGGCAGTCGATTAAAGCGCCGCAAACGGTGCCGATCGTCTTCTAAGCCGCCTTTGGGTTTGTCGATGCTCGTCGTCGCTTAGGTCGATTTACTTCGGGGCCAATCGTGCACGGCCTTTCGCACGCCGATTCTTGATGACTCGTCGACCGGCCTTCGTCGCCATGCGCGCCCGGAACCCGTGAGTGCGGGCCCGCTTCAACTTGCTGGGCTGGAACGTGCGTTTCATTTTGCCTGCTACCTGGTTGTTTGGCTTGGGGTTTATGCCCCGCGCAAAGAAGGTCGGCAAGGGTACGCGGGGGCGCAAATACTGTCAATAGAACGGCGTGGCTGTAGCCTTCTCAGGCCAGGGTGAGCTCGCTGTGGCGCGGCCAAAGCGGACGTTATAGACTGGTGAATCTTTTCCGGGCGGTCTTTTCGTATCGGCGTTTTGGGGGCGCGCGTGCAGGCTCAATCGACTCTTTGGAATCACTGCATTCGCGAACTTAAGGCGGAGTTACCCGAACAGCAATTCAATACCTGGATCCGACCGTTGCAGGCTGTTCAGGACGAGCAGACGCTGCGTCTCCTGGCGCCGAACCGCTACGTTGTCGATTGGTTGAAACAACACCACTACGATCGCATCACCGAGCTGGTGAGCGACAGCGGCAACGATCTCGACGTGGTGGTCGAGGTCGGCTCGATTCGTCCTGCGCCGTTGAGCGCGCCGCCGGTCGCTGCCGAGACACGAGCGACGCACGCCGATGTGCCGTCGCGGCGTGTGGCGAGTCGACTGAACCCTTCGTTCACTTTCGAGAACTTCGTCGAAGGCAAGAGCAACGAGCTCGCGAAAGCCGCAGCGCTGCAGGTGAGCGAGAACCCCGGCAGGTCGTACAATCCACTGTTCATCTACGGAGGCGTCGGGCTCGGCAAAACCCACCTGATGCAGTCCATCGGCAACGCCATGCTGGGAAAGAACGTCCAGGCCAAGGTCAGCTACGTGCACTCCGAGCGGTTCGTCGGGGACATGGTGCGGGCTCTGCAGCACAACAGGATCTCGGAATTCAAAGCCCACTATCGATCCTTGGATGCGCTACTGATCGACGACATTCAGTTTCTGGCCGGCAAGGAACGATCCCAAGAAGAGTTTTTCCACACTTTCAACGCTCTTTTGGAATCGCAGCGTCAGATCGTCTTGACCTGTGATCGCTACCCCAAGGAAGTCTCGGGACTCGAAGAGCGGCTAAAGTCACGTTTCGGCTGGGGTTTGACCGTCGCTATCGAACCCCCGGAGCTCGAGACCTCGGTGGCGATTCTGAAGAGCAAAGCCTGTGCAGAGGGCTTCGTGCTCCCGGACGAGGTGGCGTTCTTCATCGCCAAGCGCATCCGCTCGAACGTCCGCGAGCTCGAGGTGCACTGCGGCGGGTAACGGCGAATTCCCAATTCACCGGCCGACCAATTAGCTTAGAATTCGCCAAGGAGGCGCTACGCGATCTGCTGGCGTTGCAGGAACGGCTGGTTTCGATCGAAAACATCCAGAAAACCGTCGCCGATTACTTCAAACTGCGGGTCGCGGACCTGTTGTCAAAGCGCCGCAGTCGCTCGGTGGCCCGGCCACGGCAGCTCGCGATGGCGCTTGCCAAAGAGCTGACGAATCACAGCCTGCCCGAGATCGGCGACGCGTTTGGCGGCCGCGATCACACGACGGTGCTGCACGGGTGCCGCCGTATCGCGGCGCTCAGAGAGACCGACAAGCGCGTTGACGAGGATTATTTGAATTTGTTGAGAACGCTGACAGGATAGTGTGGATAACCGGTGCATAATTTCGATAGCCAAACTTATCCACAAGTCATACACAGGAAGCCGGCCTGTCACGCACCGGGAAAGGCCACCGAAAATCTAACGTAATCTTTTGTTTTTGAAGGTTTTTATGGAGTTATCCACAACGCGCTGTGGGGCTAATAATTACAACTATATAAGTATTCCAAATATTATTAACAGGTGGGATAGATGAAGTTAAGCAGCGGCCGTGAAGCCTTGTTGAAACCTCTGCAGGCCGTGATCGGCGTGGTGGAGCGCCGGCAAACGATGCCGATTTTGGCGAACGTGCTGCTCTCGGCGCGTAACGGGCAACTCTCCATCACCGCGACGGATCTAGAGGTGGAGCTGGTGGCGACGACGGATCTGGAAGTGGAGTCGCCGGGGGAAGTGACCGTACCGGGGCGCAAGTTGTTGGATATCTGCCGCGCCTTGCCGGAGGGTGCGGCGGTCGCGGTCAGTCAGAGCGGTGACAAGGTAACGGTTCGCTCGGGGCGGAGCCGCTTCACTCTGGCGACCTTGCCGGCGGCAGAGTTCCCGACCGTCGAGGACATCAATGCGGGCAAGGCCATCGAGCTGCCGCAGAGTACGCTGGCACGGCTTTTGGATAAGACGCACTTCTCGATGGCGCAACAGGATGTCCGCTATTACTTGAACGGTTTGTTGATCGAGACGGGAGCGAATCAGCTGCGAGCGGTGGCGACCGACGGCCATCGGCTGGCCCTGTGTCAGGTAGAGCTCGACGGCGGCAAGCAGCCGGAGCAGCAGGTTCTCGTGCCGCGCAAAGGGGTGTTGGAGCTGCAGCGGCTATTGAGCGGCGAGGGCGTTCTTGAGCTTGCGCTCGGTACCAATCACGTGCGCATCCAGCTGGACGGCATCCGCTTCACCTCGAAGCTGATCGACGGCCGCTTCCCGGAGTACGAGCGGGTGATTCCGAAAGACGCTGACAACGAGCTGTCGGCCGACAGAGACCTGCTGCGCGGTGCGCTGCAGCGGACGGCGATCCTGTCGAATGAAAAATATCGCGGGATCCGGCTGGTCCTGCGGGACAGCGGGCTGGTGCTCCAGGCGCACAATCCGGAGCAAGAAGAAGCAGAAGAAGAGGTCGAGGTAGAGTATCGCGGCGAGGAGATGGAGATCGGCTTCAACGTGAACTATCTGTTGGACGCCCTGGGCGCGATCGATGCGGAGGAGGTGACCCTCGCCTTTGTCGACGCCAATTCGAGCTGTCTGCTGCGCGAGCCGGGCAAGGACGACTGCAAGTACGTCGTGATGCCGATGCGGCTCTGATGGTCAGGGCGGCTTGGGACTCTGGGTTTTCAAGGCGACCGATTTTCGCTGTCTGCGCTCGGTGGAGCTCGAGCTCGACCCGGTAGCGAATCTGATCGTCGGTCCGAACGCGGCCGGCAAGACCAGCGTACTCGAGGCGATCGGCTATCTAGGCCGTGGCAAATCGTTCCGTAGCGCGCCGACGGATCGGCTGATACGGCACGGCCAGCCGGAATTCGTGCTGTTCGGCAAAGTGCGCCGGGACGGGCAAGCGCACACGATCGGGGTTCGGAACGGGCCGGGGGGGCTCGAGCAGAGCATCGACGGAGACGCCGCGGGAGGGGCCGCGGCGCTGGCTGAGGCACTGCCGCTGCAGATCATCGATCCCGACGTGCACGCCCTGGTCGCCGGGGTGCCGGACAACCGGCGGCGCTATCTGGACTGGGTGGCGTTTCACGTGGAACCGGGCTATCTGGTGCAATGGCGGCGTTATCGGCGGGCGCTCAAGCAACGCAACGCAGCCCTCAAGGGCGGCTGCTCGGACGCGGAGCTCGATGGCTGGGACCGAGAGGTCGGCGGCCTGGGAGAGGAGCTCGCGGAAGCTCGCGCGCGGGTACTGGCGATTGCGCAACCGTGCCTCGAGGCCACCGCCGGGACGCTTCTGGGGGAACGGGTGTCGGTGGAATACCGCCCGGGCTGGAGAGCAGATCGGTCTTTGGCGGAGACGCTGCGACGAGATCGCGAGCGGGACCGGTCATTGGGCGGCACGCAGCACGGTCCGCAGCGGGCCGACTTGGCGCTGCGCTACGACGAGCACCTGGCCAAAAAGCTGGTATCACGAGGCCAGCAAAAACTACTCTCTTGCAGCTTGGTATTGGGGGCGACCGAGGTCGTGCAGGCGGCGCTGGAACGGCCGCTGTTGTTGCTCCTCGATGACCCGGCCGCGGAGCTGGACCGCGAGGCAATGGGGCGATTGATGGAGGCGGTCAATCGGCTCGGTTGTCAGGTCGTAGCGACCGCATTGACGAGCGATGGGGTGACGTTTGCCGCCACGCCGGCACTGTTCCACGTGGAACGGGGACAGGTGGTGCAAGACGCCTGAAAACGGGCCTTCTCGACCCGTCCGGTGGAGCGGCAAAAACCGTGCATTAAAGCGGCTTGCGGCCGTTTTCTCAGACCCGTTGTGCAGCGCAAAATGGTACAATGCGAAGGTTTATATCCGGGGTTCCCGAATGACCGACGACATCGAATATACTTCCAGTAACATCAAGGTCTTAAAAGGACTCGAGGCGGTCCGGAAACGACCGGGAATGTACATCGGTGACACCGACGATGGCACCGGTCTGCACCACATGGTGTTCGAGGTCGTCGACAACTCGATCGACGAGGCGCTGGCCGGCTTCGCCAAGGTCATCACCGTGACCATTCACGCGGACGAGTCGGTCACGATCACCGACGACGGTCGCGGTATCCCTGTCGATACGCACCCGGACGAGGGCCGTTCCGCCGCCGAGGTCATCATGACCGTGCTGCACGCCGGCGGTAAGTTCGACGACAATTCCTACAAAGTTTCCGGCGGCCTGCACGGCGTCGGCGTGTCGGTGGTCAACGCCCTGTCGGAGCATTTGGTGCTGACCGTCCATCGCGAAGGCGACATTCACCAGCAGGAATACCGGCACGGCGAGCCGGTCGCACCGCTAGCGGTGGTCGGCAAGACCGACAAGACCGGGACGACGCTGCGGTTCAAGCCGAGTTCCAACACCTTCAACAACATCGATTTTCACTACGACATCCTCGCACGGCGACTCCGCGAGCTGTCGTTTCTGAATTCCGGCGTGCGCATCGAGCTCAACGACGAGCGCGACGACAAGCACGACGTGTTCGAATACGAGGGCGGCATCCGTGCGTTCGTAGAGCACCTCAATCGCAACAAGACGCCGATACACCCGACCGTGTTCCATTTCGACGTCGACAAAGGCGGCATCGGCGTGGAGGCGGCGTTGCAGTGGAACGACGGCTATCAGGAGAACATGTTCTGCTACACGAACAACATCCCGCAGCGCGACGGCGGTACCCACCTGGCGGGCTTTCGTAGCGCCTTGACTCGTACCTTGAACAGCTACATCGAAAAAGAAATGTCGAGTCGCAAGGATAAATTCACGCCGAGCGGTGACGACGCCCGCGAGGGCCTGACGGCCGTGTTGTCGGTGAAGGTACCCGACCCGAAGTTCTCCTCCCAAACCAAGGACAAGTTAGTTTCATCTGAAATTAAAGGCATCGTCGAGTCCGCCATGGCCGAACGTTTGGAGGAGTTCCTGCTGGAGAAGCCGCAAGAAGCGAAGCGCATCGTCGGCAAGATCATCGATGCTGCGCGCGCTCGCGAAGCGGCGCGAAAGGCCCGCGAGATGACGCGCCGTAAGGGCGCGCTGGACGTCGCCGGGCTACCGGGCAAGCTCGCCGACTGTCAGGAAAAAGATCCGGCGCTTTCGGAGCTGTTCTTGGTCGAGGGCGACTCGGCCGGCGGCTCTGCCAAGCAGGGGCGCGACCGGCGCACCCAGGCGATCCTTCCGCTCAAAGGCAAGATCCTGAACGTCGAGAAAGCACGCTTCGATAAGATGCTGTCGTCCGCCGAGGTCGGCACCTTGATCACAGCGCTGGGCTGCGGCATCGGCCGCGACGACTTCGACCCCGACAAGCTCCGCTACCACCGCATCATCATCATGACGGATGCCGACGTCGACGGCTCGCACATACGCACGCTGCTCTTGACCTTCTTTTATCGGCAGATGCCGCAATTGATCGAACGCGGCCACGTTTACATCGCGCAGCCGCCGCTCTACAAGATCAAGAAGGGCAAGCAGGAGGTCTACGTCAAAGACGACGCCGAGTTGAACGCGCACCTGTTGAACGCCGCGCTGGATGACGCGCATCTGCACGTCAACGGCGAAGCGCCGGCGATGTCGGGCGTGGCGCTCGAGGCGCTGGCGAAAGAGCACATGGCCGTGGAGAGCATCATTGCCCGCTTGTCCGATCGCTATGACGAAACGGTGTTGCGCATGTTGAGTCGACTCCCCGTGGTCGACGAGTCGCTGCAGGAGGACCTGGACGCGTTGGACGACTGGGCGCGGGCCTTGTCCGATGCCCTGCCCAAGGCCAGCGGCGATCGGGTGATCAACGGCAACGGCGGCAGCTACACGGCGGAGCTCGAGCGCGGCGACGCGGACGGTGAGGGCGTGCGCATCGCGATCCGCAAGGTGCAACACGGCATCGGCGCGACCCGCTATCTGCCGCGTGAGTTCTTCGACACCAACGAATACCGATTGATCGCTTCGCTGGCGGCCAAGCTCAAGGACCTGATCGGGGACGGTGCATACGTCCGGCGCGGCGAACGCCACGCGCCGGTCACGAGCTTCGCGGAGGCAGTCTCCTGGCTCATGGCGGAAGCCCGGCGCGGTCAGTCGATCCAGCGATACAAGGGTTTAGGCGAAATGAACCCGGATCAGCTCTGGGATACCACGGTGAATCCGGAGACCCGGCGCCTGATGCAGGTCAAGATCGAAGATGCGGTCAAAGCCGACGAGATCTTCACGACCCTGATGGGCGACCAGGTCGAGCCGCGTCGCGATTTCATCGAAAAGAATGCGCTGACGGTCGCCAATCTCGACATCTGAGCAAACGCGCTGCGCTATCGTCGAGGCGGGGGCTCGGCGTCGCGGGCGCGCCACGGTGGCTATGTGTATACTTCGATTCGGCTCGCGGTCGAGCGAAACGACAACAACGGAATTTAAGAGAGGGGCCTCGACATGGGAATTGCTGACCTGAGCAATGTACTGAATATTTTTCGCGGCAACGACAGCGCGGGAGACAAGGAAGCGCTTTTCAAGGAAGTGATGCTGATGACGCTGGCTCGGGCGACCAGCTCCGATGCGAACATCGATCCGTGCGAGGTGTCGACGGTGCAGCGGATCTTGGAGCAGCACACCGGCGAGCAGTTCTCCGAGGCGGACGTCAGGCAGGCGTCTCGCCCGACGCTCTTCCAGGAGGCGCCTTTCAGCAAGTATCTCGGCAGCGTCCGCAAGAAGCTCAACTCGCAGGAACGCTCGCGGGTCGTACGGGCGCTGGCTGAGGTCATCAAGAGCGATACCAACGTGCGTGAGCTCGAGATCGACTTCTTCAACATGGTCGCCAACGAGCTCAAGGCCACGCCGGCCGAAATCGTGGGCTTAAGCTCCCGCTAATCCTGCCGCGCCAGCTGCTTTCCGGCGCCGGTCCGCCGCCGGCGTCGGTAGCCGTCGCTGATCTCGGCCATTTTCGACTCGATCCAGTCCTTGACGAGCAGGTTCGTGTCCTTCGGCGGCTGGGCCGAGGCGTCGATCGGCGGTCCTATGACGAAGCGAATGAGCCCGGGGCGTTTGCGCAGGCTCCGCCGCGGCCAGAAGTCGCCTGCGTTGTGGGCGACCGGTACGATGGGGACCCCGGCTTCCTGGGCCAGCGCCGCGCCGCTGATGCCGTACTTCTTGGTCTTGCCCGGCGCCACGCGGGTGCCTTCCGGAAACACCGTTACCCACACGCCCTCCGCGAGGCGCGCCTTGCCCTGACGAATCACCTGCTTCACCGCCGCGCGCCCGGCCCCGCGGTCGATCGCGATCGGTTGGAGCGCGGCGAGACCCCAGCCGAAAAACGGCACCCACAAAAGCTCCCGTTTGAGCACCCAGGTCTGACGCGGAAAGATCGCCACCTGGGCGTAGGCTTCGAAGACGCTCGAGTGCTTGATCATGATCACACTCGGCGTGTCGGGGATGTTCTCCGCGCCCTCGATGACGTAGTCCAGCCCGCACAGGACTCGACCGGCTGACATCATGCCGCGCGCCCAGGTGCGCGCGACGGCGAAACGCGTCGCGGGCGGAAACGGCGCGCAGCACAGCACGGCCAGCGCGGCGACTGCCACCGACAGAAAGAAATACACCTGAAACAGGATCGACCGTGCCCAGACCATCATCGCCACCGAATCGCGCTACCGAGCCTATTTGACCGACAGCCTCGAGACGTCCGCAACGCCCAAGAACTGCTCGCGGAGCTCGGCCAGCAGCGTGAGCCGATTCAGCTTCACGGCCTCGTCGTCTGCCATGACCATGACGTCGTCGAAGAAGGTATCGACCGGATCCCTTAGGTCGGCGAGTCGGGTCAACGCGTCGGTGTACGAGCGCCGCTCGATCAACGGCGCCACCTCGCTGCGCGCCCGCTCGAGCGATTCATAGAGCGACCGCTCGGCGTCTTCTCGAAACAGTGACGCGTCGAGCGTGCCGCTTTCGCGGTGCTCGGCCTGGCGCAGAATGTTTGCGATGCGCTTGTTGGCTGCCGCGAGGCTGGCGGCAGACGGCAGGTCGATGAACGCCGCGACGGCCTTGAGACGCTCGTCGAAGTCCAGGAGCGATTCCGGCTGTCGCTGGCGGACCGCCTCGAACATTTCCACCGTGATCGCGTCGCGCTCCAGGTAATAGGCGCGCATGCGCTCGATGACGTAATCGTAAATCGCCGCTTCCACGTCCTCGGCCGCGGCGACCGGCTGGGCGTCAACCGATGCTGCGATCAGGTCCTTCATGTTCAGATCGAGACGACCTTCGACGACGATGCGTACGATGCCGAGTGCCGAGCGCCGGAGGCCGAACGGATCGCGGTTTCCGGACGGTCTTTTGCCGAGCGCGAAAATGCCGCACAGCGAATCGAGTTTGTCCGCGATGGACAGGCAGCGACCGCCCGGCGTTTCCGGGATCGAATCTCCGGCGAATCGCGGCAGGTACTGCTCGCCGATCGCCTCGGCAACGTCAGCCGGCTCGCCGTCGGCCAGTGCATAGTAGCGACCCATCGTCCCCTGAAGCTCGGGAAACTCTCCGACCATGCCGGTCACGAGATCGCATTTCGCCAAATGCGCGGCTCGCTCCGGGTGCGTTGGGTCGATGTCGATCGCGTTAGCGATGCGAGCGGTGAGCCGGGCCACCCGCGCGCTTTTGTCGCGGATCGTACCGAGGCCTTTTTGGTAGACGACGCTCATCAGATCTGACTCGCGTTCAGCGAGCGGCACTTTACGATCGGCATCCCAGAAGAACGCGGCATCGGCAAGCCGCGGCCGAATGACGCGCTCGTTACCTTCGCGAATGCGGTCCGGGTCGGTGCTGACCAGATTCGCGATTCCGACGAAGGCCGGCAACAGCTCGCCGGCGTGGTTCTCGACGGGAAAATAGCGCTGATGGCTGGTCAGCGTCGCGACGATGACTTCCCGCGGCAGCGACAAAAACGACGCCTCGAAGCGCCCGGTCAGGGCGACCGGCCACTCCACCAGCGCGGTCACCTCGTCGAACAGGGCCTCGGAGGACACCGGGACCCCGCCGCATTCGGCCGCGCCGTCGTTGACGCCCCGCTCTATGCGGGCACGGCGCGCTGCGAAATCCGCAATGACGTGGCCCTCGTTTTCCAGTAAGGACACGTAGTCGGCCGGCTTCTCGATGTCGAGAGCGGCCGGCGCCAAAAAACGATGCCCGCGGGTCGAGCGGCCGGCCTCGATGCCGAGCACACGGCCGGGGACCGCCTGCGTGCCGTGGAGCAGGACGACCCAGTGCACCGGCCGCACGAACTCCGCGTCCGAGGCGCCCCAGCGCATCGGTCTCGCGATCGGCAGGCGACCGAGGGCGGCCTCTACCATGCCCGGTACGAGCTCCGCGACGGGTGCGCCGGCCTCGACCGTGCGATAGCAGAGGTACTCGCCCTTGTCGGTTCGGGTGCGCTCGAGTGCCGCGACGGCGACACCGCATTTCTTGGCGAAGGCGTGCGCCGCCGGCGTAGGCTTGCCGTCGTCGTCATAGGCGACCGCTACCGGCGGCCCTTTGCGCTCGGTCTCGCGATCGTCCTGGGCCGCCGGCAGCGCGGCGACGACCAGCGCCAAGCGTCGCGGGGTGGCATAGGCTTCGATGTCGCCGAACTCGAGCCTCTTATCGGCGAGCTCGTCGCGGAAACCGTCGGCGAACGCCGTCATCAGGCGCTTGAGCGCAGTCGGCGGCAGCTCTTCGGTGCCGATCTCGACCAGCAGATCAGCGGCCTTACTCATCGAGCGGCCGCCTGCGGGCGGCCCGCACCGACTGTCTCCAGCATCGGGAATCCGAGCGCCTCGCGAGATGCGTAATAGGCTTCGGCGATCGCGCGGGCCATGTCCCTCACCCGCAGTATGAAGCGCTGTCGTTCGGCAACCGAAATCGCCTGGCGCGCATCGAGCAGGTTGAACGTGTGCGAGGCCGTCAGCATCTGCTCGTAGGCCGGCAGAGCGAGGCCGAGCTCGATCAGCCGCCGGCTGTCCGCCTCGGCCTGGTCGAATAGCGCGAACAGCGCATCGGTGTCGGCGCATTCGAAGTTGTAGCGCGACTGCTCGACCTCGTTCTGGTGGTAGACGTCGCCGTACGTGATGCGGCCCAGCGGCCCGTCGGTCCAGGTAATGTCGAAGATGCTTTCGACGTCCTGCAAGTACATCGCGAGACGTTCGAGACCATAGGTGATCTCGCCCGTTACCGGCCGGCACTCCAGTCCGCCGACCTGTTGGAAGTAGGTGAACTGGGTGATCTCCATCCCGTTCAGCCACACCTCCCAGCCGATCCCCCAGGCGCCCAAGGTCGGTGATTCCCAGTTGTCCTCTACGAAGCGAATATCGTGCACCAAAGGATCGATGCCGATCGCCACGAGCGAATCGAGATACATCTCCTGAATCTCATCCGGCGATGGCTTGATCACTACCTGGTACTGGTAGTAGTGCTGCAAGCGGAACGGATTGTCGCCGTAGCGGCCGTCTGTTGGCCGGCGGCAGGGCTGGACGTAGGCCGCGCTCCACGGCTCGGGCCCCACCGCGCGCAGAAACGTGGCGGGATGAAACGTGCCGGCGCCCATCGGCATGTCGTAGGGCTCGGCGATCACGCAGCCGCGCTCGGCCCAGTACGCCTGCAGCTTCAGAATCAGCTCCTGGAACGTGGCGCTCGGCCTATTTCCCTTGCCCATCAATGCTTTCACGGCAAAAAAAGAAGGCGCGCAGTATAACGCGGCGGGGTCGCGAAAAAAGCGGCCTCCGCCCAAGCGGGCGCTCTTGGCTCGGGACGGTGCAGCGCGGCAGCTTTTGCACTATCATGGTGCGATCGCTCGGAGCATTGCACCGATCTGGTGCGATCGATCCCCGAGCACCGGAGTGAAACCGCAAATGAATCAAGGGATTGAGATGACGTCTCTGGTGGCACGTTTTCTGCAACCGCGCATTACCAACCGATGACTAATCGGGGCTCGACTGACGCTTGTTGCCGGCCCCCAACCCATTTCCCAATCCGCAAACCTAAGGAGCACACCATGAGCGCCGCTGACGTAATCGGCATGATCAAAGACAACAACATCAAATTCGTCGATTTCCGATTTACGGATACCAAGGGCAAGGAGCAGCACGTTACCGTGCCTGCGCATTCCATCGACGAAGACCTGTTCGAAGACGGCAAGATGTTCGACGGCTCGTCGATCGCCGGATGGAAGGGGATCAACGAATCCGACATGATCCTGCTGCCGGATGCCGATTCCGCGGTCGTCGACGTATTTTCCGACGAGCCCACGTTGAACCTGCGCTGTAACGTCATCGAGCCGACGACGATGCAGGGCTACGATCGCTGCCCACGTTCGCTGACCGAGCGCGCCGAGGCGTATCTGAAGTCCACCGGCATCGCCGATACGGCGTACTTCGGTCCTGAGAACGAGTTCTTCGTGTTCGACGACGTGCGCTGGGACGACACCATGCAGGGCGCGTTCTATTCGGTCGATTCCTCGGAGGGTGCCTGGAACACGAGCCGCAGCTACGAGGACAGCAACATCGGCCACCGGCCGACCGTCAAAGGCGGCTATTTCCCGGTGCCGCCGGTGGACTCGCTGCACGACGTTCGCTCTGCGATGTGTCTCGCGCTGGAGGACATGGGCCTCGAGACGGAAATGCACCATCACGAGGTCGCCACCGCGGGGCAGGGTGAAATCGGTGTCAAATTCAATACCTTGATGCGCAAGTGCGACGAGGTGCAGATTCTGAAGTACGTCGTGCACAACGTCGCGCACAGCTATGGCAAGACCGCGACGTTCATGCCCAAGCCGCTCGTGAACGACAACGGCAACGGCATGCACGTACACCAGTCGCTGTTCAAAGACGGCAAGAATCTGTTTTCTGGCGATGGCTACGGCGGGTTGTCGGACACGGCGCTGTACTATATCGGCGGCATCATCAAGCACGCGAAGGCGCTCAACGCATTCACGAACCCGGCGACCAACAGCTACAAACGGCTCGTGCCGGGGTTCGAGGCGCCCACCATCCTGGCCTATTCCGCGCGCAACCGCTCGGCGTCGATCCGCATCCCGTACGTGTCGAATCCGGTCGCCCGCCGCATCGAGGTGCGCTTCCCCGACTCTATGGCGAACCCGTATCTGGCGTTCTCGGCCATGATGCTCGCCGGCGTCGACGGCATCCAGAACAAGCTCCATCCGGGCGACGCGCTGGACAAGGATCTCTACGATCTGCCGCCGGAGGAGGAGAAAGAGCTCAAGATGGTCGCATTTTCGCTCGACGAGGCGCTCGCCGCGCTCGACAAAGACCGAGCCTTCCTGAAGGCCGGCGACGTGTTCAGCGACGATCTGATCGACGCTTATATCGACCTCAAAATGGAGAACGTCACGCGGCTCAGGATGACCACCCATCCGGTGGAATTCGACATGTATTACAGCCTCTAGAGGGAAGACCGAAAAGTGTGATGCGGGCGGCATTTTGCCGCCCCATCGCTACCTCTCGAGAAACGGCGCTGCTATGCTAACTGAATGCGACTACGAGCGTTTCTTGCAGTCATTTCGCTGTTCGCGGCCGCGGTCGCGGCCGCCCAGGCCTACCGTGGGGTGGATGAAGACGGCGTCGTGCACTACTCCGACCGGCCGCGGCCGGGGGCCGAGCAGGTCGACCTGCCACGGCGACCGCCACGACCCAGCGCACCTGCGCCGCGGGCAGGATCGGCGGCGCCTGTCGACGAGGCCGTCGAGGACGAGGCCCCGTTCCGTTACGAGAGCCTATCGGTCGCATCGCCCGGTGCCGAAGAGACCCTATGGAACATCGAAGGCATCCTGAACGTCAGCCTGGATCTCAAGCCGGCGCTGCAGCCGGGGCATCAGGTACGGGTGTATTTCGATGGCGAGCAGCGGCAGGTGCAGGGGACGTCGTTCCAGATCGAGGAGGTCTGGCGGGGCGTGCACAACATCCAGGCGGAGGTCGTCGATCAGAACGGCGAGCTGCTGATCCGCAGCCGGACCAACCGCTTCTACGTGCAGCAGAACACGATCGTGCCGAGAAGGAGGCCGGGCGTAGCGCCCCGCTAGGACACGACGACCGACCCGACCGGCCGGACCATCCCGGCTACCGCGGGATTCTCGACAGCCTGAACACGGCCGTCGTTCTGCTCGATCAGAATCTGATCGTTCGCGACCTGAATTCCGCCGCCGAGAATCTCTTGGGCGCCTCGCGCCGACGCGCCTGCGGCCAGCCGTTTCTGCCGTTGGTCGACAACGACAAGACCTTCGCCGACGCCTTGAACCAGACTTTGACGAGCGGCGTCACTTACGCCTACGAGGTGCGCTTGGGACCCAATGAGACTCAGCCGAACGAGCGAACGATCGAGTGCTGCATCGCACCGATGCAGCGGGCCGACGACCCTGCGCGGCTGCAGATCGAGATGACGGACGTCACCCGGCGCGCGCGGATCAGCCGCGAAAATGCGCTCTTGATCCAGCACGGCGCCGGGCGGCAAATGATTCGACAGCTCGCACACGAGATCAAGAATCCGCTAGGCGGGCTGCGGGGGGCGGCCCAGCTGCTACGCCGACAGCTTTCGAACGACGAGCTCCGCGAATACACGGACGTCATCATCAGCGAGGCGGACCGCCTCGCCGGATTAATGGACACTCTGCTCGGACCGGGCGGCCCGCCGAACAAGCAGCCGGTCAACGTGCACGAGTTGATCGAATACGTGTTACGCCTGCTCGAGCCCGAGCAGAGCGATCGTATCGTCGTCAACCGCGACTACGATCCGGGGCTGCCGCTGATCGACCTCGATCGGGATCAGATCGTGCAGGCGCTGATCAACCTCGTGCGGAACGCGACGATCGCGTTGGAAGGGCGCGGCAAGCTGACGCTACGCACTCGGGCAGAAATGAACTTCACGATCGGCGACACGCGCCATCCCGTGATCGCGACGATCGAAATCGAGGACGACGGGCCCGGCATCCCGGCCGAGCTGCAGGACTCGGTTTTCTACCCGCTCGTGACCAGTCGCCCGGACGGCACGGGACTGGGCCTGCCGGCTGCGCAGGAGCTATTGAGCCGTCACGGCGGCCTGATCGAATTCGAGAGCCGTCCGGGGCGTACGGTGTTCTTCGTCCGCATCCCGCTGGGCGCGGAGGCTTACGATGCCCGCCTCTGAGCTCAAAGTCTGGATCGTCGACGACGACCAATCGGTACGCTGGGTCCTCGAGAAAGCGCTGCGCCAGGCCGATATACAAACGCGCAGCTTCGAGCGCGCGGAGCACCTGCTCGAGGCGATCGAGCACTCACAGCCGGACGTGCTACTGACGGATGTGCGCATGCCGGGTATGGACGGCATCACGCTGATGAACCGGCTGACACACACGCATCCATCGATGCCCGTCATCATCATGACCGCGCATGCCGATCTCGAGCATGCGGTCGCCGCTTATCGTGGCGGCGCCTTCGAATATCTGCCGAAACCGTTCGACATCGACGAAGCGCTCGAGCTGGTGCAGAAAGCCGCCCGACAAAACGGATTCGATCTCGAGCACGATCACGACGAGACCGCCGGCACGATCCCCGCGTTGATCGGACAGGCGCCGGCAATGCAGCAAGTGTTCCGCTCCATCGGTCGCCTGGCGCGCTCCAGCATGACGGTATTGATTACGGGCGAGTCGGGCACCGGCAAGGAGCTGGTGGCGCGGGCGCTGCATCAGCACAGCCCCCGTGCGGACCGGCCGTTCGTCGCGCTCAACACCTCGGCGATCGCCTCGGAGCTTCTGGAATCCGAGCTGTTCGGTCACGAGCGCGGCGCGTTTACGGGCGCCGATTCGCGTCGCATCGGCCGCTTCGAGCAGGCCGATGGCGGCACGCTGTTCTTGGACGAGATCGGCGACATGTCGCCGGCGCTGCAAACGCGCCTGCTGCGGGTGCTGGCCGAGAGCGAGTTCTATCGGGTGGGCGGTCAGACCTCGCTCAACGTTGACGTGCGGGTTATCGCGGCGACCAATCAGGACCTGGCTTTGGCCGTCAAAGAGGGCCGCTTCCGCGAGGATCTGTTCCACCGACTCAACGTCATCCGCATCAACACTCCGCCGCTTAGACAGCGGCGCCAGGACATCCCGCTGCTCTTGAACCATTATCTCGCGCAGTCGGCGCAGGAGCTCGAAACGTCGCCGAAGACCTTGAACAGCGAGGCGCTGGACCTGCTGCAAGCGTACGACTGGCCCGGCAACGTTCGCCAGCTGGTGAATGCGACGCGCCGCCTGACGGTCACGGCGCCCGGCGGGGTCATCACCGCCGTCGACATTCCAGCGGAGCTCGGCGGCCGCTCGTCGGGCAGCGGTGCGATGCGCGAATGGACGCAGGGTTTGGCCCAGTGGGCCGAGCAGTACTTGACGGGCGACGGCGAACAGCCGCTCGTCGCCGCCGCCCTGCCGGAATTCGAGAAGACGCTGATCCGCCTCGCGCTCGACCAGGCCCGCGGCCATCGGCAGCAGGCCGCGAAGCTCTTGGGCTGGGGCCGCAACACCCTGACCCGCAAGATCAAGGCACTCGGCCTCGACTAACCGTGTAGCCGGTCCGTCCCGTCCGGCGCCCCCATGCAATCTCCGACCGGTTGCCCGCGACCCGGGGCAACTTGTGCGCACAATGTGCAAGGCCTGATGGCGGGGGCTCTTTGGCGGGAATAAAGCGGACCGAAGGGAGCTATCCCGCCAAAGAGTCCCCGCCAGCGGGCCTTGCGGAGACGCAGCGGCAGGGCGCCGCACGGGACGGACCGGCTAAGAGAGTGACAGCTCGAGGCTGCCGATCAGCTCGTCGAGCGACGACATGCTGTGGCGAGTCAGGTAGTCGCGAATGCCGTCGTTGATCGTGCGGCACAAGAGCGGCTCGTAGAAGAGCGCAGTGCCGACGCCGACCGCGGTGGCGCCGGCGATCAGAAACTCGAGCGCGTCCCCGGTCGTCGTGATGCCGCCCTGGCCCAAAATCGGAATGCCGAGAGGTCCGGCCACTTCGTAGACCTGCTTCACTTTGAGCAGGGCTATCGGCTTGATCGCCGGCCCGGAAAGGCCGCCCTGGACGTTGCCGATGACGGGCGTGCGCGCCTCCACGTCGATCGCCATGCCTGTGATCGTGTTGATGACTGCGAGCGCATCCGCGCCGGCCTCGATGCAGTGACGGGCGTTGTCGCGGATGTCGGTCTGGTTCGGTGACAGTTTGGCAATGAGCGGCTTGTCGGTTTGCGCACGACAGGCGGCCACGACCTTGGCGGACATCTCGGGGTAGTTGCCGAATTCGACGCCGCCTTCCTTGATGTTGGGGCAGGAGATATTGACCTCGATCGCATCGATCGGCGAATCGTCGAAGCGTTTCGTCACCGCTACATAGTCGTCGATCGTCGAACCGCAGACGTTGGCGATGAAGCGGGTCTCGCTGAAATCCAGGCTGGGAAGAATCTCGTCGACGACCGCGTTCATGCCCGGGTTCTGCAGGCCGATCGCGTTCAGCATGCCCATTGGCGTTTCGCTGACGCGGTGCGGCGGATTGCCGAGCCGCGGCTCGCGCGTCGTG
>JBFGFX010000003.1:0-50136 GCA_041579335.1 Woeseiaceae bacterium | reverse complement strand
CGCGCTTGACCTATTCACCATAATTTTGGACACGCGTCGGGTGGAGGTCGCTCGCAGACCGCGTGCGGATCAGATAACCAGCGCAATAATCATCGTGTTTCAATAACTTATTGGACAGCTACAGCATGGATACGGCCTACGCTCGACGACAGATGGTGCGCCAACAGGTGCGCACCTGGGACGTTTTCGACGCCCACACGCTGGCGATCCTGAGTGAGCTGCCGCGCGACGCGTTCACACCAGCAGAGTACGCCGATTTGGCCTACGCCGATACACAGATCCCGCTACCGCACGGCCAAGTCATGATGGCACCCAAGGTCGAGGGCCGTCTGCTGCAGGCACTCGAGCTCGACGAGACGGATCGGGTCCTGGAGATCGGCACTGGCACGGGCTTTCTGGCAGCGTGTCTTTCCCGGCTGGCGCATTCCGTGCTGAGCGTCGACCTGTTCGACGACATGCTCGAGACGGCCAAGGCGAATCTGGACGAAGCACAGATCGGCAACGTCGAGCTCGCGTTGATGGACGCGACGCGGGAGCTGCCGCAGGAACGGTTCGACGCGATCGCCGTTACCGGCTCGATACCGGAATTCGATCAGCGCTTCGCCGACGCGTTGCAGCCGGGCGGGCGCCTGTTCGTCATCGTCGGCGACCCGCCGGTGATGCAAGCACAGCGAGTCGTGCGAGGCAGCGACAATGATTGGGAGACGACGACGCTGTTCGAGACGTCCCTGCAACCGCTCATCAATGCGCGGCGTAGAACCAGATTTTCGTTCTAGTGTCGCGTCGCAGCATGAAACCGTACCGGCGCCTGGCGCATCCAATAAGGAGGCGTGCGCATAGAACTTTTGTCGTCGTCACTGCGTCGGAGAAACGGGAGCAGCCGCCGTTTCGCTACCCGCTCGGAGAGCGCTCGAGCGTGACGAGGCCGTTCCTTGATTGATTTAGTGGTATAGAAGACTATAACACCCATCTTTTTTGCCTACCCGAGAGTGGACGCCAATAACATGAATAAGTCGCCGTTTATCAGGAATCTGAACCTCGCGTTGCTGGCTTTGACCGTGCCGGCGATGACGCAGGCCGCCTCGCTGCTCGAGGTCTACCAGCAGGCGCTGCAGAGCGATCCACTCATCCACGAGGCGGAGGCGCGGCGCTTGGCGGCACTCGAGGCGACGCCGCAGGCGCGCTCGGTGCTGTTTCCGCAGATCAGTGCCGCCGGCGAATACACGGAATCGAGTTTTGACGGAACGTCATTTACGCCCGGCACCCTGATCCCGTTCACAATCGAGCAGGACGACGATACCACGCGCTGGCAGATCAGCTTGCGGCAGACCCTATTTCGCTGGGACCAGTGGGTGGGCTTGAGACAGGCCGACAAACGGGTGGCTCAAGCCGAAATCGACTACGAGGCGGCGCAGCAAGATCTGATCGTGCGCGTCGTTGCACGGTATTTCCAGGTGCTCGGCGCGGAGGACCGCCTCACGTCGATCCACGCCGACCGCGTCGCGATCGCACGCCAGCTCGAGCAGGCCCGGCAGCGCTTCGAGGTCGGCCTGATCGCGATCACGGATGTCCAGGAATCGCAGGCGGCCTACGACCAGGCGGTCGCTGCAGAGATCCAGGCGAAACGGGACCTGGCGACGACCCGCGAGCTACTGCGAGAGATCACCGGCGAGTACGTGCCGGCGCTGTCGGCGCCAGGCGACGATTTCCCGTTGATCTCACCCAATCCCACCGACCAGGCGAGCTGGGTCGATCTGGCTCTGTCGCAGAATCTCGCGCTGGTATCGAGCCGCTTCAACGAAGCGATCGCCCGGGACGAAATCGCTTTTCAGCGTACCGGTCATTACCCAACGATCGATTTCGTCGCCAATATCAGTGGGAGCGACACCGATACGACCCGAATGCAGCTAATGGACCCGACAGATCCCAGCTCCCCATTAGTGACAACGAGCACTAGTCCGGAAAGCGACTTCGACTCGATCGGCATCCAGCTGAATGTGCCGCTCTTCTCCGGCGGCGGAACATCGTCACGGGTGAGAGAAGCCGTGTATCTGCATCGCGCCTCCCGCGAACAACTGCAGCGAGTCGCTCGTGAGACCGAGCGCCAGGCGCGCGACGCCTATCTCGGTGTCCTGTCAGAGATCAGCCGTGTGAACGCACTGGAGCAAGCGGTGGCCTCGAGCCGCACGGCGCTCGAAGCGACGCAGGCGGGGTTCGAAGTCGGCACTCGTACGATCGTCGATGTACTCAATTCGCAGTTCTCGCTGTACGCGGCCATCACCAATTACTATCAGAGCCGCTACGACTACATCGGCAACGTCCTGTTGCTGAAGCAGGCGGCCGGCACGCTGCGGATCCAGGATCTGGAGGAAATCGACCGCTGGCTCGAAGAGCGGCGGCCGCCCGAGGAAGTCATTGCCGAGGAAGAGGCGCGGCAAAGCGGCGAGAACTAGGCCGAAGCGCTGTGCCGGCTGAGCTGCTCGACCAGCGGATTCAGCCGCTCCATCAGGCGCTCTAGCGCGCCGCGATTCGTCGTCACGATCCGCCGGCCCTTCTGTCCGATCGCCGCGGCTGCATCGCGATCGGACAGGAGCGACAGCACCGCGTCGGCGAGACCGTCTGCGTCTTTCACGACCGTCGACGCGCCGATGTCGGCGAACATGTCCGCGATCTCCTGGGTGTTGAACAGGTACGGACCGGTGACGACCGGCAGTCCGAGCGCGCCGGGCTCGAGCAGGTTGTGCCCGCCGACCGGCACCAGGGTGCCGCCGACGAAGGCGACGTCGCTCGCGGCGTAGAACATCGGCAGCTCGCCCATGGTGTCGCCGAGATAGACCTCGGTCGCCGGCGTACACCGATCCGCCGCCGTCCTCGACGCGAAGCCGAAGCCCTGCCGCTTGAGCAGCGACGCCACCGTCGCGAAGCGTTCGGGATGGCGCGGCACGAGGATCAGGACGGCGTCCGGCATCGCCGCGAGCACCTGTCGGTGCGCCGCGAGCACTTGCTCCTCCTCTTTGTCGTGGGTGCTCGCCGCGATCCAGACCGGCCGGTCGCCCAGGTACCGCTCGCGAAAGGTCGCCCCGCGTGCCTGCAGATCGCTGGGCAGCTCGTAATCGAACTTGATGTTGCCCATGATCCAGGTGCGTTCGGGGCTGGCGCCGAGCGCCAGGAATCGATTGGCGTCCGCCTCGCCTTGGGCGGCAATCAGGATGCCGTGTGACAGGGCCTCGCGGAAAATCGGCAGCAGGCGACGATAGCGGCCGACCGACTTCGGCGAGATGCGGGCGCTGACCAGCACGAGGGGAACGCGGCGCTTGCCGCACTCGTTGTATAGGTTGGGCCAGATCTCGGTCTCCATCACCAGCGCCAGCATGGGCTTCACGGAGTCGAAAAAGGTCTTGACGGCCTTCGGGGTCTCGAACGGGATGTAGCAGTGGTGTACGGCGTCGCCGTACAGGCTCTTGACCCGCGCGGCGCCGGTCGGTGTGACCGTCGTCAGCAGTATCTCGCGTCCGGGGAAGCGTTCCCGGAGCGCGCGCACGAGCGGCGCGGCGGCCTGCACCTCGCCGACGGACACGGCGTGCACCCAGATGCTGCCTTCCGGCAGTCTTGGAAAGCCGATCCCGAAGCGTTGGCCGACCCGATCCAGGTACGACGTGTTGAAGAGGCCGCGCAGCACCCAGTAGAGCGCGTATAGCGGCAGCGTCAGGTAGCAGACGACGGCATATATGACCCGCATCGCGGCACGTTACCCAAGCGACACGCGCGAAGTCCAGTGCGCGCCCGGCATTTCGAAGCGGTCCACAGCCATGTCAGGAATGCCGAGAAATCAGGTCTCGCTGGCCGGCCCTTGAAGTAAATCGTCGAGGGCCCTGCTGATCCGGAGCATGAGGTCATGACTACGCTCGAGTTCCCGGTCGTCCATAGTGCCCATCATCGCCTCGACGACCTCAGCCTGCAGAGCAAAGGAGCGCTTCGCAATCCGCCGGCCTTTGGCAGTCAGACTCAGGCGTTTGTTGCGCGCATCGTCCCGGTCTGTCCGCCGGCGGACGAGGCCCTGGCTCTCGAGCCGTTGCAATAGCCCGGTCACGTTGCTTTTCACCACGAAGAGCCGCTCCGCCAGTTGTTGCTGCGTCAGGCCTTCCGCGCGGCCGATCGCGATCAAGACCTCGTGCTGAGCGACCGTGATCCCCACGGATTGCAGCGCCTGTGATAGTGCGCGATGGCATTTCTGATAGTTTTTTGCAACGCCGAGCCAGGCGTCGTATCCCCGGGGTTTTGCGAAGTTTGCATCCGAGTGCGCCATGCTGAGATGCTATCAGTTCACTTGTGAACTATCTAGGTTTGCGCTATGCTGCAAATCGTTCATGCATGAACTATAAGCTCACTGCGACCGGGAATACACAATGAAGCAAGCAGCCATCGAACCGCCCGCCCGAATACTGGGCCTGCTGGAAGCCCGTGCGCCACTGGAGGGGCTGAGCCTGTTCGCCAGCTGGCCCTGGCTTGCGTTTGCACCGCGCGGAGACGGTCGGCCCGTGGTCCTGGCACCGGGCTATGGTGCCGGCGATGCCTCCATGTACCCGTTGTTCCGCTACCTGAAATGGCTCGGCTATGACATGCACCACTGGGGGCTGGGCAGGAACCGCGGCAAAGTCGAGAAATATGTCTATGAATTGATGGAGCGGGTCCGCAACCTGCAAGAGCAGCGTGACGGAGAGAAGGCGACGCTAATCGGCTGGAGTCTCGGCGGTGTGGTGATGCGTGAAATCGCCCGTGAAGCGCCGGAACTGGTGCGCGAGGTCATCACCATGGGTACCCCTGTGGTTGGCGGACCGAAATACACACGCGTCGGCGAGCAGTTCGCAAAGCGTGAAAACCTGGATCTGGACAAATTCGAGATGGAGGTACACGAACGCAACCTGCGAGGCATCCGGTGTCCCATTACGTCCATCTACAGCAAGACGGACGGTGTCGTTTCCTGGCGCGCCGCGCTCGACCGCTACAACCCTCAGGCGAGGAACATCCGTGTTCCGGGCTCACACCTAGGTCTGGGGTTCAACCCGATCGTCTGGCGGATCGTCGCGAAGACCCTCGCGCGCTCCTAGCCGCACTTGGAATCGCCGCAGGCGAGGCAGGTCCTGCAGCCGTCCATCATGACTACCGCCGCGGTGTTGCACTTGCCGCAGAGCTGGGCCCCCTCTGGGTAGTCGTCCTGAGAGAACGCGTCGCGCTGTTTCGCCTGCGCCTCGAACTCGGCGCGCTTCTCGTCGATGAGCTTCTGCTGGCCGTTGTCCAACTCCGGTTTTGCCATGAGACCGATCGCGATCAGGTGCTTCTCGACGATGTAGCCGAGCTCGGCGATGATCGACGGCATGAACTTGCCGCCCGGTTTCCAGTAGCCGCCGCGCGGATCGAATACGGCCTTGAGCTCGTCCACCAGGAACGTGACGTCGCCGCCTTTGCGAAACACCGCCGAGATGATTCGCGTCAGCGCTACGATCCACTGATAGTGGTCCAGATTCTTCGAATTGATGAAGATTTCGAACGGCCGACGCTTCTCGAACTCGGTGCCTTCGTTCAGGATGATGTCGTTGATCGTGACGTACATCGCGTGGTCCGAGATCGGCGTTTTCACTTTGTAGGTGGAGCCGACCAGCATCTCCGGCCGCTCCAGCTTCTCGTGCATGCGGATGACCTCGGCGCGTCCGTCTTCCGTCTCTTCCTTGACGTAGCCGGGATTCGAGGCCGGTGATTTCTTGTCGTCGGGCTGCTTGACCGAATAGCCGACAATCTTCTTGTCAATCTTGTTCATTTCGCTCGCTGTTCCTCGATATCGTCTAGATCGTGGCGATGCCGCCCCTCAGAATTTGCCGTAGTAACCCTCTTTGAGTGCGTCGAAGAGGTTGGCCGCCGTGTGAACTTCGCCATCGTACTCGACCTCCTCGTCACCACGCATTTCGACTTCGGTGCCGTCTTCCAGCGTGAACCTGTAGACGGTGTTCTTGAGGTCCTGCTCTTTGACCAGCACGCCCTGAAACGCTTCGGGATTGAAGCGAAACGTCGTGCAGCCCTTGAGTCCCTGATCGTACGCGTACATATAGATGTCTTTGAAATCGTCGTAGGCGTAGTCCGTCGGCACGTTGGCCGTCTTGGAGATCGATGAATCGATCCATCGCTGCGCTGCCGCCTGAATGTCGACATGCTCGGTCGGCGTGATGTCTTCTGCGGTCACGAAATAGTCCGGCAACCGATTCTCTTTCTTCCCCGCTTCTCCGCCGCACTCGGGCATGGCCTCGGGATTGACGAGCTCGCGGTAGCGCAACAGCTCGTAGGAAAACACGTCGACCTTTTCCTTGGTCTTCTTACCCTGCCGGATGACGTTGCGAAAGTAGTGGTGGGCAAAGCTCGGCTCAATGCCGTTACTCGCGTTGTTGGCCAGCGACAGGGAGATCGTTCCGGTCGGCGCGATCGAGCTATGATGTGTGAAGCGTGCGCCAACCTCCGCCAGCCGTTTGACTAGCGCCGGATTCTCTTCTGCGATGCGCTGCATGTAGCGGCTGTAGCAGCTGTGCAGGATGCGGCCCGGCACCTTGTCGCCCGCCTTGTAACCGTCTCTCACCATCTCCGGCCGTTTCGCGAGCATCGCCTGAGTCACTTCGAACTCTTTGCTCATGATCGGCGCCGGACCTTTTTCTTCGGCGAGCTCGAGCGCCGTCTCCCACCCGGCCAGCGCCAGCTGTTTCGCGACCTCTTCGGTGAATTGGATCGAATTTTTGTCGCCGTAGCGCATGCGCAGCATTGTGATCGTCGATCCTAGCCCTAGGAATCCCATGCCGTGGCGCCGTTTCTCCCTGATCTCCTGCCGCTGCCTGGGCAAGGGCAGGCCGTTGATCTCGACCACGTTATCGAGCATGCGGGTGAACACGCGAACGACCTTAGTGAACGTCTCCCAGTCGAAGCGGGCGTTCTCCGTAAACGGCTCGACGACGAATTTGGTCAGGTTGACCGAGCCGAGCAGGCAGGAACCGTAGGGCGGCAGCGGTTGCTCGCCGCAAGGGTTGGTCGCGCGAATATTCTCCGTAAACCAGTTGTTGTTCATCTCGTTGACGCGGTCAATCAGCACGAACCCCGGTTCGGCGAAATCGTACGTCGACGCCATGATCAGGTCCCAGACGCGGCGCGCCGGCAGCGTGCGATAGATCTTGCACGCGACCAAGCCCTGCTCGTTCTGCACGTAGGCCCCCGGCTCGGGCCAATCGCGCCAGACGAATTGCGTGCTGTCGTGGACGTCGAGCCCGTCCTGGGCAACTTCCTTTTCGGTGACCGGAAACGCGAGCTGCCAGTCCCCGCCCGCCTTGACCGCTTGCATGAACTCGTCGGTGATCAGGAGCGACAGATTGAACTGACGCAGCCGGCCGTTCTCGCGTTTGGCGCGGATGAAGTCGATCGCATCCGGGTGGCCAACGTCGAACGTGCCCATCTGTGCCCCCCGGCGACCGCCGGCGGAAGACACCGTGAAGCACATCCTGTCGTAGATATCCATGAACGACAGCGGCCCGGAGGTGTACGCGCCGGCGCCCGTGACATACGCCCCTTTGGGTCTGAGCGTCGAGAATTCGTAGCCGATGCCGCAGCCGGCTTTGAGCGTCAGGCCAGCCTCGTGAACCTTGTTCAAAATATTGTCCATCGAGTCGCCGACCGTGCCCGAGACCGTGCAGTTGATCGTCGACGTCGCGGGCTTGTGCTCTTGGGCGCCGGCATTCGACATGATGCGGCCGGCCGGGATCGCGCCGCTGCGCAGCGCCCATAGGAACTCCTCGAAGTACGTCTCGCGCTTCGACTCCTCCTCGACATCCGCAAGCGCGCGTGCCACGCGCCGGTAGGTATCGTCGATGCTGGTGTCGATGACGGAACCGTCCTTGGCCATCAGTCGGTACTTCGCGTCCCAGATATCGATGGACGCTGCTTGGAACGCATCGTCTCTTACGACGTTGGCGTCAAGATTAACCGCAGACTTCATGTAGCCCCATTCTCCCCGATTCGCCGTCACGGTGTCCCAAAAGCGATGATCAGTGCCCTTCGAGATCCGTTCCTGAGTCCCCAATTCGTTGTACGCCGCCCCGTTTCGAGGGCGAATAACCCGCCGCTCGCCGAAGTCTTATGTCGAACGGCGAGTGCCCAAGTCGGCGTTATTCGTCGTTGGTACAGACACAAGATATTGTGTCTGAATGCAATCAAGATTATGCCCGTAGGGGGCGACTGTCAAGGGCTGATCCGTTTTTTATCTATTAAATAAAACTAATATAAAACAATAAGCTACAAGCCTTTTTGAAGTAACTTGTTTAAATGAAAGGAAAAAAAAAGTGACACTTTTGTGACGCTCGATTGGCACTACATCTAGTGGCTGCGGCGCAGCCCGCGAAGGCCTCGGGAAGAGCGCCGGATGTGCACTGCGAAGCCCATATTTCCGCCTTGAAAAGAGTCGAGGCGGCCCAACCTCAGGCGGCAACTGAGGTTACGCCGGGCGCACATGGCGCTCGACAAAGCGACTTTTCAAGAGGACACATCATGAACATCACCCGTTTCGAGCCCTGGAGCCTAATCAACCTGCTGCATCGCGACTTGGATCAGCTTGCCGAGCGCCGCTTCGGCCGCCCGAGCGACGACGGTAATAGCGTCGCCGACTGGACGCCCGCCGTCGACGTCGTGGAGCTCAAGGACCGCTTCGTGCTGCGTGCCGACCTGCCCGGCGTCGCCGTCGAGGATATCGACGTCCGCATGGAAGACGGCATGCTGAGCCTGTCCGGTGAACGCCGTCATCAGAGCGACGAGGAGGTCGACGGTGTTCGCCGCATCGAGCGTGCGAGCGGCAAATTCTACCGTCGCTTCTCGCTGCCGGAGACAGCGGATGCCGAGCACATCAGCGCACGCAATGCGAACGGCATACTCGAAGTGAGTATCCCGAAGCTGCCTGAAGTACAGGCGCGTCGCATCACCATCGAAGCCGCCTGATCGGCGGCATTCGTGACGATTATTGTCGTTTCGACCGTTTAGGCTGCGACCATTCAGGGCGGACCGGCATCCAGTATCGGATGCCGGTCCGTCGCTCGATTAAGCGCTGCGGAACTTTCGCGGCGCCGTCGAGGTCCCGGAGTAAAGCAGCTATGATTACCGTCTAACGGCGTCGCGCGGACGCCGGTTACGCTTCGCGAGAGGGTTTGCCATTCATGAACGCCGAGTTTCGTTTGTTTTCCGCAATTGTGCTCTTGATCGTTGCGGCGAGCGCCCAGGCAGCCTTGCCTGACAGTGTCGATGGCGAGCCGCTGCCGAGCCTTGCGCCGTTGGTCCAGCGAGTTGCGCCCGCCGTCGTCAATATCCGCGTCAGCCAAACCGTCGTCAGTCGCTCACCGTATGCGGACGAGATGTTCCGCCGCTTTTTCGGCCTGCCGGACGTCGAGGGCGGCTCGCGCGAGGTGCAGAGCGCCGGTTCCGGCGTCATCGTCGATGCGGCAAACGGCTATATCCTGACGAACCATCACGTCGTCAACGGCGCCGACAAAATCTTGATCACGCTCCTCAACGAAGAGACGCTCGAAGCCGAGGTCGTCGGCTCCGACCCGGCGACCGACATCGCCGTGATCCGCGTGGATTCGGCTTCCCTCATCGACATCCCGATCGGTGACTCGGAAGCCCTCGAGGTCGGCGACTTCGTGATCGCCATCGGCAACCCGTTTGGTCTCGGGCATACCGTGACGTCCGGCATCGTCAGCGCGCTCGGCCGCACGGGCATCAGCAGGGACGGCTACGAGGACTTCATCCAAACCGATGCGTCCATAAACCCGGGCAACTCCGGCGGTGCGCTCGTCAACATGCGCGGCGAGCTCGTCGGCATCAATTCGGCGATCATCAGCCGCTCGGGTGGCAACGTCGGCATCGGCTTCGCCGTCCCGTCGGAGCTCGCGCGCTCTATCATGCGCCAGATCCTCGACTTCGGCGAAGTCCGGCGGGGTTTGCTCGGCGTCTCCATCCAGACGATCGATGCCGAAAGCGCCAAAGCCCTCGGCGCCGAGGTCGACAGCGGCGCGCTCGTGTCGGCCGTGGAGCCGGGATCAGCCGCCGAGAAGGCCGGCATCCAGGTCGATGACATCATCGTCCGGGTAGACGACGAGAAGATCGATAACAGCCGCGAGCTCGCCAATGCGATCGGCCTCAAGGGCTCGGGCGAGAAGGTGCAGATCGAGTTCGTGCGCGACGGCAGATCGCGGGTCGTCGCGGCCGAGCTCGGCCAGCAAGAGGTGAGCCGCTCAGCCGGCGGGGACGTTCATCCCGGTCTGGAAGGCGCACAGTTCGCATCGACCTCGACCACGGCGACGCGCGGCGTTGAAGTCACCGAAGTCGAACCCGGCTCACCCGCGGCGCAACGCGGGCTCAGATCCGGCGACGTCATTACGGCGGTGAACCGGCAGCCGGTGCAAAATCTGGGCGAGCTGCGGGAGATTGCGGCGGAGAACAATATCCTGTTCCTGCTCGTGCAGCGCGGCGATCGCGCGCTGATGCTGCAGGTCCGCTGACCGCAACGCAACCGCTCTCACCGTTCTTTGTCCGAACCCGGCAGGTTGCAGCCGGTCCAGCTCGGCGGCCGCTTTGAACCCGAACCCGGCAGTTTGCAGCCGGTCTAACCGAGTCGTATCGTTGCGCGATCCAAGTCGCCTTATCCGCAAGGACGCCCGATGCAGCGAATCCGAGGACAGCTCTGCAATCTCTGCTGCCTGGCGGTCGCCTCGCTGATCGCCGCAGACGGCGCCGCCGCTACCGTCGAGGCGCAGCGCACGGCGTTTCGCGCGGCGTACGCCGCGGCTGAGCTGGGGAACTGGGAGCCGGCCACCCGCGATGCGAAGCTCCTGAAGAGCTACGTGCTGTGGCCGGACCTCCGTGCCGCATACCTGCGTACGCGGCTCGGCAAGGACGGCAATCGCGACGAGCGGGCCATACGCGCGTTTCTGGATCAGTACGGCAGCTTGAAACCGGCGCGCGAGCTGCGTTACCGCTATGCGCTCGAGCTCGGGCGGCAGCGGCGCGACGAGGATTTCCTGGCGCTGTACCGTGAATTCTACGCCGACCTCGGAGAGGCCTCACTCGACTGCCTCGCCGTGCATGCGAACATTCGCCTCGGCCGGGTCGACGACGTCGCGGACCGCGCGGAGCGGCTATGGCTCGTCGGCAGAAGCCAGGTCGATCAATGCGATCCCGTCTTCGCCTACCTGCGCCGCATCGGCGGGCTGACAACGGCCCTGCACCAAGAGCGCTATGCCCTGGCGGTCGAGCAGCAGCAATTCATGCTGGCGCGTTATCTTGCCCGTTCGATCGACGAGGCCCACCTCGATGCGGCGAACCGCTGGCTGCGAGCGCAGGGCAATCCGCAAGAGTTCCTGCGCCAGGCCGACGTGCGCTCGGCGGACTCGGTCTATCACGAGCAGCTGGCCTATGCGGCGCGGCGCCTCGCGTTCACCGATCCGGAGCAGGCCCTCGAGCATTGGTCGCGGCTCGGTCGCTCGATCCGGTTCGGCGATGCGATGGACCACGGTGTTCGCAGACACGCGGCGCTGTGGGCGGCACGGCTCAATCTGCCGAAGGCTCGCGTCTGGCTGGATCGGCTCGACGCCGCCGCCGTCGACCGGGAAGTGCGACGGTGGCAGATCCGCAGCGCGCTACGCGACCGCGACTGGCCCCGCGTCGTGCAGGTGATCGAGTCGCTCGAGGGCCGCGAGGCCGAGCGCCAGGTATGGCGCTACTGGCGTGGCGTCGCGCTGCTCGGGTCCGGGCGGGAAGCAGACGGCATGCTGGTCTTGAGCTCGCTGGCGAGAGAACGCAGCTATCACGGATTCCTCGCGGCGGATCAACTCGGCGTCGACTACGCGTTCTCCGATGTGGCCGCGTCTGCCGACGAGACCGTGATCACACGGCTCTCGGCGACGCCTGCCCTGATACGCGCCCGGGAGCTCTATCGAGTCGGTCTGGACGGGCGGGCACGATCCGAATGGGACGCCGCCGTGAGCTCGCTCAAAGACGACGAAAAGACGCAGGCCGCGATCCTGGCGCAGCGCTGGGGCTGGCATTCGCGCGCTATCGCCGTTGCGGCCCAAGCCGGTCAGTTCGACGACCTCGGACTGCGCTATCCGCTGGCGCATCGGGAGGCGTTTCGCCGCTCGTCGAGCGAAACCGGCATCCGCGAAAGCTGGGCCTACGGCATCGCGCGCAGCGAGAGCCTGTTCATGCGCGACGTGCGCTCGAGCGCCGGCGCCGTCGGCGTCATGCAGCTCATGCCGAGCACCGGTCGCACGACAGCCAGAGAGATTCGGCATCCGTATCGCGGCCGCGCGACCCTGATCGACCCGGCAAGCAACATTCGCCTCGGCACGACTTACCTGCGCAAGATGAACGATCGCTTCGACCAGCATCCGGCACTGGCCACGGCCGCGTACAACGCGGGGCCACGGCGCGTCGTCCAATGGCTCTCGGGGGCGGGCCCGATCGACGCACGCGTTTGGATCGAGACGATCCCGTACAGCGAGACGCGCGACTATGTCCGGCGAGTGCTGGCATCCGACGTCATTTTTCACTGGCGTCTTACCGGGCAGACGCAGCGCCTCTCGACGTACTTAAGGGACATCATCCCAGCGGCAGCGACTGCCCGTGCCGTCGCTCAGTGAGTGCCGCTCTGCGATGACGGCGCGGCATCGGCGAACGCGTCGAGGCGCTGCCGGCGCTGCTCGGCGGGCAGGTCGGCAAGTTCTTCGGCGCCGGCGTAAAAACAGCTGAGATCGCTGTCGCATTGCTGGTAGAGGGCGCGGAACGCGCCGAGATGGCTCCGGTACACACCGACCGATACCAGCCGCGCATTGTTCAGCGGCGCGCGCAGCCAGCCCGCATCCTCGAATCCGCGGCGCGCGGCCTCCTCCACCGCGCGCCTGGACAGATCGTCGAGCAGCGCGCGTTTGCGGCGGCGCATCTCCCCGACATCGATGCCGTCGGCGTAGAGCGCCTCGAGCTCCACCTTGGCCGCTTCGGCCATCGCCACGAGCGCTTTTCTGAACGCGATCCTGCGCCGATAGACAGCGAGGGCCTCTGCCTGGCCGCGCGAAGTGAGCCACCGCTCCAGGCCGATCTCGGCCACGGCCGTGGCGAAGGCCTCGTTGAATCCGGTATCGCCTTTGACGTAGAGGCGCTGGTGGGCGAGCTCGTGGAACACCGTCGCCACGAGGTCGGCGTCGGTCCAGCGCATCATGGTGTTCAGCACCGGGTCGTCGAAGCGCCCGAGCGTCGAGTAGGCGGGGACGCCGCCGACGTAGACGTCGTAGCCCCGGGCCTCGAGCCCGGCGGCGTGGCGTCGTGCCGCCGCCTCGTCGAAGTAGCCACGATAAGCGACGCAACCGACGATGGGAAAACACCAGGTCTTGGGCTCAAGCGAAAACTCAGGCGCCGCGAACACGTTCCAGACGACGTAATCCCGCTCGAGATCCGCGTAGGTCCGATAGCTGTCGTTGTCCGGCAGACCGAGCTCGTCGACGGCGAAGCGGCGGGCTTCGAGCACCATTCCGAGCCGCTCGCGGGTCGCGTCCGGCACCGTCGGATCTTCGAGCACCTCAGGGATCGGCTCGCGCTTGCGCATGACTTCGAGCTGCCCGCCGATCGCCTGCAGGTAATAGCAGCCGCCGAGCGCCGGCATCGCGATGGCGACGACCGCGCACGGGGCGACCCGCATCAATCGCTTCACCGTTCGCCGCCGCCGGTCGATCGGAGTAACTCTCTCATGCGATCGTGATCCAATTCGCTCGGCCCGACTGCGTCGAGACGATAGTATTCGCTATATGCAAGTGTACCTGGTCGGCGGCGCCGTACGAGACGAGCAGCTGGGATTGCCCGTGACGGAGCGGGACTGGTGCGTCGTGGGCGCAACGCCCGAAGCGATGCAGGCCGCCGGCTATCGGCAGGTCGGCAGGGATTTTCCGGTCTTTCTGCATCCGGAAACCGGCGAAGAATACGCGCTGGCGCGCACCGAACGAAAGACCGCGCCGGGATATCACGGATTCGCGTTCCGCGCCTCGCCCGATGTGACGATCGAGGATGATCTCGGGCGGCGCGACTTGACCATCAATGCGATGGCGAAGGATGCGCGCGGCAGGCTCGTCGATCCCTACGGCGGCCTGCGCGACCTCGAGGAGCGGCGCCTAAAGCACGTGTCCGATGCCTTTCGCGAGGACCCCGTACGTGTGCTGCGCGCCGCGCGTTTCGCGGCGCGCTTCCACGATCTCGGGTTCGCGATTGCCGAGGAGACCATGCTCATGATGTCGGCCATGGTCGGCGACGGCGAGGTCGATGCGCTGGTGCCCGACCGCGTCTGGAAGGAGACCGAGCTGGCCTTGGCCTGCGCGAGCCCGCAGGTGTATTTCGAGGTGCTTCGCGAATGCGGCGCGCTCGCGGTCGTGTTCCCGGAAATCGACGCTCTTTTCGGCGTGCCGCAGCCGCCGCAATGGCATCCGGAGATCGACTGCGGCGTGCATGCCCTGCTGGTGCTTCAGCAGGCGGCACGCCTCGGCGTATCCGTCGACGTACGCTTCGCGGCGCTGGTCCACGATCTCGGCAAAGCGACCACGCCGGCGAAGCTGCTGCCGAGTCATCCGGGCCACGAGAAACGCAGCGTCGCCATCATCGATGAGCTTGCGCGCCGTTTGCCGGTACCGGCCGCCTACCGCGAGCTTGCGAAGCTAGTCGCAGAGTTCCACGGTCACGGCCATCGCGCGTTCGAGCTCAGGCCGTCAACCGTCTTGAAGGTCCTCGAGCGCACCGACGCGTTTCGCCGCCGCGAACGCTTCGACAAGTTTTTGCTGGCCTGTGAGGCCGACGCCCGCGGGCGCACCGGTCTCGAGGATCGACCGTACCCGCAAGCGGGCTACCTAGCCGGCGCGCTCGATGCGGCGAACGGCGTGCCGATCGGCGAGATCGTCGGCTCGGACACCGACGGTGAGGCGATCGCGGCGGCGATCCGCCGCGCCCGTCTCGATGCGATCGCCGCCTACAAGAAGCGGGCGGATCACTCGTCGAAAAGATAAATGAACACCGAGAACACGGTCGCGCCGCCGAAGTTTTCCGAGTCGTCATAGGCGAGCCGGAATTCGACGTCGGTCGCATTGCCTGCAGGCGTCAGGAAGCCCACAGCATAGGAATCGATTTCTCCCTGATCCACCTCGGTGCGCCATCTCGCGATCCGAAAATCGAGCCGGCTTTGACCGATCTCGACATCGAGACCGACGCTCGCACGGAAGTCGACCAGGCTGTTCACCATGCTCAGTCGCGACAGGCTGAAAAAGCGCAGCGTATCGACGTTCGGCTGAATGCGGATGTCGCGCGAATAATCGTAGTCCATGCCGCCCGCATACAGGCTCACTCGGTCGTCGAGCTCGAAGGTTCCGGACAAGCCGATCCCGTCGGCGCTGAAGTCGACCGTGAGCGGCGCGTCCAAGAGCGGCAGGTCGACGGTGAGATCGAAGTTGCGCCGCTCGAACTCCGCGGATACCGATCCGCGCTCACCGCGGAGGTAGATCGCGCCGCGGACGTCCTTCGATTCGAGCAGATCCTCATCGCCCCAATAGGCGCCGGTCAGCCGGATGCCGACGGGATCGAAGTGATGATCGATGCCGACATCCGCGTACAGCGTCGTCAGATCGAAAAGATCGCGGTCCGTGTCGGTCCTGCCGACCGATCCCGAGATCCAGGTGTCGTCAGTGAGCCCGATATCGGTGAACACCGTGAAGGCGCGGCTATCGGCAGTGTCGCCTTCGGCCCCGAGTCCGATGATGATCGGGTTCGCCGCGCTCTGCCCGACGATCGTCAACGTGCCGAGCGCGACCGAGAGAACCACTACGCATCTAGAGAACGACATAGGCAATGACTCCTGCAAGCAACAATCGATAAACGGCGAAAGGGAGCAGACCGATCCGGCTCACGAAGCGCATCATCAGGTCGATGCAGACGTAGGCGACGAGCGCTGACAAGAACGCCGCAATCGCGAGCTGCGCCCAAGCAACCGCGTCATCCGACAATATCATGGAGATCGTCTCGTAGCCGGCGGCGAGAAGAATGACCGGCGCCGAGAGCAGGAACGAAAACCGCGCTGCGTCCTGGCGCTGCAGTCCCAGCATCAGACCGGCGGTGATGGTCACACCGGATCGCGACGTGCCCGGCACCAGCGCAAGCGCCTGGGCCAGCCCGATCAAGAGCGCATCGCGGAGCTTGACGTCGACGATGGTCCGGTCGTGCCGTCCGAAGTGATCGGCCAATGCCATCAGGATGCCGTAGAAAGTCAGCGTCGCGATGACGACGGTCGGGCTGCGCAGATTGGCTTCGATCCAGCCGGCGAACGCGAGACCGGCGACGGCAGCGGGAATCGTCGCCAGAAGGACGCCGAGCGCCATCCTCGATTCCAGGGAAGCCGGCCCGTTATCGATGAGCTCGAGCCCTCCGCGGATCAAGCCGGCGAGATCCCGCCGGAAATACACGACGACTGCCGCGAGCGAGCCGAAGTGCACGGCCACGTCGAAAGCGAGACCCTGATCGGCCCAGCCCGCGACCTTCGGCACGAGCACCAGATGCCCGGAGCTGGAAATCGGCAGAAACTCCGTCAGTCCCTGCACGATCGCAAGGACGACGATCTGCAGCCAGCTCACCGGCACACCCGAGTTGTCGATGTTCCCGTCACAGCGTGTGCGCTCGGTCTCCCTCGGCGAACCCGCAGAGCTGCGGCACGCCGCCCTTGCTCAAACCCATGCATTTGAAGCTCTCGCCCATCTCGGTCGGCAAGGTCAAGAGCTTGACCTGTCGCGCCAACTCGAGCCGGTCGACGATCGAGCGCGCTTCGAAATCGGCGAACTCATTCTCCAATCCGCCGTTCAACAGGAACATCGCCTGGGTCACAAATCCGCGAACCTTCGCGCCGCAATCGGCCGCCGCCGCGGCGACCGCCGAAAAATCGACCCAGGCGCTGATGTCCTGGATGCCTGGATAGATCAGCGGCTCCGAGTGTGCGCGATGGCGAAAATGGCAGCGCAGCCAGCCGCGGTCGCGGTCGGGGGCGTAGTATTCGCGCCGCGGTAGTCCGTAATCGAACAGCAGCACGTAGCCTGCGGCGAGGGCCGCGACCACGTCGCCGACCCAACCCGGCAGGCCCAAGGACACCTCCGAGCGGTAACCGGCCGGCAGGCGCCGGCCCAGGTCGTTTTCGATGCGGACCACCCGCCCGGCGTGGGGCTCGCCGGCAGCCGCGGTCTCGTAGACGAAGCGCCCGTCGCGCGCGGCGACGAAAAGCTGCTCGATGCCGTCTGCACCCCGCTCGAAGCGCTCGACCGGCAGCGCATCCGCCACCTCGTTGGCGACGATGACCCCGTGGACGTCCGTCGGCAGCTCGGCGACCCACTCTACGCGCGCAACTAGCTCCGGCAGCTCGGACGCGATTCGCTGCCGCTGCCGCTCGCCGAGCTCCGCGGACACCTCGAGTATCTGATAGCGTGCCGGCAGCGCCTCGAGCTCCGCGAGTCGCGTCAGCACGGCGATTGCAAGCGCGCCCGTGCCGGCCCCGAGCTCGACGATGCGCACTTCGCCGTCTGCGCGCGTGAGCGATGCCAACTGACCGGCAAGCACGCGACCGAACAACGGGGAGACTTCGGGAGCCGTAACGAAATCTCCGTCCGCACCGAATTTCGCGGCTCCGGCCGCGTAATAGCCGAGGCCGGGCGCGTACAGCGCCTGCTGCATGAAGTCGCCGAAGCTGATTCGGCCACCCGCCGCCGCGATGCGCCGGCGGATGAATTCGGCAACGCGTTCGCTGTGGGCGGACGCGTCGGCGTCAGGACTCGGCAGGCCGGCCGGCAAGACTGGCTCTGGTTGCATAGCGTCGATGTGTGCCCAACAATGACGACAATGTATTTTGGATCGCGGCCGATTGCCATTCAGAGCCGGCGATCGTGAACCGTTAGGCCTTCAAGGGGACGCCCGGATGGCGGTAAAAAAGTCTCTCGACGGACACTGCGCACTGGTGACCGGCGCGGCGCGGCGGATAGGCGCCGAGATCGTCCGCCGGCTGCACGGCGCCGGCGCGAGCGTCGCCATTCACTATCGCAGCTCGGCGGCCGAGGCCGAAGCGCTGCGCGACGAGCTGAACGGGATTCGTGCGGATTCCGCCGAGGCCTTCGCCGCGGATCTGAACGTGACCGGCGCGATGCAGGGCTTGATCGATGCCATCGTCCAGTGGGGCGGCGCTCTGACGATACTCGTCAACAATGCGTCGAGCTTCTATCCGACGCCGATCGGCTCGGTCACCGAGGCGCAGTGGGACGATCTCGTGGGCAGCAATCTGAGAGCGCCGCTGTTCCTGTCGCAGGCCGCGCTGCCGCACCTGCGCGATGCCGGCGGCGTGATCGTCAACATCATCGATATCCACGCGCGGCGCCCGCTCAAAGATCACGTGGTGTACGGGCCGGCCAAGGCCGGGCTCGAAATGCTGACGCGCTCGCTCGCCAAGGATCTCGCGCCCGAGATTCGCGTCAACGGCGTGTCTCCGGGGGCGATACTTTGGCCGGAGTCCGGCATGAGCAGCGAGACACAGCAGAACATCCTCGAACAAATTCCGTTGCGCCGTGCCGGGTCCCCGGCGGACGTCGCCGATTGCGTTCTGTATCTCGCGCGCGACGCGGACTACGTCACGGGACAAGTGATTGCGGTCGACGGCGGCCGCAGCCTGGGCTGGTAGCCGCCGTCGGTCGAGGGCTAATCGAAGTCGAGCTCGACGCGGTGTAGCCCGTCGCCGTCTCGCGCCAGGGTGCGCCAGTGCTCCGCGAACGTCCGGCCGGTCACCGGATGGGTCTCGTCGGGCGCCAGGTCCGCGAGCGGTTTCAACACGAAGCCGTAACGCAGCACGTCGGGGCGCGGCAGCTCGAGCGGCGGCCCCGGGGTCACGAGCCTTCCATACATCAGCACGTCGACGTCGAGCGTCCGCGGTGCAAAGCGCGCTCCGCCGCGGCGCCGGCCGGCCAGATCGTGGATGGCCTCGATCTCGTCGACGAGCGACGGGAGAGTGCAGTCGACGTCACAGGCGACGACGAGATTGAGGAAGTCGTCGCCGTCGAAGCCTACGGCTTTGCTGCGGTATACCGGTGAGACGTCGAGTTCGCCGTGGCGCCGACGGAGCTCGCGGACCGCGATTCTCAAGTGCTTCTCCGGCTCGACGTTGCTGCCGAGGCTCAGGTACACGCGCGGCATCGGCTAGCCTGGGTTGCCGCGCTCGATCACCACGCCGACGTCTTTCGCGCCGCGGATCGCACCCGGCTTGTTGACCCGTACTTTCACCCATGGGACGCCGAACTCGCCGATCACGAGGTCGGCGATCGCCTGCGCCATGGTTTCCACCAGGCGAAAGCGCGATTCCTCGACGAGACGCTGCACGCTTTTCGCGACCAGCTTGTAGTCGAGCGTAGCGTCGATGCTGTCCGCCTCGGCCGCGCGGCGGATGTCGGCCGCCATCTCGAGATCGATGACGATGGTCTGCGGTATCTGTCGCTCCCAATCCCAGATGCCGACGATCGCCTCTACCTTCAGCTCGTTCAGAAAGATCTTGTCCATCACGTCCTCGCGACTCTGTACGGTGCCGGCTGCGGCGGGCTGAGCGAGTCGAGCGGCCACCGCGCCCGTGCCCGAATTTCCTCGGGCGCCGCGGCGTCGGCCAGCCGCAGCGCGCCGGCGACCGCAATCATTGCACCATTGTCGGTGCAAAGGTCGAAGCGAGGATAAAAGACGCGTCCGCGGAAGCGTCGCTCGAGCTCCTGGCGCAGCAGGCGATTGGCCCCGACGCCGCCGGCCACGACGATGCGCTGCGCGGCGATCGCCTGCGCCGCGTTGAGGGTGCGCGCGACGAGCGTGTCGACGGCGGCGCGCTGAAACGACGCAGCGATGTCCGCCCTCACCTCGTCGAGCCGACCGGCTTCCTCGGCGTCCCGGACGATCAGCATGACCGCCGTCTTGAGGCCGCTGAAGCTGAAATCCGCGCCGGGCCGATCGTGCATCGGTCGCGGCAAGGCGTACGCCTCGTCATCACCCGCCTCCGCGAGGCGCGCCAGCGCCGGCCCGCCCGGGTACGGCAATCCCAGCAGCTTGGCCGTCTTGTCGAAGGCTTCGCCGGCCGCGTCATCGAGCGTTTGGCCGAGCGTGTGGTAGTCGCCCAAGCCTTTGACGTCGACGAGCATCGTGTGGCCACCTGAGACCAGCAGCGCGAGATACGGGTACCCCGGCGGTTCTTTTTCGAGCATGAGCGCCAGCAGGTGTCCTTCCATGTGATGCACCGCAACGGTGGGGCACGCCCAGCCGAGCGCGAGCCCGTTGGCCACGCCGCTGCCGACCATCAACGCGCCGACGAGGCCCGGGCCGGCGGTATAAGCGACGGCGTCGGGTCGCTCGACGCCGGCCTCCTTCAGCACCTGACGGACCATGGGCAGCAGCCGCCGCACATGGTCGCGCGCGGCGATCTCGGGCACGACCCCGCCATAAACGGCGTGCAGGTCCACCTGGCTGTGCAGCGCCTGCGCGAGCAGTCCGCGCTCCGTGTCGTAGAGCGCGGCGCCCGTTTCGTCGCAGCTGGTTTCGATGCCGAGTACCTGCATAGGCGGCGGATCATACACGAGCGGCGAGCGGCCGACCGCCGCTCGGGCTTTGCAAACCCCGCCGATTGCCGATAACATGGTGGGTTCCCGGTCTTCTGTGCCGGGTTTATTTGTGGTTAACAGGAAGATAGACAAGCCAATGCCAAGTGTTCGCGTCAAGGAAAACGAGGTATTCGACGCTGCCCTCAGGCGCTTCAAACGCGCCTGCGAGAAAGCCGGCATTCTGACCGAGCTCCGCCGCCGCGAGTATTACGAGAAGCCTACCCAGGAGCGCAAGCGCAAGAAAGCCGCCGCCATCAAGCGGCACCTGAAGCGCATGTCGCGCGAAGCGGCGCGGCGCAAGCGCCTGTATTGATGTGACCAGCGCCGGACGCGGCGTTATCGCCTCACCTCCCCACCATGACCTTGAAGGACCGCATTCGGGACGACATGAAGAGCGCCATGAAGGCCGGCGATAAGGACCGGCTCAAGGTGGTGCGCCTGATCATGGCCGCAATCAAACAACAAGAAGTGGACGCGCGCATCGAGCTCGACGATGCGGCCGTGGTCGCGGTCCTCAATAAGATGGTCAAACAGCGGCGTGACTCGGTGGAGCAGTTTCGCCAGGGCGGTCGCGCCGACCTTGCGGATGCGGAAGAGGCCGAGATCGCGACCCTCACAAGCTACCTACCCGAACCGCTATCGGACGCCGAGGTCGATCGACTCATCGGCCAGGCCATCGCCGAGACAGGCGCCGAGACGATACGCGACATGGGCAAGGTCATGGCGGCGCTCAAGCAGAAGACCGAGGGTCGCGCCGAGCTCGGCGCCGTCAGCGGCAAAGTCAAGGCTAGGCTCAGCCAATAGAATAACTCGCCGCATCGGTACCGGCCGCTACCGGACCGGCCCGAAGATGCTCCTCGAGCGGTGAAAATGGGCTGGCTTGCCGCATCGATTTGACTATCCTGGGGGTGTGAGGCCGAGCGGCTCGCGCCGCCTTGAAAAGCCAGCAACGACACGGGCGGCTCGAACCCCGAACGCCCCGTCAAAGCGTTTTCGTCGTAGCCCGGGGCAACGAGAGGCCGGATGATCCCCCAGCACTTCATCGATGACCTGATTGCCCGTGCCGACATCGTCGAGGTGGTCGGCCGTCGTGTTCAGCTCAAGAAGGCTGGCCGAGAGTACAAGGCCAACTGTCCGTTTCACGATGAAAAGACGCCGTCTTTTACCGTCAGTCCCAGCAAAGGGTTCTATCACTGCTTCGGCTGCGGCGCGCACGGCACCGCGATCGGATTCCTGATGCAATACGACCATATGACGTTCGTCGAGGCGGTGGAAACGCTCGCCGGCATGCTCGGCATCGCGGTGCCGCGCGAGGAACGGGAGCGCCCGGCACGCCGTTACGATGAGCTGTTCGAGATCATGCGGCGCGTCGACCTCTACTATCAGAACGCGCTGAAAGACAGCACGCGCGCGGTCGACTACCTCAAAACGCGCGGCATCGACGGCGCGACCGCGAAACGCTTCGGCATCGGCTTTGCCGATCAGGGCTGGAGCCGCGTGCTCGACAGGTTCGGCACCTCGAAGGAACACATCGACCGGCTGCTCGCGGTGGGTCTGATCATCCGCAAAGACGACGGCAATCACTACGACCGCTTTCGTGACCGCATCATGTTCCCGATTCGCGACGGCCGCGGCCGCACGATCGCCTTCGGCGGCCGGGTCATGGGGGACGACGAGCCGAAGTATCTCAACTCGCCGGAGACCGTGCTGTTTCACAAGGGCCGCGAGCTGTACGGGATTTTCGAAGCCCGTGAGGCGCTGCGTCAGATCGAGCGCCTGGTCGTGGTCGAAGGTTACATGGTCGTCGTCGGTCTGGCGCGCCACGGCATCGACTACGCCGTGGCGACGCTCGGCACCGCGACCACCGGGGATCACCTCAATCGGCTGTTCCGCCTGACCGAGAATGTGTACTTCGCGTTCGACGGCGACCGCGCCGGTCGCAAGGCCGCATGGCGGGCGTTGGAGAACGCGCTACCGCAGATCCGTGAAGGACGGCAGATCCACTTCGTGTTCCTGCCGGAAGGCGACGACCCCGACTCCTACGTCCAGGCGCACGGCGCCAACGCGTTCGAGCGGCTGCTCGACGACGGCCTGCCGCTGTCCGCGTTCTTGATCGAGGAGCTGGCCGACAGCGTCGACCTGGCGTCGGTGGACGGCCGCGCCCGCCTCGCGGAACGTGCGGGCCCGCTGATTCGTCGCGTGCCGCCTGGCGTCTATCGCAGCCTGCTGATCGACGGACTGGCGGAGCGGGTGGGACTGTCGGCCGCCAAGCTGGAGGCGCTCCTCATGCGCGGCGACCGCGGCGGCGAAGCCGCGGCCCGGCGCGGCACCACCCGACTGCGTGCCGCCGCCGCGCCGCGCTCCGGCGCTCGCCCATCCCTGGTACGACGTGCGATCACCCTCCTCTTGCACGAGCCGGCGGCGGCGCGCAGCCTCGACGCGGAGGCCATCGCGGAGGTACACCGGCCGGGCGTGGAGCTCCTGGGAGAGCTCATTGAAACCGTGCACGCCGAACCCAATATCACGACGGCGGGGCTATTGGAGCGCTTCCGCAGCCACGAAGAGGGCAAGTACCTGGGTCGCCTGGCTGCGGGCGAGTTGCCGGACGACGCGGATTTCGACCCGGCCGCCGAGCTCGGCGAGTGCCTGCGCCAGCTGGCCTCGGCGGGAATCCGGGACCGGATCAATTTTCTCATTGAAAAACAAAGAGATAACCTTTTGTCCGAGGCTGAGCGGCAGGAATTGCGTGAACTCGGTCAAAAGTCTGCCCACAGTGGATAAATCTAGATTGGAACTGGTCGAACTAGTATACTTGGCTGTTTGCATTTTTTACTCGGAGGTCACACCGTCTTGAGCGAGAAGCGTGCGAAAATCGGTGGCAACAAGCAGGCCCAGCAACTGAAAGAGCTGATTGCCCGCGGCAAGGAACAGGGCTACCTGACCTACGCCGAAGTCAATGATCACCTGCCGAACGACATCGTCGATCCCGAGCAGATCGAAGATATCGTCAACATGATCAACGACATGGGCATTGCCGTGCACGAAAAGGCACCCGATGCCGAATCGCTGCTCCTGTCGGACGCCGCGGTATCCAACGATGACGATGCGGCCGACGCGGCGGAGGCGGCGCTCGCGAGCGTCGACGCCGAATTCGGCCGTACAACCGACCCGGTTCGCATGTACATGCGCGAGATGGGTACCGTCGAGCTCCTCACGCGGCAGGGCGAGATCGAGATCGCGAAACGCATCGAGGACGGTCTCAATCAGGTCAAGCTGCACATGGCGCACTTCCCGCCGACGATCGAGAAGCTGCTCGAGGTCTACGATGCGGTGGCGGCGGGCGACACCCGCATGCAGGATTTCGTCGTCGGATTCATCGACCCGAACGCGCCGGACGAGATCAAATCGCCGGTGAACAAAGCGGAGGAAAGCGACGACGACGACGACGACGATGAAGAGGTCATCGACACCGGCCCCGATCCGGAGGAGGTCGCGGCTCGCATCAAAGTGATCCGACGCCTGCTCAATCGCTTGCTGACCGCTCTGGACAAGCACGGCGGCGGCGACAAGCGCACCATCAAGATCCGCGACGATCTGGCCGCCCAGCTCATGGAGCTGAAGCTTGCACCGAAGCTGACCGACATGCTGGTACGCAACCTGCGCGATTCGGTGTCGGTGATTCGGACGCAGGAACGCCAGGTCATGCAGATTTGCGTTCGCGACTGCGGGATGCCGCGCAAGGATTTCATCGCGAGCTTTCCGAAGAGCGAGACGAATCTCGCCTGGATCGACAAACACATTCGCGCCAAGCGCAAGCACTCGTCGTCGATCGCCAAGCGGAAAGACGACGTGCTACGCGCGCAGCGCAAGCTGATGGCCATCGAGACCCTGACCAACCTCAAGATCGCCGAGATCAAGGAGATCAATCGGCAGATGTCGATCGGCGAGGCGAAAGCGCGGCGCGCGAAGAAAGAAATGGTCGAGGCGAACCTGCGGCTCGTGATCTCGATCGCGAAGAAGTACACGAATCGCGGCCTGCAGTTCCTGGATCTGATTCAGGAGGGCAACATCGGCTTGATGAAGGCGGTCGACAAGTTCGAGTATCGCCGTGGCTACAAGTTCTCGACCTACGCGACCTGGTGGATCCGTCAGGCGATCACGCGTTCGATCGCCGACCAGGCCCGCACGATTCGCATTCCGGTTCACATGATCGAAACGATCAACAAGCTGAATCGCATCTCGCGACAAATGCTCCAGGAGATGGGGCGGGAGCCGCTGCCCGACGAGCTGGCCGAGCGCATGGACATGCCGGAGGACAAGGTCCGCAAGGTCTTGAAGATCGCCAAGGAGCCGATCTCGATGGAGACGCCGATCGGCGACGACGAGGATTCGCATCTCGGCGATTTCATCGAAGACCAGACGGTCCGCTCTCCGATCGAGTCGGCCACCTCGGAAGGACTCAAGGAGACCACGCACTCGGTGCTTGCCGGGCTGACGCCGCGCGAGGCCAAGGTGCTGCGTATGCGTTTCGGCATCGACATGAACACCGATCACACGTTGGAAGAAGTCGGCAAGCAGTTTGACGTTACACGCGAGCGCATTCGCCAGATCGAGGCCAAGGCTCTGCGCAAGCTCAGGCACCCGACGCGCTCGGATCAGCTACGGAGCTTCCTGCTCGAGGATTAGTCGTAGCGTCGTTCGATATTGCGAGAAGCCGGGCTTATGCCCGGCTTTTTTTGCATGTCATCGGTCTACACGACCTCCAGCGCCTTGCGACGCTGCGTGTGAAAATCCTGCTTCGCAACGAACTCCAAGAAGTCGGCCGCCGCCAGCGGCACACTGAAGAAATAGCCCTGGCCGTAGTCGCAGCCGTTGGCCTTGAGGAAATCGGCCTGCGCGCGTGTCTCGATCCCCTCCGCGATCGCTTTCTTGCCCAGCTCGTGCGCCATTCGAATGATGGTCCGGCAGATCTTGTCGGATCTGTCGCCGCTGCCGATCAGCTTGGTGAACGTCTTGTCGATCTTGATGAGATCGAACGGCAGCTGCTGCAGATAACTCAGGGACGAGTAGCCGGTGCCGAAATCGTCGATCGCGACCTGCACGCCATGGTCGCGCAGTGCGTGTAATATGTCGATCGCCGTATCGCGATTCTGTGCGACGGTCGTCTCGGTGATCTCTAGCTGCATGTAGCCGGGATGGATGTCGAAGCGCCGCAGCGGCTCCAGGACGTCGCTGGTGAAATCGAGCTCACGGAGCTGGCGTGCGGAGACGTTGATCGACATCGCGCCGGGATGCAGGCCGCGATCCAACAGCTCGCGGAAATCGGCGCAGGTCTGTTCGATAACGCGGCGACCCAGATCGAGGATCAAACCGGAATCCTCGGCCAATGCCGTGAATTCCATCGGGTCGACAGCCTCGCCGTCCGGCGTTCTCCAGCGCACGAGCGCCTCGGCGCCGCAGATGATGCCGGTCGCGAGATCGATCTGCGGCTGATAGTGGACGTCCAGCTCGCCGTTCTGCACGGCGTCTCGCAGGTGTCGCTCCATCTCGATCTTGCGGCGGCTCTCGGCGTTCAACTTGTGACTGTAGAACTCGAAGCAGGAGCGGCCCGATTCTTTCGCCCGATACATCGCCGAGTCGGCATTCTTCAACAGCGTCTCTACGCTGTCACCGTCCTCGGGAAAGACGACGATGCCGATGCTCGCGCTGACGAAGTGGTCCGTCCCCCGCACCGAGAACGCTTCGGACAGCCGCTTAAGGAGTCGCGATGCGATGGTCCGTATGCCGCTGTCGCTATGCGTCCGCGGCATCACGACGACGAACTCGTCGCCGCCTAAGCGGGCGACCGTATCGGAGTCGCGAACCTCGGCGCAGATTCGCTCGGCGGCCTGCGCCAAGACGATGTCGCCGATCGAGTGTCCGTAGATGTCGTTGATCTCTTTGAAACGATCGAGATCGAGAAACAGCATCGCGCCGCTGCGCTCTTCACGGCGTACTTGGATCAGATGTTGCTCGAGGCGATCTTTCAGCAGCTGCCGATTCGGCAGGCCGGTGAGCTCGTCGAAATGCGCCTGACGGTGGAGCGCTTCCTCGCGTTCGGCGCTGGTCAGCGCGACCGCCAGCCGGCCCGCGAGATCGACGCAGCGCTCCAGCCTCTCGGCCTGGATGTCGTAGCGGTTTTCCGAGCCGAGCAGCAGGATGCCTTTCAAGTCGTCGTCCATCACGACCGGAATGATCACTACATAGCTGCGACCGTAGCTCAGAAAGCGATCCTTGTACGGCGCCTGCGCTGCGTCGATGGTGTCCAGAGCCACCTCGCGGGGTTGACACCACTGATGCCCGAGTTCCTGCCGCAAGGCGATCCTTTCGTGGGTGTATTCGCCGCCGTGCCAAGAAATCATCTTGGCCAGATTTGCCCCGCTGCTGTCCCTGGCGATCACCGCGGCGGCTTCGCAATTGGTCAACGCGATCAGATGGCGGATGACGTCCTCGGACACCTCCTCGAAGTCGGCGCCCGAGAGTATCAGTCGATCGATCGCGGACATGGCCTTCAGCGTGTCAATCTGCCGGCCGAGCTTGCCGGCCATGTTGTTGAATGCGTCACCGAGCTCTTCGAACTCGTCGCCGGTTCGAATGCGAACGCGACTCCCGAGTTGGCCGGCTGCGTACTGACCGGCGACGATGGTCAGGCGCTGCAGGGGAACCAGGCTGCGCGCAATCAGCTTGATGCTGAGCACCGCGACCATCAGCACGACCAGGGCCAGTGCCGGAGGAAAAATTCGCCGGAAATCCGAGCTTGCGCGCAGAGCGTAGCTCTGCGGCTGACTCGCGATGATCTGAAAACCACCGTGGGCGAAGGGCGCTTCCAATAACAGCGGCAAAACCGCCGCCAGCTGCGGCTCGCCTTGCAGTGACCATTCGAGCGGCAGCTTGTAACGGGACGGGGCTTGCTCGAGGATCGCAGCGGGCAGGACGTCGGGCGAGCAGATCAGCGCTACGGACGTGCCGGTCAGCAGGCAATAGTCGGTCAGGTGCGGTTCGTTCTTCGAGGGACCGAGAAGCGCCTCGGCGTCGAGTGAGAACTGTGCAATCACCTCGTCGGCCCGACCCGGGTTGAGCGCCCGCACCAGCTCGATCGTCGAGCTGCCCGTGATCAATTGGGTCTTGTCCGCGGCTAGGTGCCTCATGTTCAGTGCGGACCGATCGAGCGGCGGCGACTGCGAACCGATAGCCAGTGCGACGCCGCCGTCAGCGCGGTGCAGCGTCACGCCGCTAAAGCTTTCGAGGAGGAAGTCGTGATCGCGCAGCGCCTCGGGCCCCTCGGCCCGCAGGATGCCCAGCAGCGCGTCCGCCTGCTCGGCTTTACGCTCCAGGCGCGTCAGAACGTGCACGCCGTAGTTCTCGGCGCTTTCGCGCAAGCTCTCGCCGATCTCCTTCTTCAGACTTCGGTGCACCTCGTTATACGCGAGAATCGCCGTGAAGATGACCGGCAGCAGGCCTGCGAGCAGGAAGTAGCCCAGGATCTGGCGACCGACACCGCGGGTGAAGATGCGATAGATGCCTTGCGACGCCATCAGCGGTCGGCTTCCAAAGCGGCGCCGAGGCCAATCGGGCTTTCCATAAGGTCGAAGGGACCGACGACCCGTCGTTGGTTGAATGTCGAATTTGCCATAGCTGTTCGATAGCGCTCACGGCCGGCGAAAGAAGCGGCCCAATCGCGGGTACGACATTCTAAGTCTTTGATAAATAAAGGTCGTTGACTGCTGTCACAGGCGACCTTGAGACCTGTGCAGGAGCCCGGTTCTCAAGCGGGCGAAAACGCTACGCTCTTTGGGTTAGAATGCCGCTCCCCACACAGTGGGCCTGTAGCTCAGTTGGTTAGAGCAGGGGACTCATCAAAATGGTGCGACCGCATCGAAAGGTGCGGAAATGAACGGGATGAATTCAGGGAAACCTTACCAGCCGGCTGATGGCAACCCTGAGCCAAGCCGGGGGTACACCCCCGGAAGGTGCAGAGACTACCTGAGAACTTGGAGTGTTCTTAATCACAGGCTAGAGCGTCCCGCCCCTAACAATCCGGTTGAGGGTGATGAGATAGTCCGCTCCACTCAGAAATGAGTGGCTGTAGTGAATCCCTTGGTCCCAGGTTCGAGTCCTGGCGGGCCCACCAACCTCGAGCGAAAATCAGGCGGGGTGCACTCGCTCGGGCATGCCAACAACTTGAGAACAGGACTATTCCGGCCCTCGGCCATAGGCCTCGGGCGTTCGCCGGGGCGAAGCGATGCTTCGCCTTTGCCGGCTCACCCTGGCGGGCCCACCAAATCCGCCTACGCGTATGAACGTAACCACTCCCGTTGACTGCGGATTTATCTTTAGTGGCTGACCTCGATACGGTCTCCCCAGAGGCTCACAGCTGAAGATCAGCACGCGGCAACCGAGCAGGTCAGGACCTGGGGTCGTTTCCCTGCTGGAACTCAAGGCGCGTCCTCCTCGAGGTGACAGTCGACGCAGACGCGGGTCGGGCCGCCCGCCAGCCCGGCGATCCGCTTCTCCTCGTGGCAGCCGCGGCACAGGTCGTGGAACTGGGTCTCCAAGAGCGGATACACGGTCGCGTCCGTGACGTGGCAGTACATGCACGGACTGCCACCGGTGTCATCGACGTAGTTGTGATGACAGAGCACACAGTTTTCCGTCACGTGGTCCTCGTGGGCGAACGTCATCGGCAGGATCGGATCCGGACTTTCCCAACGCAGGGCGCGCGCCGGTCGTTCGCCTAACAGCGGCGTGCCGTAGTTGAGCAGCAGCACCGCACCGACCGCCAGCACGATGACGTACGCCTTCACAGCGGCGCGTTCCGAACGCCGGCGAACGCGAGCGTCGCAAGCACGCCGATACCGAGGTACAGCCGCGCCGTTCGATGCGAGATCACGGCGGACACCGGCAGGCGGCGACCGGCAAAGCAGACGATCGCCGCCAAGACGACGAACAGCACGATTTGCAGCGAGGTATGCAGATAGAAGTTGCTGCCGACAATGTGATAGCCCGTAGCGGCTATTGCCGCTATGGCGAGGACGCGATGCCAGTAACGGAAGCTGGCGTAGTGCTTGTGCAGTCGCAGGCGGTATTGCGGCAGCCCGATTGCGATCAACACGATGAGCAGGACCAAGCCGCCGATGCCCATCCACATGTAGAGCGGCGCGCCGGGCAGCACGTACTCGACGACTACCGGGTCGATCAGCAAGAGCCAGAAGACGTGTACCGTGGTCAGACCTAAGAGCGCGTAGCCCAAAACCTGGTGCGCGCGCAGGTTGCCGACGGGGCCGCTCGCCAGAGTCAGATAGAGCAGCCCGCCGAACGCGACGAATCCCAGGCCGTTGGCGAAGTCCCACGACCAGCCCGCGCCCAAGGTCGGCGACAGGAAGGTGATCAGCACGACGCCGCCCAGTGTCAGGAAAAGGCCCATCAGGGTGCGCTAGCGCGACGCGCGCCTACCGATTGGCGTTCGCCGGCGCGGCGACTGGGAACTCGACGACTGACGCTGGCGCGGCCATACGGTGCCGACCTTCCCAAACCCGCGATTCGATGTCCAGCCGACGGCAAGACCGTTATGGACCGCGGACCTTCGCACGAGCGGACACGGTCTGCGTAATTTCGTACCCTAGGGTCAAAACCCAGGCACTCAAGAGGGGGATGCGCGTGCAGCAACCAAGAAACGCATTGATTTTCCTAGCAATGGCCTGCGGCGCGATGCTGCAGAGCTGCGACAGACCGAGCTCGGACGACGCGGCCTCGGCCGGCGAGGCGCGAGCGGTGCTGGTCCCGCGCTCGGGCAGCTACAGCCGGCCGATCTCGACGGATTCCGAGACCGCCCAGAAGTTCTTCGATCAGGGGCTGCGACTGGCCTGGGGCTTCTACTTTCCGGAGTCGATCGCTTCGTATCAGGAAGCGGCGCGCCACGATCCCGATCATCCGATGATCTATTGGGGCATGGCCCACGCCATGGGGCCGAACCCGAACAGCCGCTACGCTCGAATGCCGGATGATCCGCACGGCGAGGCGTTGAAGGCGATCGAAACAGCGCGCCAGCTCATCGACAATGCGAACGATCTCGAGCGCGAGATGATCGAGACGCTGTACGTGCGCTTCAACAAAACCTCGATTTCCGATAGCGGCGAGCGGGATCAGGCGTATTTGGCGGCGGCCCGCGCACTGCACGAGAAATATCCGGACGATCCGGACATCGGCGCCCTGTTCGCCGATGCCTACATGTCGATCGGACGCTGGGACTACTGGGACAAGGACGGCAATCCGAAGCCCGGCACGACGCGCGTGATGCTGGCGCTCGAGCGGGTGCTGCGAGCCGTGCCGGGTCATCCGGGCGCGAATCATCTGCACATTCATCTGCTCGAGGCCTCGCTCAAACCGGAGCGCGCGCTGGACTCGGCCGATCGCCTTGAGGCGACGATGCCGATCGCCGGACACGTCGTGCACATGCCGGCACACATCTACGTGCGCGTCGGCCAATACGACAAAGCGATCGAGCAAAACGTCCGCTCGCAGGCCGTCGACAAGGAATTCCTCGAGATTTGGGGCGACCATCCGTTCCCCGATATCGGCACCTATCCGCTGTCGGCGCGCATCCATGCCCCGCACGCGATCGACTTCATCCGCTACGCGGCGACGGTCCAGGGCAACTACGAGACGGCCCTGGCGGCGGCGACGAAGTCCGCGGCTTCGGTCACGGCGGACAACATCGACATGCGCAACAGCCAGAAACGGGCAGCGGCGCCGTGGCTGGTGCACAAGATTTTCGGTGACTGGGACGCCCTCATCGGCAAGGAGCCGGCGTACGGCGGCCGTCCCTATCTCGACGGCATCTGGAGCTATGCGCTGGGTAGCGCGTTCGTCGGCACGGGCGATCTCGCAAAGGCCGAGGAAGAGCTCGAAAAGCTGCGCGCGATCATCGTCGCGCCGAACGTGGACGAGCACCGCGTCGGGCCGACGCCGGTGTCGTCGATCTTGACCATGGCGGCGTACGGCCTCGAAGGCGAGATCAAGCAGGCGGAGGGCGACCTCGACGGCGCCGTCGACGCGTTCACGAGAGCGGTTGCGCTCGAGGACATGACGCCCTACATCGAGCCGCCCGACTGGGCCCAGCCGCTCAGGCACTATCTCGGCGCCGCGCTGCTCGAGGCCGGCAGGGCCGAAGAGGCCGAAGCGGTGTATCGCCGCGACCTGCGCTGGAACCAGAATAACGGTTGGTCCCTGTACGGCCTGTGGATGAGCCTCGAGGCGCAGGGCAGGAACACGGAGGCCGACGAGGTGCGGCAAGCCTTCGACCGGTCGTGGCAGAGCTCCGACGTCACCCTGGCGCGCTCGCGGATTTGAGCGACGGGCCCGCTGAATGACCGACATCAGCGCGATCCAGGCCGACATCACGACCTTGGACGTCGACGCTATCGTCAACGCCGCGAACTCGTCACTGAAGGGTGGCGGCGGCGTCGACGGCGCCATTCACCGCGCGGCGGGACCGGGACTGCTGGAGGAATGCCGGGGCTTGGGCGGCTGCGACACCGGCCAGGCCAAACTCACCTCGGGCTACCGGCTGCCGGCCCGCTGGGTCATTCACACGGTCGGACCCGTGTGGCACGGCGGCACCCGCGGCGAGCCGGAGCTCCTGGCGTCGTGCTATCGGAATTCGCTCGAGATCGCCGCGAACAACGGCGTCCGGTCGATCGCATTCCCGTCGATCAGCACCGGGGTCTACGGCTACCCCGTTCGCGACGCCGCGACGATCGCCGTCGCCGAGGCCGAGCGATTCGCCGCGCAGCCGTCAGCGCTCGAGCGCATCGTGTTTTGCTGCTTCTCGGCCTCCGATCTGGCCGTCTATAGCGAGCTGCTCGAAGCGCGCGACTGAGAAAGGGCCCCGCGGGGTTACCCGCCGGCCGTCACGCGCCGACGTCGAGCGCCGAGACCAGTACGGACGGCATACCGTGTGACACGGGCACCGACTGCCCCTTCTTGCCGCAGGTCCAGCCGCCCATGTCGAGGCGAAAATCGCTCGCAACCATCGAGACGTTCCGGAGCATGTCGGCACCGTTGCCGGCAAGCGTGAAGTCGCGAACCGGCATCAGAATCCGGCCTTTCTCGACCAGCCAGCCGTGCTTGACGTCGAAGCGGAAGTCGCCGCCGCCGAGCTTAACGGCCCCCCCCGTGAAGGTCTCGGCAACGAGGCCGCGCCCCATCGTCGCGATCAGCTCTTCGCGGGCGTGGTCGCCGGCCTCCATGAACGTGCACGTCATGCGCGGCATCGGTTCGTGACGGTACGATTCACGCCGGCCCGATCCCGTCGAGGCCGTACCGAATTGTATCGCCGTCGTTTGATCATGCAGGTACGAGCGCAAGATGCCGTTCTCGACCAGCACGTTGCGGCGGCATTGAACGCCCTCATCGTCGACGTTCAATGCGCCCCGCTCGTTCTCGAGCGTGGCCTGATCGACGATCGTTACCGAGCCGGCCGCGATCCTTTCATCGAGTGATCGAGCGTACGGGCTCGTGCCGTCGCGGACGAAGTCGGCCTCGATGGCGTGACCGACGACCTCGTGCAGCAAGACGCCGCTGGTGCCCCCAGCGAGCACGACCGGCATCGTGCCGACCGGCGGGCGCCGCGCCTCGAAGAGTATCTGCGTGCGCTCGACCGCCTCGGCGACCATCAGTGCGATGCGCTCGTCGTCGTACCACGGGAGCTCCGCACGCGCGGACAGGTTGGCGAAACCCGAGTGCGCGATACCCTTTCGCGTCATCGTGATCTGAACGCTGAGCCGCGTCAGGGGTCGGCGGTCCACGATCAGCCGCCCGTCCAAGACTGCGATGAGCACGCGCTCGTCGGTATCGGACCAGGAGACGCCGACGTCCGTCACCGACGGATCGCCCGCTCGCGCCAAGTCGTCGACTTTTTCCAAGATCGGGAGCTTTTGCTCGATGCCGACGTCGCTCCACGCGAGGCGGCTCGTGTACAGCGTGCCAGGCGGCACGGCGACGAGCTCGATCGGTGCGGACGTCGGCGTGCCGTCGGAACGACCCGCAGCGCGGCGCGCCGCTGCCGACATGCCGGCCTCCGTCAGGTCTTCGGTGTAGGCGAAACCGCTCGCGCCGTCTCTGAGCACGCGCAGACCGACGCCCTGCAACACGTCGGTTCGCGCGCTCGCGAGCTCGCTATGCTCGAAGCGCAGCGTGCTCTGCCGGCGAAACTGAAAATAAAGGTCGGCCGCCTGCGCTCCGTTGGCGCCGAGCGCACCCAGGACCCGGCTGATCGCGGCGCGGTCGACTGCAAACCAGTCGAGGAAAGGGTCCTCCGGGAGCGGCGCTGTGACCAGTGCACGCTCGCTGACCGCGCAGCCGTCCAGCAGGGCCGGCATCGTGATCAGCGCGCCGCCGGCCAGCGCGTTCTGTAGGAACTCTCGCCGCCGCATGCCTATCGACGCGCTTGTCGCTTCCAATAATGCAGAAGGAGAAAGCCGAACAGCATGCCGCCCAAGTGAGCGAAGTGTGCGATTCCCGGCGCCCCGCCCGACACGCCGAAGTACAGTCCCATGAGCCCCCAGAGCAGGACCATGTACTTGGCCTTCATCGGTATCGGCGGTATCAGCAGCACGACGATGCGATTCGGGAACGTCATGCCGAACGCCAACAGCAAGCCATAGACTCCGCCGGAGGCACCGATAGTGGCGTAGCCGCCGCCCTGCCAGGCGGCGACCACGAGCTGCACCACGCCGGCGCCGACGACGCACACCAGGTAGTAGATCAGGAAGCGGCGCGCGCCCATCAAGACCTCGAGCTCGCGCCCGAACATCCACAGCATGAGCATGTTGAACAAGATGTGCATGATGCTGCCGTGCAAGAACCCATAGGTCAGGAGCTGCCAGGGATAGAAATCGGCGTAGCCGCGCTCGAGGGGCCACAACGCGAAGTACGCGCCGATGGGGCCGAGTATGTTGGACGGCCCATCGAGAATGTTCTGCGCCGCGAACATCACGCCGTTTAAGATCAACAAGATGAAAATGACGTCGGGTATCGCACCGCTGTCTGCGGCGCGCCGCGGCCTGAAGTGTTGATTCACGGATTTCTGCTTGCGGCTGTTGTCGAAGGGTCAGATTCTACAGACAAAAGCACGGCGGTGAAGTTGCTACCAACCGCCACCGCCGCCACCACCACCGCCGCCGCCGGAGAACCCACCGCCACCACCGCCCGACGAAGAACCGGGCGGCGTCACCGAGGAGCTGATTGCGGCATCGAGGCTCTTCGAGATGCTCGACGTCGTGCCGCGCATGTCGAGACTGTTCCACGAGCCGTCGTACCAGGACGGCTGGTAAGCGCTGCCGCTCGGTCCACGCAGCGCGGCGAAGACCGAGGCGAAGCGCTCGGCCCAAGGCTGCTCGACCCCCATCGCAAGCGCGAACGGCAGATACGTCTCGAAAAGCTGCGGCGTCTTCTCGGGCGGATTGCGCAGGTCGAGCTCATCCTTCTCGGCGATCTCGAGGTAGTCCTTGAAGCCGAGCATCTCGTCGAGCACGCGCCGGCCGAGCAGCGTCGGTCGTTTCATGATCATCGCGAAGAACAGGAACACGAGCGCCATGGCGACGATCGCCGTGATGACCAGCGGCGTCGGGCCGGCGCCCAGGTTGACGGCGATGAGCGAGGAGACGGCGCCGATACCGAGCGCCGGCAGATTCAGGATGCCGTTGGACCGGAAATAGCGACCGCGGTAGTCACGCCGCAATGAGTCGCGGTGGGCTTGGCGCGCGCGGCCGATGCGGCCGTGGTATTCGTTATCGAGGATAGCCACACTGCCGTCTTCGAACAGCGCGTCATAAAGCTCTCGCTCGCCGGTGGCGAGCGCCGGCGGACGATCACCGGGATCGGTCTTCCTGAGTGTATGTAGGCCGTCGGACTCCTCGATCCGTAGGTAGCCCTTGACCGCGAGGTTGACGACGGCTGCCGTCATGACCTTGTTGTCGTAGTACATCTGGTGGATGAAACGCAGTGACGCAGGCGAGAATCCTTCGGGCGGGTCGTAGCGAGTGACGATCAGTCCTTCTTCCGGATCGCGTCCGAACGCCCGCCACACCGGCACCAGGTACGCGAGCATTCCCCCGAGCCCAGCCAGCACGACCAGCAGGTTGGCGTTGTCGGTCAACAGCCAAGCCAGCCGCTTAAGGCGGCCGGGCTCCTCGACGTAGCCCTTGGGCCAGGTGACCACGATCGTCAGGCCGTCGTGCGGACGCAGCCCGCTGGTCGTCTCGAACTCGACCTTGCGCGCGCCGACCCTAGCCGAATACGCACTGCCCCGCGCACCCATGGGTCCGGTGAAGGCATTCGCCTCGAGTATTCGTGCGTCGTCGCCGAAGTCCAGCGTCACGGTCGCGACGGCACGATCGATCGGGAACGCCCAGTCGAGACCAGTCACGTTCCAATACAGCTCGTCGTGGTCGTCGAAAAAGCCGAGCACACGCTCGACTCGATACCGGTACACGTACGTGTGCACGCCGGGATCGAGGAGCCGGTCGGCGCTGCCGAAGTAGGTACGAATGCCGTTCTGATACCGTTCGGAGAAAAAATTCTCCGCTGCATCGTTGCGCAGTACGGAAAGCGGCTCATAGATCACGTCTACCGTGTTGCCGTAGCGATCTCGGTAGCGCGTCGGAAAATCGCGGTAGATGCCGCGGCGTATGCGATGACCTTCGGCGCGGACACGAATGGTCTCGGTGACCTCGATACCGCCGGACGGCGATATGCCGATGTCGCTGCAAAACTCGAGAATCCGTTCCTCCGCCGTCGCCAGCAGTGGCAGCAGGCCGAGCACGCAGACCGACACGCGCGTCATTCGATATTTCCGAGATCGACCAGCGGAACGGCTGCCGCGGCGTCGGACGATTTCTGAAAATACTCGCGCTGCGCGAAGCCGAACCAGCCAGCGATGAGGTTATCGGGGACGGTCTCCACTCGCGTGTTCAACACCCGCACCGCGCCGTTGTAGTAGCGGCGTGCGAACTGCAGATAGTCTTCGGTCTCCACGAGCTCCCGTTGCAGTTTCAGGAAATTCTCGTTCGCCTTTAAATCCGGATAGTTTTCCGCCAAGGCGATCAGCCGCATCAAACCCTGATTCAACTGCTCTTCGGTTTCACCGAGCTTTGCAACCGAGGTCATGCTCATCGCCTCCGCGCGCAGCGCCGTGACCGCCTCGATCGTCGCGCGCTCGTAGTCCGCGTACTGATCGACCGCCTTGACCAGCTGAGGGATCAGGTCGTGGCGCCGCTGAAGCTGTACGTCGATATCGCTCCACGCCCCGTCGACCCGGTTGCGGTCGCGGATGAGCCGGTTGTAGAGGATCGCACCGGCGACGACCAGGGTCGCGAGAATGACGAGGAGCAGCATCATGTCGCGCGACGCGAACGACGATCATTCCGCCCGGCGCACGAAGACTTCGTCGCCGATCGAGACCCGGCCGCCGGTCAGCACGCGGCAGCACACGCCGCCCCGCCAGTCGGGCGTCAGCGCCTCGCGTAATCCCGGGCACTGCTCCTCCATCCGCGAACAAGGCGCCGTCTCCAGAGTGACTTGCAGAGACACCGGACCAATCTCGACGACATCCCCGGCCGCTTGCGGCAACGCCACGCCTTCGACGAGCAGGTTTGCACGCCGCGTGGTCCACGGCAGCTCGGTACCCAGCTCTTCGCACACGGTGCGCCAGACGTCCGCGGAGATCAGGGTCACCTGTCGCTTGCCGGGCCGCCCCCGCAGATCCCGGGCGACGCCGCGCTCGACGCTGATTTCCACGCTGGTCAGCTCTTCCATCGGTGCTCGAGTCTTGTCGCGCCGCGCGATGCCTGCCAATCGTCCCATGACGCCCCTCCGTCAGCTCCAGTGCTCGCGCATTGTAGCGGACGATCGATCCACCTGCCGCCACGGCAGGTAATCAGGGGTAGATCAGTACCAAAAGGAGAAGAAGATCTGTATGACGTTCGCCTCGAGCGAATACAGCGGCTCTTCGCCGACGGGCGCGGTCACTCGCAGGTCACGGAAGTCGTGGTAGTCGACGAGGATGTGGTCGAGTGAAAACGTCACCGAGCCGCGGTCGATGAATCCCCAGCCGTCGTCGAGGAACTCGTAGGTCGCCATGATCTTGAAGGTGTTGCTGGTCAGCGGGCTGAGCTCTTTGTCCCGGCCGCGGAAGTTGGTCGCCTCGGAGCGCGAGAACAGATCGCGGAAGAAATGCGCCCCGGTTTGATCGTGCCAGCGGAACTTGCCTTCGAATGTCCAATCGCCCCAGGGATGCACGTAGGTGATCGACGCGGTGTGCGAATCGATGTCCCAGGTATCCGTGAAGATGCGATACTCGCCCTGAATGGCGGCGCGGTACGGCAGGTAGTAACGCGCGCGCAGTCCGAGCGCGTTCGACGTCCTCGTCCGTGGATAGAGCTCCGGCTCGAAGCTGAAGCCGATGGGATTGTTCGGATCCGCGTAACGGACCGAGCGATAGGGATTGTTGAGGAAGCCTTCGTCCGTAATGGTCTCGAAGTTCAGGCTGGTGATCAGATTGCGGGTCACGATCTGCGTGAGGCCGACCCCGTACTGCTGCCGCGTGTTGGGTTCTGCGAACGTCGGGTTGTCCGAGCGACCGACGACGTCGTCGCCGTAGGCGTACGAGAGCGACAAGGTCGTCAGGTCACCGAACATGTCCTGGCTGATCGACAGGCTGTAGGTCTCGGCCTTGAAGTCGCTCTCTTCGCTGCTCGTATAATTCGTGCTGAGCGTGGTATTGCCGCGCAGGTAGTCCATGCCGAGCGACCACTGCGTGCGCTCCTCGTTGTAGGGGCTCGCGGTCGTAACCACGTCGATCGACGCCGAGCTGACCATGTCGACGTAGTAGTTGCTGACGAACGAGACGCTCTTGCCCACTTTCTTTCGCACGAGGAGCGACGGCCCGTCGATCCGCACGCCGCCGCCTTCATACAGGTGATACAGGATGTCGGTGCGGTCGTCGGGCAACACGCCGGCCCAGGCCGCCGGCCCGAGAGTCAGCAGCAGTATCAGGGGGATCGGAACTGTGCGCTTGAACACCATACGATCGCTACCGAGGCTGGCGGCCCGCCACGCCGTCAGTTGCAGCCGCAGCCGCCACCGGCCGTGCCCTCCCCGCCGCGCGCGCCCTCACGAGCTTCGTAGACGTGGTAGAGGTAGGCGGTGGAGACCGGGTGGGCGTCGAGGAACATGATCGGATCGGCCAGGCGATCACGCTCGTACGGCTTTACCCAGGGCTCGATGCTGCCGCAGGCCGAGAGGCCAGAGAGGAGCACCGCGACCAACAGCAGTTTCCACACTCGATTGCCATTCATATCCATACTCATAAGCTTATGCAACACCGTAGCGCCCATTCCGTGACCCCTTCCTCAGAAGAACACGGTCAGGCCGAGGTGCCCCTCCATGTTGTGTGTCGTCTTGTCCTCGCCCAGGATGTCGATATCGAACAGGTGATCGCGGACGTCGAGCCGGATCGAGATCGAATCCGTCAATAAGAAGCGGTAGCCGGCGCCGAAGTTGACCGTGAACCGGTCGTCACCGGCGAACTCGGTGGCGCCGAGACCAGCGGTGAGATAAAGGTTCGTGTTGTAAGCACGACCCTCGCCGAAGAAAACCTCGCCCGGCAGGATGTTGTAGCCCAGATTCAGATTGTAGTAGGTGAACGTGCGGTCATCGTCGGACAGGATCGGGGCGCCGCCGCTCAGCCGTTCGAAGCTGGTCAAGCCGGCTTCGGACGTCCCCGCCATGGTCTCGACGAAGAAGCCCTCCGTGACGTGGTAGGCCACGCGCACGCCGTACACGACGTTCGACTCGAAGTCCTCGATGCTCAGGATGCCTGCGAAGGCACCGATCTCGAAATCCTCGGTGTCGATCTTCGCCTCTTTGATCTCGCGACGCTCGACTTCCGGGTCGATGACCTGCCCCGGATCGCCGGCGGTCGGCGGCGCCGACGATGGCTCGTCCCCCAGACCGAACAGGCTTTTGGTCGCGGCACAACCCGAAAGGCCCAACGCGATGACCGGCACTACTAGAAAAAGAATGCGAAACCGACTTTCCATTCCTCTACTTCCTCGTTGTCGTCGCGGCTCGTAAAGACGACGTAGCTCTTGAATTCGGCTCTCATGATGAAGCGCCGCGTGGCGTAAAAGCGAAAACCGGCCCCGGCGTGACCGACCTGGTCGGTGCGATCCTCGCCTTGCACGATCGTCGACTTGGGTTCCGTGTGCACGACCCCGGCGCCCAAGGTGAAAAACGGCGAAATCCGCCAGTCGGGCCAAGTCTCGTGGATGACGTTGACGCTGCCCATCCAACCGTTGGAGAAATTGCCGAGGATCTGCGATCCCCACAGCTCGACGCCCACATGCGCATTCAACGAGTAAGCGCCGTACAGCGAAATGATGTTCGCGCCACCGAAGTCACCGGCCAAGACACCCAGCTCCCACCTCGAATTGGTGAAGTCTTCCTGGTCTGCGGCCTCGAAGTCGATTTCCTGGCCGTCGGGCTGCAGAGTCTGCTCCATCTGACCACGATCGACCCAACCCTCTTTGCCGTTGCGCGCACGAACCAGGAACCAGTCCGTCCTGCGCTTCAGTATGTCGACGGACTCACCGCGGTCGACGACGTGAAACTTCGGATAGCCGATACCGGGCCCGGTCCGCATCTCGAGATACGGATCCGCGACGGAAACGGACTTGAAACGTTCAGCAGCGGCTGCGGTCGGTGCGGATATCGCCTGTGCTAGCCACAGCAACAGGGCGATGATCCGACCAAAGCTAATTGATCGGGGCGTCGAAGGGATTGTTGTAATACTGTGCTCCGACATCCAACCATTCCGCAATTAATCGTTTCTCCGCGTCTGACAAATACCCATCGTGACTCTGACCGACGTCGAATCGCGAGAAGAACGCGTCCGACGCATTGGCGCCTGCCACGCTCATCGACGGCCCAACGTCGACCGGGGCGAGTATCGGGTCACCCGTGACCGGATCGATGCCTACCTGCACCTCGAGCGTGATCAGATTGCCGTTGGCGTCCAGAGTCAGCGCCTGGTCCGTGGCCATAAGTTCCTGATATGACTTGAAATGATCAGGTTCCAGGTCCGACAGACCGTCCGACAGATCGAGCTGCCCGGCGGGCACGATCGTTGCACCCGCCTGGTCCACAATATTATGACAATTGGTACAAGTGTTTGTGACGGGCTGCCCATTTTGATCAAGAACTGGATTTCCGAATGCATCGAGCACCGGACGCGGCGTGATCCACAGCGGATGAATATGCGTCTCGTAGTTGACGACGATGCGGCAGTTCGCCGACCAAGTCCCGGTGGGCGGTATGCAGGACAGCGGCACGGGCGGCTCCGTCGACAGGCCGTCTAGGCCAACGTAGTCGTACTGCAACGGGGCGTCCGGCATGCGGCCGGCTTTGACCTCGTCGGTCCATACGTCCTCGTAGCGCACGTTGACCGATGGTTCGATCGACGAGCAGTTGTCCGTGCCGCAGCTGATGCGGGCACGCACCTCCGCCATCGTCTCGCCGACCTCGCCGACGAACAGCGCGTCGACGGTGCTCGGATAGAACGATACGCCAGCGGTCGCGGCGCCGGACCATGCCGAATCGAACGCGTCGTAACGGCCGTGGGACAGGCCGCTCTGGCTGATGTGACAGCCATTGCACTCGAGCAGCTGCCCGGGTCGAACCTGCATCCAGTTCTGGTGCCGCGGCGTGATGCGACGGCCGTTCGCGTCGACGACGCTGACGGCCAACGCGACGTTAGCGGGCACTTTGACAATGACCGAGCCGTCGGGCTCGATCGGGACGTAACCCAGTATTTCGCGCATGCCCTGCGCCGCGCTGACGCCGAATGCCGTGTTGTCGAAATCCAGGGTGTCGTCATCCGGCATGGAGACGGGCTTCACGATGCGCAGGAAGCGCGCGGGCCGCGCATCGGCCGTCGATACCGCGGGATCCGCCAGGGCGTTGATGTCGGCGACGGCGCCGCCGTCAAAATCGTAGACGCTGCGTATGCTGATTACGCCCGCCGACTCGCTGGCGAGATCCGGGTCCATGGCAAAGTCGTTGACGCTGTCGAGAATCACCGGCGGCGTCGCACGCGGATCGGCCGAGACCACCTCGGTGAATATGAAGCCGTCCTCGGGCGGCACGACTGGCGCCATCGTGTCGTCGCGCGGATCGTACATCCAGATGCCGTAAATCGGGTCCGCCTCTTCATAGAGCGGATTGAGGAGATTCTCGGCGGTGCACGGATAGAAGACCGGCGGCGGTGCCGTGAGCGGATCGGCCAGCGGATCCGGAATGTCGGTCAGTCGGCACTGACTCCAGCTCACCATCAAGCGCCCGGTGCCGTCCTGAATGGGATACACGGATGAGAATCGGCCGCCCGGCGACGGCACGCCTGCTTCCGTTGATACCTGATTGATCGTGGCGGCGATCTGCGCCGGCCCGGTCATGCCGACGTTGTCCTTTGTCGGCTGAGTGTTCTCGACGTACGTCGGGGTGTCGATGACGATGAGGTCGCCGCCGCCGCTGGTGTCGGTGAAGGGTCGTATCAGTGCCATGACCCGCCCATCCTCGAGCTCGCGCGGCTGCATGAACTGAATGGTTTCACCGTTGGTGCCCGTATCGTGGCTCTCCTTTCCGTACAGCAGCTCGAGCGCCGAGCCGTCCGGGTTCATGCGGTAGATGTTCACGGCGTTGTTGCCCGGCGCATTGTCCCAGCGGCTGAACACCACCTGCCCGTTGCTCAACACCGACGGATCGAAGTCGTGACTCTGATTGAAGGAGACCTGCTCGATGCCTGTGCCGTCGTCGTTCATCACGTGCAGCAGGAAAGCGGGTTCGTTGTCGTCCTCGTCTTGCGCCTCATACTGCGGCTTGCCCTCGTCCAACAGGATTGCTTTGGATCGGGCCTGGCGGGTCGAGGTGAACAGGATGCGCCCGTCGGGCAGATAGTGGGGTGCCACATCGTGGCCGATTTCGGCCGTCAGATCGGAAGCGATCACGCGTCGCAGCACCGCGGAAGCGATATCGTATTCCCAGATGTTCCAGCTGGGCTGATTCTCGTCGTCGATGGCGATGTTGAGGTCGACCGGGCCGCGCATCGCGAACAGGATCGTCGACCCGTCGAAGGAGATCTCGACGTCGCGAACCGCGTACATCCCTTGCGTCATGTCGCCGGTGACATTGACAGCCTCTGTACTGGGTGACGCCCGATCGCGAAAATAGAGGTCGGCGCCGAAATCGAAGCTGATCATTTCGCGGAGATCGGACTGCTCGAGCTCGCCGTCATCGTCCAGAGGCAGCGGTGCCTTGACATACGCAATCGGAAAATCCACGACCACCGGGTCGGCGTCCTGGCCGTCACCGATGCTCACACCGTCGCCGCTGCTGCAGGCAGCGACTGCAAACGATATCCACAGCAAGGCGTAGGACCGGTTCACGACCGGCCCAACCCTGTCTTTAACGTACTGCGCCATCATCCTGTTCATAACGTCCACCTCAATCCATAAAGGTGCGAGTTCGCTCTGTCATCTAGCGAGCGTTACCTTCCTCGGCGGCCGCACGCTTCCCTGCTTCAACCTGCGCCGCGCGCTGAAATGCGCGCGCACTGGCCCACACTCTATACAACCTTCAATAGTGGACCCGTCGCGCTCGACTTACCGTTAACGCGATCACATAAAGATCCGCGTCAACGCTGGCATGCGGACCGTTGAAACCGATACATCGATCGCGTTGCAACAACGGGCCTAAATCCTCCCGGCAATGACTGTGTCATTTCACGCGCCATGGTTTTCCGAGTGCAGTATAGAAAACGAAGTCAAGCGATGTAATGTCTCGAAAGAACGACACTTGCTTGATGTCACTGCAATTTTTCAACCCTTTGCACGGATGAAATCGGCACGAAGTCAAAGGCCTCCGCAACAGTTACACGAAACCGGCTTAACAAAAGTTCCACGCCGTTTTTTTTCTCGTCGACTTACAACGCCTCTAAACTAAAACGTTTGCAGTTCACGTTTCTCGAAAAAAGTTTTTTGCGAACGCAACGCGTGTCGTCGTTGTCTCCTTTCAGCGACAGATCGCACACCGTTCACAATCAGGGGTTTACGCATTTCGTGCATCGCCACCGTGCGCAAGCAACGACAGATGCTTGACATATCCCTGCCGTGGCGGTCCGGGCGTGGGGGGTTCTATCCTATTGTTTTTCAATCGTTTTTTCTGTTTTTTTGCGACCATCGGCCATCCTGGCACAGCACTTGCTTCCTCTCGGATAGATCGGAAAAACGGCTGCTTGGAGATGATGGATGCCGGGTACTGTGAGTGCATTCACGGAGATTTGGAAACACTTCAGGCACAGTGACAGCCCAGTCCGCCTGATAAACAAACGTTGCTTCAGGGATGACGATTGAAGTTAGGGACTGCTGAGAAGTTTAGCCGGCGAAACGGATTTTTAGCCGCACGGCAAAGCTACCGATCAAAGGCGATAAATGTCGCCGATGTGACAATGGAGCTGCCAGGACAACGAAGGCGGGCACGACGTTCAGATCAACGTCGTTTCCCTCACCTGATAACTCCGAAGCGATTCAGAGCTTCCTCTTCCACGAGTGAGAGGCCTCTGGATTACGGTTTGAGACCGCAGGAATTTCGGTCGTTTGTGATGAGCAGGATTGTTATGAAATACAGGACGTGGAAAAACATCAAGCACGCGGCCGCAAGTTTTGCGCAGTGGGCGACGGTTGGGCTGCTCGGCCTAGGATTGGTGTCCGTCGCGCACGCCGGACCGCGTGAACAAGCGAAGCGCATTCACGATCGACTCGCCGGCGTGCCGCCGACCGAAACCGTGCTGCAGGCGATGGAAGCCGAGGTCGACACCGGTCAGCCCGGCACCGCCATCGATGCCGCATACCGCGCGATGGACAACCCGAACTTCTACAACGTGACCTTGAAGAATTTCGCCGCCCCTTGGACGAATCGGGCGCAGGACGTGTTCGTGCCATTGAACGACTACGTCGCGACCGTGGTCGGCATGGTTCGCGACGATGTGCCGTTCAACACGCTCTTGTCCGCCGACATCATCTATGTCGGTTCGGCCGGCCTCGGATTGCCGGCCTACTCGAACGCCAACAACAGCCACTACGAAGAGCTCGAGAATCGCGGCCTCGATATGATGGCCGGGCTCGAGCAGCGGACGCAGTCGAGCGTCACCGGATTACCCTCCAACGCAACGGCAGGCATCATGACGACGCGGGCGGCAGCCGAGGCTTTCTTCGTTGCCGGCACGAATCGCGCCATGTTCCGATTCACGCTGCTCAATCATATGTGTAACGACCTGGAACAGGTGCACGACACCAAACTGGTGCCGAACCGTATCCGCCAGGACGTGAGCCGCAGCCCCGGTGGCGACAGCCGGCTGTTCCTGAACAACTGCATCGGCTGCCATAGTGGCATGGACCCGCTCGCGGGCGCGTTCGCCTACTACAACTTCAACGAGGACACCGGCAGCATCGAATACACGCCGGGCGTCGTACACCTGAAGTACTTCAACAACGACGTGAATTTCCCGTTCGGATTTCGGACGACCGATGACAGCTGGATGAACTACTGGCGCGAAGGTCAGAACCAGTTCCTGGGTTGGGATCCCTCCCTACCGGGCAGCGGCAACGGCGCCAAGTCGCTCGGCGAGGAGCTCGGCAACTCCGACGCGTTCGCCTCTTGCCAGGTGCGTAAGGTGTTCAAAGCAGTTTGCCTGCGCGATGCGGAAGACGCGGCAGACCGGGCCCAGGTTCAATCGATGATCACTTCGTTTCAGACCGGCTATCGCATGAAGCAGGCGTTTGCTGAGGCGGCAGTCTACTGCATGGGCCAGTAGGGAGACATGACGATGAAATACGCAACTGGAACTGCTTTGGCCCTTGCGCTCAAAGACCGCGCCGCCGGCCTCCGCGCCGCGCTCGCAGCGGGCGTCACCGGTTTGGTGCTCGCCGCCTGCGGCGGCGGCGCAGAGACGACCGACAACCCGATCACGAGCATCACGCCGCCGGAGACCTACACGGGTCCGCCGCCGGCGACCGCGGACGTGCAGTCGTTCAAGCTGAACGTCTGGGATAACGTCCAGATGAGCAGCCGCTGCGGCGGCTGCCACAACGAGCAGGTCGGCCAGCTGCCGATGTTCGCTCGCCACGATGACGTCAACCTCGCCTACGACGCGGCCAACACGGTCGTCGACCTGACCACGCCCGGCAACTCGCGGCTCGTGTCGAAGGTCGGCGGCGGCCACAACTGCTGGCTCACCGACGACGCGGCCTGCGGCGACATCATGACGACGTGGATCACGAACTGGGCCGGCGCGCTGAGCGGCGGTGGGCGCGAGATCACGCTAGAGGCGCCGCCGATTCTGGATCCCGGTGCGAGCCGCAGCGTATCCAACGCGGACGTGACCGACTTCGCGAACCTCGTGCACGGCCCGATCCTGACGACCTACTGCGACGGCTGCCACACCGCGTCGGCGCCGACGTCGCAGCAGCCGTACTTCGCCGAGGCCGACGTCGCGGCGGCGTTCGAGGCAGCCAAGTCGAAGATGGATCTCGACGACCCGGCGGCGTCGCGTTTCGTGATCCGGCTTCGCAGCGAGTTCCATAACTGCTGGAACAACGACTGCGCCGCGGCCAGCAACCAGATGGAGGCCGCGATCGCGGCGTTCGCCGGCACCGTGCCGATCACGCAGGTGGATCCCGCGCTGGTGACGAGCAAGGCGCTCAGGATCGTCGACGGCACGATCGCGTCCGGCGGCAATCGCTACGAGAGCGCGCAGATCGGGCTGTGGGAGTTCAAGACCGGCAGCGGTACGACCGCATTCGATACGAGCGGCGTCGAGCCCGCGATCGACCTGACGTTCTCCGGCGACGTCGAGTGGTTCGGCGGCTGGGGCGTCACGATCAACGACGGCAAGCTGCAGGGCTCGACCGCGGCCAGCAAGAAGCTACACGACTTGATCCAGGCAACCGGCGAGTATTCGATCGAGGCCTGGGTAATCCCGGCGAACGTCACCCAGGAGATGTCGCGGATCGTCAGCTACTCGGCCGGCGAGGACGCGCGCAACTTCACGCTGCAGCAGACTCTCTATAACTACGACTTCCGTCATCGCAGCACGAATACGAGCCTGAACGGCGACCCGCAGCTCTCGACGCCCGACGCCGACGAGGTCCTGCAGGCGACGCTGCAGCACGTGGTCGTGACCTCGAGTCCGGTGGACGGGCGCGCGATCTACGTGAACGGCGTGCTGGTCTCCGATCTGGATCCGATCGCGCCCGGCTCGATGGTGGACTGGCAGGACACGTTCGCCCTCGTGCTCGGCAACGAAGTATCCAGCGACGCGCTCTGGCAGGGCACGCTGCGGCTGGTCGCGGTCCACAACCGCGTCCTGACGCCTGCGCAGATCGTGCAAAACTTCGACGTCGGTGTCGGTGAGAAATTCTATCTGCTGTTCAGCATCTCGGACGTGATCAGCACGCCGGATGCGTACATCCTGTTCGAGGTCGCACAGTTCGATACGCATTCGTATCTGTTCACGCAGCCGCACTTCGTCACTCTGAACGGCACGCCGTCGGTTAGCGGCGTCCCGATAGAGGGCATGCGCGTCGGCATCAACGGCGCCGAGGCGGACGTCGGCCAGACCTACGGCAAGATGGTCAGCACGCTCGAGTCCTCGCAGTTCGGGCCGCTGGGGCAGCCGCTGTCGCAGCTCGGCGCGGTGCTGCCGCTCGAGAAGGGACCGGCAGACGACGAGTTCTTCCTGACCTTCGACCGGCTGGGCGGCGAGTCCTACGTCCGCGTGGGCGACCCGGCCCTGGTCATCGTCGAGTCGGATCTGCCGACGGCCGAACGCGTCGGCGTGCGCACGTTCGACGAGATCAACGCGACCATGGCGGCGGTCACGGGAGTGGATCCCGAGACGACCGCGGTCGATATGACGTTCCAGAACTTGAGGCAGTCGCTGCCGACGACCGCGACCCCGCAGGCGTTCCTGTCCTCGCACCAGGTCGCCATCGCGCAGCTCGCCATCGAGTACTGCAACGCGCTGGTCGACGGCCCGGGCGCGGCGGCGTTCTTCAATAACTTCGATTTCAATCAGGCGCCGGCAGCGGCCTACGCAGGCGCGGCGCGGAATCAGGTCATCGACCCGCTGATCGACAACATCATGGGCATCGGCATACAGACGCAGCCGGACTTCGTGACGGTGCGCGACGAGCTGGGCTACTTCACCACCGACGGCGTGCGTCCGGACAACCTGATCGACCGCCTGATCAACAGTCCCGACAACCCGAACACCGCCTCGATCGCGAAAGGCGCGTGCGCGGCGGTGCTGGGCAGCGCGGTGATGCTGGTCAAGTAACGGATTGGCTTTGGATACGAGGCACAGTTATGGCTAGGAAAAGAAACACCCGGAACTACGACGATCCGCAGCGCCATCCGGACCACAAGCGGCCGGTGACGCGACGGGACTTCGTGGCACAGGGCTTCATGACCGGCAGCGCGTTCGCGCTGAGCGGCGGGGTCTTGAGTCTGTTCTCGAGCCCGCGCGACGCGCTCGGCGCGCTGTCCGGCGATCTCACGCCGTTGCTCGCGAACCCTTGCGGCATCGCGACGGCAGGCGCGGGCAAGATCCCGTTCATCGCATTCGATCTCGCCGGCGGCGCGAACATCGCGAACTCGAACGTGCTGATCGGCCAGGAAGGCGGTCAGATGGACTTCGTGAGCACGGCCGGATACGAGAAGACTGGCCTGCCCGGCGACATGGTTCCGGGCCTGAACGATCCGGTCACCGGCCTGCCGTATGCGAACACCGACTTCGGCCTGGCGTTCCACTTAGACAGCGCCTTCCGCCGCGGCATGCTCGGGAGCATCCGCCCCGGGCTCGGCATCGAGCAGAACCTGACCGGCGCGGTCATCCCGGCCCGTTCGGACAACGACACCGGCAACAATCCGCACAACCCGCTGTACGGTATCGCGCAGGCCGGGGCCGACGGCTCGATCCTGACCTTGGCCGGCACGGAGACCACCGAATCCGGCGGCAACTCGATGATCCCGGCGATGATGGCCGACCCCGAGCTGCAGCCGACCAAGGTCGACCGTCCCAGCGACGTCGTCAGCCTGGTCGATACCGGCCAGCTGGTCGGTATCCTAGGCCCGGAGGATGCGACCGCGGTCATGGAATCGGTGTATCGGCTCACGTCGCAGAAGATGGGCGTGATCACGGCCGACGCCGTCGTCAAGGACATGATGGCCTGCGGCTACCTCAAGGCGGCCGACATCGCGGACCGCTTCGGCGGTACGCCGCTCGACCCGGGCCTCGATCCGATGATCGTCGGCCCGACCGGTATCTTCACGGATGCCGAGTTCAACGACGGCGGCCGCGACGGCCGCGAGTTCCGCAAGACGGCGTCCGTCATGAAGCTCGTCATGAACGGCTTCGCCGGTGCCGCGGTCATCGAGATGGGCGGCTACGACTATCACGGCGGCGCGCGCGCCGAAGGCGAGGTCAAGGACTTCCGCGCCGGACGCTGCATGGGCGCGTGCATCGACTACGCCGCGCGCATCGGCGTGCCGTTGATGATGTACGTGTTCAGCGACGGCTCGCTATCGAGCGACGGCACGATCGACAACTCGGTCGACGGTCGCGGCAAGGGCGAGTGGGTCTCGGACAACTCGTCGACAGCGGGCTCGTTCTTCATGGTGTACAACCCGAACGGCCGCGCGCAGCTGCGCGGCGCGACGCCCGCCGAGCAGGCACAGCATCAGCAGATCGGCCACTTCGACGCGGGCGCGTCCGTGGTTCGTTCCGCGACCCCGGCCGCGAACAACGTCAACCTGCTCGTGAACACCGTGCTGCTGAACTACATGGCACTGCACGGCGAGGAAGGTAGTTTCGAAAACGCCTTCCCGAACCACGGCCTCGGTGGCGTTGCCCAGCGGGACCGCCTGACGGCTTTCGAGACGCTGCCAGGGATCGTCAACGGGCAAATAGGACCTTTGAACCCGATCTAGTTACAAGGAGCGTTGCTACAGCGCAAACAAGGAGCGTTGACCTTACGGCCAGCCAGGGTCCCCCGGGCTGGCCGTTTTTTTTTGCGGCGATGGAGATTCTCGCATGGCCTTGATCTGTGTTGCTCATCCACAGTTGGTGGATGGAAGTCCGCGAGGTCTTGGTTCTGCTTGCAGCCGATGGTTGGCTCGAAGTCGCACGTCGCGGTAGTCATCGCCAACTGGAACATCCGACGAAAAAAGGACGCGT
>JBFGFX010000002.1:0-52697 GCA_041579335.1 Woeseiaceae bacterium | reverse complement strand
GAAATACGGTCTGTTGAAGACGCATCGCGCCGCCTGGCCGTCCAACTTGACTAGGAGAAGGAATAGAGCGACGTCGACTAGTATCCAGGTCCAGAAGAAGAAGCCGTACAGGACGAAAACACCCAGGTGAAACACGACCACTGCGGCCAACAGGATTAAAGACAACCAGCGTCGCCAGAGAAACACGAGGCACAGCGCTTCGACGGCGATGACGAACATCCGCATGGCGGCGTCGATTGGCATGATTCGACGCGACACCTCGATGATCTGCTCGGGTGAAAGGAACGCCAGCCAGCCGTGGGCGTAGGCGCTCAAAGGCAGCAAGTACAGTCGCTCGTCGCTGAGCCAGGTAAGCTTCAATTTTGCAACTGCCGGCAGCCAGTAGGCGGTCGCGACGAAGCAGCAGAGGAGCACGATGAAGCCGTTAGTGCGTCGATCACCGGTGACGGCAAACAGAAAAAAAGCGGCGGCGAAGAGGTTCTAAGGTCGCAGGACCTGCAGCTTGTGGGCAAAGATGGATCCGCCCAGGGAGGGCTCGCCGAGCTGCCACAACAGGAGGTATGCCACTACGGTCAATGGAAATACGAAGACCGGCCGCCACCAGGTAAGAGGTACCAGCGCCACGAGCAACACCTTATCTGCAAGGTAGCCTTGGTCGAAGTAGAAATTGTGTCCCGCGGTGACCAGAGGCCAAGCGATCCCCACACCTAGCAACACCACGAAGAGACGCAGTTCGCGGCCAAGCTGCAGCGCGTCCCATGGCGCAAGCAGCCGCCCGAGGTGGGCAAGCACCGCCGTAGCCGAAATCAGCACGAACGTCGCGAGCCACCCGACGCGTTTGACGAGCTCGATCGAGGGCGACGTTTGTTCGTATGCGGCGGTAGGAAGATGCGTCAAGCGCTCGACGAGCGTGGTGAACGCGACGAACGTGACCAGGAGAAGCGACAGTCGGAGGATCTGCCTCGCAGCATCCGGCAACCGGGCTCGAGCGGTCGTCAACATCGCCCACGGCCGGGCGATCAAGCGCCGGGCGGAGGGATCGTCCATCCTGCTGGCGGCATCCGTAGACCGTCGTTAGTAGACCGGGGGTCGAGGCATAGATTGGCGATTCGATGCACTGGGCGGCAGAGCAAAGGTAGCGATCGTTGATGATCGCCAAATTCTGCGCCGATGTCGACGCCGACGAAGATTGCTCTGAGCCTACCTTATTTCGGTGTAGGAGCCCGCCCTAGCGGGCGATATCCATGCATCGTCGGCGTCGCCGCTGCAGTTCAGCGCGTCTCGGCGACGATCGAGCGCTTCGGCGCGGTAGAGCCGCCGCGCGCCGTGCGCATCACCTTACGCCCCCAGACCGCGAGCGCGTCGAAATACGCGTAGAGCGCAGGAACGAGGAGCAGCGACACCACCGTCGAAAATGCGAGGCCGCCGATAATGGCGCGGGCCATCGGGAAATACGGCGGCCCGTCGCCGCCGACCTGGGTCGTGCCCACTGCGAGCGGCGCAAGCCCGAGTATCGTGGTCGCCACCGTCATCAGGATGGGTCGCAGCCGATCGCGCCCCGCCTCGACGATTGCCTCGTTCCTTGCAAGTCCTTCAGTCCTCAGATTGTTGATGTGATCGACGAGCACGATGCCGTTGTTCACCACGACGCCGATTAGGATCATGATGCCGATCGACGCCATGAAGGAGAACGTGGTCCCGGTCGCAGCGAAGAACAAGAACACCCCGAACACGGAGAACAGTATCGACCCCAAGATGATCGCGAACGGGAACAGCAGTGACTCGAAAAGAGCTGCCATGACCAGGAAGATGCAGGCAATTCCCAACAGAATGTTCTGGGCCATCATCGCCTGCGTCTCGTCCTGGCGATCGAAGCCGCGGCCGAACTTCCAACCGTAACCCGGCGGCAGCTCGAGCTGATCCATGAGTTCCTCGACGACCGGCTTGACCGAATCGAGCGTAGCGTCATCGACGAGGTTCGCCGTGATCACGACCGCCGTTTGCCTGTCGGTACGTTGAATCGTGTCCGGCGAAAAGCCAATGCTGAGATCCGCGACGGAGCCGAGCGTGATGCGCCGCCCCTCACTCGTGTACAGCGGCATCTCGCGCAGCTGATCCACCGTCTGCTTGTCGCTGTCGCGGAAGGCCACGCGCACTTCGATCTCGCCGGATTCACCGCGAAACTCGCGCAGGTTTCGGCCGCGCATGGCGATGCCGATCGCGTCGGCAATTTCGCGGGAGCTCAGACCGACCGAGGCTGCGCGAATTCGGTCTACGACTACCTGTACCTCGCGTTCACCCGATTGTGCCCCCGAGCGGACGTCCTCGAGGCCGCCGACGCTCTGAAGGATGCGAACGACGTCGAATGCGATCGCGTTAAGTCGCGAGGTCGAGTCTCCGGAGATTTGCAGACTGAAACCGTCGCCGCCGCCTTCCTGATTGAAATCGAAGCTCGGCTTGCCGATCGCGATGACCGGCATGTTCTCTTTGATGCGCCCGATGACCTCTTTGGTCGAGACTCGCGCCTCGTCTTCGTCCGTCAGCAGGATCACCGTACCGGCGCTGCCTTTCTCGTAATAGCTGTAGACCGAGCGGATGTCGAACGCCTCCTGGTTGTCGAAAAGGTATTCCTCGATCGTGTCGACCGTGGCCTCGACCCGCTCGAGCGGGTGCTGCCCTTCGATGTAGTACTCGAGGTAGAGCCGCCGGCTGGCCTCCTGCGGGAACGCATCGAACTTCACGAGCTCCAGCACGAGCGGGCTCACGCCGATGGCGCAGGTCAGCGCGATCAGGCCGAACGTTTTCCACGGCCGCCGCAAGATCCAGTCGAGCAGGGCCACGTAGCGATTCGTCAGACGCGACATCAAAGGCCCGTCCCGTTGCGATCGTGCCGGCGCTCGCACCCGTGCCGCCAGCATCGGCACCAAGGTCTGTGCGATCAAGAGCGACGCCAGCAGCGCGACGATGATGGTCACCGCGACGTGGGTTAGAAATACCGAAATATCGGTCTTCGTGCCGAACATGATCGGCAGGAATACGATGATCGTAGTCGCCGTCCCCGCGATGACGGCGATGCCCACTTCTTTGACGCCGCGATAAGTGGCTCGAAACGGATTGCCGGGGTCCATGGATCGGTGTCGAAACACGTTCTCGGTCACGACGACCGCGTTGTCGACCAACATGCCAACCGCGAGCATCATGCCCATCATCGTCAGAATATTGAGGCTCAAGCCCGCGAAGTAGAGGGCCCCGAGCGTGATCGTCAGCGAAAACGGCACGGACGCGGTGACGATCAGGGTGGTCGACACCTGCCTCAAAAACAGATATAGCACGGCAATCGCGAGCAGCGCGCCGATCAGACCGGCGCTGAGCAGATCGGACAGCGACTCCTTGACCGCATCGCCCTGATTGTCCAGATCGAAGATCTTGATACCCTGCATCTGCGGCAGCTCACGAACTTTGTCGACCTCCGCCATGACGCGATCCGTGACGTCTACCATGTTGGCGCCGGTCGACTTGCTGATCTGCACGCCGATCGCGTAGTTGCGGTCGAGATGACGGCCGTAATCGCGCTCCGGACTGCGCAGCTCGATCTTGGCGATGTCGCGCAGGCGTATGCCGTGGTCAGAAACGATCAGGTTCTCGATTTGTTCAAGCGAGGTAAACTCGCCCTTGGGCCGAATGCTGAAACGCTGACCACCGTCCGTTATCCTGCCGGCGCTGACGGCGAAGTTCGCGCCCTCGAGCGTCGTAAGGTCATTGATGCCGATGCCGTGCGCCGACATCCTGTCGGCGTCTAGCAAGATACGAATCTCGCGCGGGTCGACCCCGTGAAGCTCCACCTTCGACACGCCCTCGATCCGCTCGATGCGGCGTTTCAGCAGCCGATCGAGCATCTCGTAGCTGTCCGACAAGTCACGGTCGCTCGAAATTCGAAGCTGGAGCACGGGCTGATCGGCCAGCGAGCCGGTGAAAATCAGCACGCGGCGTACATCGTCCGGCAGCTGGTGCCGGATGCCGTCGACCTTGGCACGCGCCTCGATGCCCTTGGTGCCCATGTTCTGGTCCCAGCCGAACTCGAGGAAAATCTGCGACATGTTGTCCGTTGACTCGGAGTACATGGTCTCGACCCCGGACAACGTCGCCAGCGCCTCTTCCACGGGGCGCGTGATCAGGCGCTCGATCTCTTCGGGCGTGGAGCCATCGTAGGGAATCTGGATGAATATTCCGGGAAACTCGATGTCCGGAAACTTTTCGAGCGGCAGCAGCCGGGACGCGATCAGGCCGACGAGCGCCAGCGCGACGAAAAAGACGACCGTCGTTACCGGCCGCTCCAAGGCAATGCGCGTATGCTTCACGGAGGCGCCCGTTCAGCCGCCGGCAACCGCCGGCGTCGCGTCGGCGGCGTCGATCGAAAGCGGCCATTTCTTGCGATCCAGCAGCGAATAAACGACCGGGATGACGATAAGGGTCAACAACGTCGACACCAGCAGGCCGCCGATCACCGCGATCGCCATCGGCGTGCGGACCTCCGCGCCTTCGCCGAAACCGATCGCCATCGGCAGCAAGCCGAGCGCCGTCGTCAAAGTGGTCATCAGGATCGGGCGCAGCCGGGCGTTTCCGGCTTCCTTGATGGCGGCGGTTTTCTCCATGCCCGTAGCCCGCAGCTGGTTGATCAGATCCACGAGCACGATCGCGTTGTTTACGACGATGCCGGCGAGCATGATGATGCCGATAAACGCGATGACGTTGATCGTCGTGCCCGTGATAAACAATGCGAGCACGGCGCCGACGAGCGCGAGCGGGATCGTAAACAGGATGACGAACGGATGCACGAGCGACTCGAACTGAGACGCCATCACCAGGTACACCAGGAACACGGCGAGTGCTAGCGCAAACTGCATCGAGGTGAACGAATCCTGCATTTCCTCGTTCTGACCGGACACCGTGGCGGTTATGCCCGGAGGCAGCGCGGTACGGTCTATGATGCGGCGCGCTTCGGCGACGGCGCTGCCCAGATCGCCGAAGGCGATGTTCGAGGAGATGACCGCGACGCGTTCCTGGCCGATTCGCCGCACCTCGGCCGGGCCGCGAGATACGAAGATGTCGGCGACCGCTTCGAGCGTAACCGGACGCGCGGCCGCCGGATTGACGATCAGCCTGCGAATCTCCTCGATGCTCGAGCGGCGCGTATCGATGCTGCGCACGAGCACGTCGATCTTCTTGTCCTGCCACGTGTAACGGGTCGCGAGCTCGCCGCGCACGTTCGCTACGACGCGATCCGCGATTTCACGTACCTGGAGGCCGAGCTTGGCTGCACGCTCCTGATCGAACACGATCTGGATTTCGGGATTGCCGGGCTCGACGGTGGTCTTCAGGTCGGTAAAGCGTCCCTCCGCTGCGAGGCCGGCCAAGATCGTTTCGTTCGAGGTCGCCAGATCGTCGAGATCGAAACCGGCGATCTCGATTTGTAGCGGCGCCGCGAACGTCATCAGCGCCGGTCGCCGGAACTCGTACTGCACGCCCGGAAGTTTCCTAAGCTCTGCGCGCATCGCGCTCATCACCAGATTCTCCTCGACGCGGCCGGCGCCGGCGCGCAGCGTGATGCTCAGCGTGCCGGTGTTTTCGCCGGCATCGACGGGATTCGCATCCAGACGGTTGCCCGTGCCGGCGACCGAATAGCTCATCTCGACGTCGTCCATGTCCTCTGCGACGCGTTGCGTCGCCTGAATCGCGCGATCCGTCTCCGCGAGCGGCGCCCCGGGAGCGAGCCGCAGGTCGAGGTTGAACTCTCCTTGCGCGAGTTGAGGAATCAGTTCCGTACCGAGCCGCGGCGTGAGCAGCATCGTGCAAAGGAATATCGCCGTGGCTGCGGCAACGACGATGCCGCGGCGTTCGAGCGACCATGCGAGCAGTGGCTCGTAGCGTTTGGCCGCCGCCGCATAAAGGCGCTGCAGCAGCCAGCTCGGGGCCCACAGAATCGCGCCAAATAGGCGCCTGATCAGCGCGTATGCGTAACCGAAGCCGCGCACGACCAGCGCCACCGCGCGCGTTAATCTGCCGGCCGCGTCGTCCTCGTCCGCGCGCGCGTATCGCGATCCGGTGCCGAGCGCGGCCAGCATGGGAATCAAGGTCAGCGCTACGAGGAGCGACAGGATCAACGCAAACGTCACGGTCAGCGCCTGGTCCCGAAACAGCTGGCCGGCAATGCCGCTGATGAAGACCATCGGGAAGAACACGGCGATCGTCGTCAGCGTCGCGGCGGTCACGGCGGTCGATACCTCGGCGGTGCCGTTTCGGGCCGCGTCCAAAGCGCCCTGTCCCTGCTCTTTCTTGCGTACGATGTTCTCGAGGACAACGATCGCATTGTCGACAAGCATCCCCACCGCGAGCGCCACGCCGCCCAGAGACATGATGTTCAACGACACGTCGTTCGAGTACATCAGCAGGAATGTGCCGATCACGGATATCGGAATTGCTGCGGCAATAATTGCTGTTGCCTTGGAGTCCCTCAAGAATCCGTACAGGACGATGATCGCGAGGATGCCGCCGATCAAAGCCGCCGACGACACCTGCCGGATTGCGGCGCCGATGAAGTTCGACTGATCGTAGATCTTGATCAGCTCGAGATTTTCCGGCAGCGACTCGCGAATCTGCTCCAGGCTCCCCTCGATACGCTTGGCGACCTGTACCGTGTTCGCGTCCCCTTCTTTGTAGATAGCGAGCTCGACCGATTCGGCGCCGTTCACCCGCGTGATTGCCTCACGTTCCTTGTGCCCGCGAGTGACCGTCGCGACGTCGCGCAAGTAGACGGGCCGATCGGCGACCGAGGCGACGATCGCGTCCGCGAACGCCTCGACGCTCTGGAACTCGTTGATCGTCCTGACGAGGAATCGCTGGCTGCCTTCTTCCAGGCGGCCGCCCGACAGATTCACGTTCTCGGCGCGAATGCGCTCCGCGACCTGATCGATACTGATCCCGAGCTGCGACAGCTTTTGCTGGTCGACCCGGATCTGGACCTCGTCCTCCAGGCCCCCGCTGACTTTCACCGCAGCCGTGCCTTCCTGAGCTTCGAGATCGTTCTTGATCCGGTCCTCCGCCAGCCGCCGCAGCGCTTTTAAGCTTGCTTCGATTCCAGCCTCGTCGTTCGGGCCCGTGCCATTCTTCTGCATGAGCCCCAGTCGCATAATGGGTTCGGACGACGGGTCGAAGCGCAGCAACAGCGGCCGGCCCGCTTCCAACGGCAGCTCGAGAATGTCGACCTTTTCGCGCACGTCGACGCCGGCCACGTCCATCTCCGTGCCCCACAAGAATTCCACGGTCACGTCGGACTGTCCGGTCCGCGATACGGACCGAACCAGGCGCACGTTGCGGATGACGCCGACCGCCTCCTCGATGGGCTTGGTCAACAGATTCTCGACTTCGATCGGCGCAGCGCCGGTCAATTCCGTGCGGATGGTGATGGTCGGATAAGACAGGTCGGGCAGCAGGTTGACGCTCAGTCGCGACAACGACACAAGACCGAAGAGCACGACTGCGACCGCGCACATGACGATCGTGACCCGTCGTTCAGTTGCGATTTCGATCAGGCGGTGCATCGTTGCTCTACCTCGTCCGGGTCAGCGTTGATCGGTGTTCGCGGTGCTCTCGGGCGCGACGTCTATGATCGACACCCGGGTGCCGTCCTTGAGACCGGACTGCCCGACCACGACGAAAGACTCGTCATCGCCAAGGCCCTCGAGCACCTCGACCTGGCCGGCGGCGGAGTAGCCGGTACGGATGACGCGGCGCTCCGCCGTCTCGCCGCTGACGACGAAGACGACCGCGGCGCCCGCCTCCTCGACGATCGCGTTGCGCGGGATCTGCATCGCATCCACGTGCACGTCGGAGACGATGCTGATGCGACCGAACATGCCGGGCTTCAGTCGCCGGCTCGGATCCGTCACCTCGATCGTGAGCTTGAAGGTGCCGGTACCCGGGTCGACGATCGGGCTGACGCGCGCAACCGTGCCCGTGAAGGCCAGGTCCGGAAGTGCGTCCACTTGGATCGTCGCGGTCTGATCGGCCGCAAGTCGCCGGTACTCGCGCTCGGGGACGTGCAGATACGCAACGAGCGGCTCCAAGCTCGTCACCTGGAACGCACGATCATTGACGTCGATGGTATTGCCGACCTTGATGAAACGTTCGGAGATCACACCGTCGATCGGGGAGCGAATCTCCGTGTAGCTGAGCTCGAGCTTTGCCAGATTGTTGCTCGCCTCGAGGGCCTCCATCTCGTATTGAATCTTCTCGAAATCGCCTTCGCTGATGAGGCTCTTGTCCTTGAGATCGCGATTGCGCGCGTAGTCGCGCTTGAGCTTCATAAGCTGCGCCTCGGACTCCGCGACCTGGAGGCGCAGCCGGTCGCCGTCCAACCGCGCAAGCACCTGACCGGCGCCGACCTCGTCGCCCTCCTCGACGAAAATCTGCCGGACCTCGCCGCCCACCTTGGCGATGACGGCCGCATCTTCGAGCGCTTCTATCGGCGCGGTGCCGGTATAGGTCGAGTAGACGTCCCCGCGCGTCGGCCGACTGACCTCGACGGGAATCGCCGGCGCCTCGTCTTCCGCCGCGTCGTTCTCGGAGTCGCCCGCACATGACGATAGCGCGAGCGCGGCCACGATAAGCCCGATCCGGAATTGCCCCCGCATTGTCGTCTCCGAAGTCCCCACTAGTGGTAACGTACGATGTGCCGCCTCAGCCGCTGACGCCGAGCGCGCCGCGATCGGCGTTCGCGAGCACGCGGCTGCCATCACGCAGTTGCGACTGGCCGGAGACGACGATCCGATCGCTTTCGACCAACCCCTTTAGGACCTCGAGCAGTCCGTCCGACTCGATTCCGATCTGCACCGGCCGGCGCACCGCGGCCCCGTCTTCGACGACGTAAACGATGGTTTCGCTGTCTTCCCTGACGATCGCGGCGGCCGGAATCAGGATCGCATCGCTATGCTTTTCGTAGGCGACCGTGAAGCGGCCGAACATGCCCGGCGCGAGCTCACCGCGCCGGTTGTCGATGTAGACGGTGGCGCGGAAGGTCCCGGTCGTGGTGTCGATCGTCGGACTGATCCGGGCGATTGTGGCACCGAACTTCGCGTTCGGCGCGGAATCGACCGCGACGGTTGCTTCATGGCCAGAAGAAAACTTGGCGAGCTCGGTCTGCGGAATCTTGAGGTAGGCGACGAGCTTCGATGTGTCGGTGATCCTGAACGCGGCCTGCCCGATCTCGACCTGGGTGCCGACTTTGACGTCGCGCGAGGAGACGACGCCGTCGATCGTCGCCTTTATCGCCGTGTAGCCGTAGTCGAGCTTTTTCCGCTCGTAGGCCGCGCGCAGCGCCTCCAGATCGTACTTCAGGCCGTCGAAGGCGGCCGAGCTGATGAGCCCGCGTTCGTTTAAGCTCGTCATTCGATCGTATTCGCGTGCCGCCCTGTCGACGTCGGCCTTGGCCTTCTGCATTTCGAGCCGCAGACGGGCGCCGTCGAGACGCGCCAGCACCTGGCCCTCGTGCACGACCTCGCCTTCCTCGACCAGAATCTCGACAACCTCTCCCGCGACCCGGGCGAGGATCGGCGCCTCGGCATCGGCGACAATCGTTGCCGTGGTCTTGTAAGTCGCGGAGATGTCGGCAATCGTCGGCGCGGCGATCGCGACGGGCAAGGGCGCCGGCGGAGCGGCACGTTCGGCCCCGCGCGCGTGGCCGCTGTCGCAGCCGGCAAGCGGCGTCGTCAGAAGCGCGATAGTGGCGATGATGACCAGGTTTGTTGATTTCATTGGGTCACCCGAAGTCGCGAATCGCCCGCAAGCGTATGGTTAGTTAGTGTTATAGTGGAGTATAACACTAGATAACCATAACGCAAGCCTGGGTCGCGCCCCGATCAGGATGGAAAAAACTCATTCCAATCATTAGGTTACTGAATAACGTCCGGCGCTTGACCGCTTGCGCCGGCGCTTTGTTCTTAGATGCAGGGAACGCGGTTTTGGATGCGACACCCCATCGGGCGGGCTTCGAGCCACTGGCCCGCGGGTTTTCGGCGCGCCGCTTGGCGCGGCCGGTCAGCCGGTCGCGGCGCGCTCGCGGATGCTCTCGCGACGGGCACGGCGGGCGGCGAAATACGCCGCCGTGTTCGCCTGGATCATCAATAGGCTCGGCGTCAGGAGCAATGTCAGGATCGTTGCGAACGCCAGCCCGCCGGCGACCGACGCCGACAGCTGCGTCCACCATTGCGAGCTCGGTGCGCCGACCGATACTTCGCGCTCGATCAGATCGATATTGACGCCGAGCACCATCGGCAGCAGACCCAGGATCGTCGTCACGGTCGTCAGCAGCACCGGTCGCAGACGCACCGCGCAGGTGCGCAGGATTGCCTGGAACGCCGCTTCGCCGCGGCTGCGCAGCACGTTGTAGGTATCGATGAACACGATGTTGTTGTTCACGACGATGCCTGCCAGTGTGATGACGCCGATGCCGCTCATGATGATGCCGAACGGCCGATCCATGATCATGTGACCCAGGAATACGCCGCCGGTCGAGAAGATGACCGCGGTCAGGATCAGGAACGCCTGAAAGATGCTGTTGAACTGCGTCACGAGAATGATCGCCATCACCGCAAGCGCGATCATCATCGCTTTCGTCAGGAACGCCATGGCCTCTGCCTGATCTTCACTTCCGCCGCGAAACGAGACGTCGACGCGCGGATCCAGGTCCAGCACGGGAAGCATTACGCTCATCTGCGCGACGATCTGGGAATCGAGGAAGCCGGGTGCGACGTCCGCACTGATGGTCATCGTGCGGCGCAAATCGGTGCGCTGAATCGTGCTGACCTTTTGTGCCGGTACGCGCGTGACGAAGTTGCTGATCGGGATCAGTCCGTTCGCGGTCGGGATACGCAGCTCGTCGATCTGGCTCAGGCTGCGGCTGTCGTATGGATAGCGCACGCGAATGTCGATCTCGTCGTCGGCATCGTCAGGCCGGTACTCGCCAACTTTGATTCCGTTAGTGACGAGCTGAATCATGTTCCCGACCAGCGTGATATCGGCACCGAAGCGGGCGGCTTCGGCGCGATCGACGTCGATCTGCCATTCGATGCCTGGCAATGGCCGACTGTCTTCGATGTTGATGACACCGTCCAGGCTCGCGAGAGCATCCCGCACGGTCCCGACCGTCGCCGCGAGCAGATCGGGATAGCGCGATGACAGCTCGATCGAGATCGGCTTGCCCTGCTGCGGTCCGTTCTGCGGTTTCCTGGCCTCGACCGTGATCCCAGCGAGGCCGGACACGGAATCGCGGATATCCTCGAGGATCTCATCGGCTGGGCGGCGCTGCTGCCACTCGACGAAGTTCAGCGAAATCGAGCCGATCTGATCTTCGGCCGCGCCGTCACCCGATGTGCCGGTCTTCGTATAGACGCTCTCCATCTCCGCGGATCCCATCACGAAACTCTCGACCTGGCGCACGAGCACGTCTTTCTCGTCCGTCGACAGATCGCCGCGGGCGCGGATGTCGATGCTAGCGAACTCCGGCTCGACGTCGGGGAACAGCTCGACGCCGCGTCCGAACATGCCGAACGCGGCGTAGATCGCGATCAGCAATACCGACACGGCGGCGACGTTCAGCCACGGACGGCGCAAGGCGATGCGCAGGAACCGGATGTAGGCCCCGGTCGGGCCGGTCACCGTCGAGAGATCGCCTTTCTCCGCCGCGGTCAGGTTGTGGATCGTCGCCTCGTTCAGAGCACCAGTCTTGCCGAACATCGAGCCGAGCGTCGGCACGAACAAGAGCGCCATCAGGAGGGACGCCGACAGGACCGCGATCAGAGTGATCGGCAGGTACTTCATGAATTCGCCCGGCATGCCCGGCCAGAAGGCGAGTGGCACGAACGCCGCGAGCGTCGTGCAGGTCGAGGCGATGATCGGCCAGGACATGCGCCGCGCAGCGGCCGAGTAGGCGCTCCGCCGCGACTCGCCCTCGGCCATGCGGCGGTCCGCGAGCTCCGTCACGACGATGGCGCCGTCGACGAGCAGACCGACCGCCATGATCAGCGCGTACAGCACCATCATGTTGATCGAAATGCCGGCCGTGCTGATGGCGAGAATCCCCAACAGGAAACTGCCCGGGACGGCAATGCCGACGAGCACTGCCGAGCGGAAGCCCAGGATGCCGATGATCACGATGAACACCAACAGCACCGCGGCGATGACGCTGTTCTGCAATTCGGTCAGCATCTGATGGATGTCTTTGGATTTGTCGCGCGACGCGACGACCTCGACGCTCTCCGGCCAGAACTGCCGCTCTACCTCGACAAGTGCCTTAACGGCGTCGATCGTACTGATGATGTTGCTGCCGGTGCGCTGCACGACTTCTATCGCTAGTGCCGGCCGGCCGTTCAGGCGCGCGTAAGTTTCAGCATCTTTGTAGGTACGGCGTACCTTGGCGACGTCGCGGAAGTGCACCACGCGGTCGCCGACCGCCTTTATCGGCATCTCCAGGATGTCTTCGGCGGACTCGAACACACCCGGTACCTTCACCGGGAAACGGCCTGCGCTCGTGTGCAGAGCGCCGGCGGCAACCAGACGATTGTTGCGCTCGACCAGGGAAAAGATTTCGGTTTGATCCAGCCCGTAGCTTTCCATCGCGAGAGGATCGACGACGACCTCCATGAGCTCTTCTCGGACGCCGACGAGGCGCACCTCGAGCACGCCGTTGATGCCTTCGATCTTTTCTTTCAAATTTCGGGCGATCGTCGCCAGCGAGCGCTCTGGTAGATCGCCGGCAAGATTCAGCACCAGCATCGGGTCGAACCGCGACAGCTTGACCTCGTTTACCGTCGGCTCTTCGGTTTCGCTCGGCAATTTTCCTTTGGCGATGTCGACTTTTGCGCGCACGTCCTGCAGCGCCACGTCTGTATTCGTGCCGGCGTCGAACTCGAGCTGCACGTTGGCGCCGCCCTCGTAAGCGTTCGCCGTCATCTCCTTGATGCCTTCGATCGCCCTGAGCTCTTGCTCCATCGGGCGCACCAGCAGCCGTTCGGCATCCTCCGGCGAAATACCGTCGTGCGTCATGCTGACGTAGATGAAAGGGATCTCGACGTCGGGTTCCGCTTCCTTGGGCGCGCCGACGTAGGTGACCACGCCCGCAATCAGGATGACCGCGAGGGACAGCAACACGGTACGCGACCGGGCCATCGCCGATTCGATGATCCTCATCGTTACCGATCCCGCTCGCCCGTCTTGATGGCGACTGCGGTGTCGACGTCGTCTTCGGCAACCGCAGCCACCCTGCTACCGGCGGTAACAAAACCTTGACCGACCGTGATGATCGTCGCGGCGGTCGGCAGCCCGGCGACGTAAACGGAGTCGCTCGTCGACAGCGCCACGTCGGCTACGATGAACTCGACCAGGCCGTCGTCATTGATGATCTTCACGCCGACGTTGCCGGCGTCGTCGAGGGTCAACAGTGACGGTGAAATCTTGTGCGCGAACACCGTCTCGGCCGGGATCTTCAGTTCCGCCGAGATCCCGGCGCGCAGATTGCCGGCGGTGTTGTCCAGCTCGAGCTCGACCGTGAAAGTTCGAGTTGATTCATCCGCGACTGGCGCAACGTAGCGTATCGTGCCGCTGACGGTCTCGCCGGTCGCGAGGACCGCCGTCGCCGGCCCGCCGCGTTTGACGAACTTTGCGTCGTATTCCGACACCGCCGCGCTGACGATCAGCTTGCGGTCATCGACGACGGTGGCGACCGGATCGCCCACCGACACGAAATCGCCCACCTCCACGTGCCGTTCCTGCAGCGCGCCGTCGAACGGCGCGCGGATGGTCATGTAGGCGATGTCGAGCTCGGCTCGCTTGAGCTCCGCTTTCGCCGCCTCCAAGAGCGCCGCCGCCTCCTGAAGCTGGGCTTCGGACACGTAGCTCTCGGTCTTCAGTCGCTGCCGGGCCGCGTACTCGACTTCCCGCTGCTTCACCGTCGCGGCCGCCTGCGCGAGCCGCGCGCTGCGGTCGCGCTCGTCCAGCGTGACGATGATGCCGTCCGTGTCGACCCGGTCGCCGCGATCGACGCCGGTCGACACGATGCGGCCGTCGGTCTCCGCATTAATCTCGACTATCCTCGCCGGGGCCGTCTTACCGTTGATCGAGATCGTGCGCACGACCTCTTCGGCAACCTGATTGCGAATGCGCACGCTGGTGCGCTCGGGCCGCGACGATTCGGCCGTCTCGGCGATCGCCGTGGCCTGATCGCTATCGTCGCTGCCGGTCGCCAGCCATAAGGTGATGGCGATGACGATCGCGCCCGACATCAACCATGACCGGTGTTGTTTGAGCTTACTCACATCCATTTCTAGTACTTCCCAAGACTCATACGGTTGCCGTCAACGCCATCCGTGCGCCGATTTCGTTTCACGATCCTTTGCGTCGACGAGCATGTGCCGGTTCTCGTCGATGTACCGTTTGCAGGTAGCGGCCATGGTCTTGCCGAAACCGGCGACGAACCTCGCGCCCGCCGGCCAGCACGATGTAGGGCTCAGGTCGATTCGATCGATCATCGCCAGGAATTCCTCCGCCTCGCGAATGCGGTTGTCCAACACCGCGTTGATCTGTTCGTCCGACATCAGATGGGCAAAGAACATCGTCGCCAGGAACTCGGAGCGCAGCTTGTGGCCCGGCGCGGGATTGTCGAGCGCCTGCATGAGCCGCTCGCGTCCCGCCTCCGTAATGCTGTAGACCTTCCGGTCCGGTTTGCCCTCTTGCGGAATCTCCTCGCAGTGCACCAGGCCCTGTGCCGCGAGCGACGACAGCGCCGGGTAGATCGAGCCGTAGCCGGCCGCGAAAAAATGGCCGAAGGTCGACTCGAAGAACTTCTTCAGGTCGTAGCCGCTGGCCGGGCCGGCCGTAAGCATGCCGAGGCATACGGTTTTCACATCCATCTTTGGTGTCCTGGTCGGGCGGTATGCCCATATATCGAAGCGATGTATAGTATCAGTTTGATATATAAAAGCCAGCGAAGTTCTGCTGCGAGTCTCATCGCTACGAAGTGGCTCAATAACAATTGGTTATGAAGGATCGTGCCGCCGGCGGCGGCCGCGTTGGTCGCGCGGCGAGGCCCTGGCGCGGGGTTATTTGCGTGCCAGCAGCACCAGCATGCCGTCGTCCTCGAAGCGGCTGCCGACCTCGAGTCCGGCCCCGACGAGGGTTGCGGCGACCCAGTCCATGCCGAGCCTAAGCTTTTGGTAGCCGCTGACAGAGAGCGTCCACTCACCGTCCTCTAGCCGCTGCAGAATGTCGTGGACGTGCACCACATCATCGTCGTACTCGAGAAAGCAGGTGAAGATCTGATCCTCGGAACTGCGGATCGGGACGAAGCGCTCGGCGCCGGTCGGGCCGGGCGCGTCGTAATCGCGAATCGATATAACGATCACGCCGCCCGGCACGAGCGCGGCCGCCGCATCGATCAAGAGCCGCTCGGCGGCCGCCCGTTCCGGCAGGTGCACGAGCGTGTCTCCCATGCAAACGACGAGTTCCGGATCGCCGTCGAGATGACGGCGAAAGTCCGAGATATCCGCCAACACGGTTCGGATACCGTCGCTGCCAGGATGAGAGCGCAGCTCGTCCAACAGCGCCTGGCAGAAATCCAGGGCGACGACTTTGAAGCCCAGTTCGGCGAGCGGGATCGATTGGCTGCCCGGCCCGGAACCCAAGTCCAGGGCGATGCCCGATTGTCGAGGAGCGATCTCGAGGCGCCGGAAGAGCCGCAGGTTCTTCCGGTATGCGGCATCGAAGTCCCCCAAGATCCACGAGTAGACGGAGCCCAACAGCGTGTCGTAATGCGCTTTGACCGGATCCATGCCGCGCAGCATATCAAGGTGCGTGTCCGGACGGGCCTGATGGCTCTGCGTCGGTCCGGCACCGTGTTGCAGGAGCCCGCCCTGACGGGCTCCTACCACCCGATCGATTCGCGGGCCGCGCGGCCCTGTCAGAGGAAATACTGCGACAGGAACGGATTCATCATGCGATTGTCCGGGTCGACCTGACGGCGCACCTTGCGGAAGTAGTCGAGCCGCGTGCGCAGCACCTCTTTGGCGTAGCTCGGGTCGAGCTCACGGGACTGATTGAACAACGGCGCTGCGCCCCAGTGCTTGGCAAATTCGCCGAAATCGATCGCGAAGTCGTCCCAACCTTTGTGCTGCGTCGAGACGGTGCGCAGCGCAATCATCGGCTCGTCGAAGCACGGCGAGAGTATGGCGGAGCGGTCGCGGCTCAGGAAATAGCCCACGGTCGGCATGTCGCAACGAAATCCGGTCTGCTCGCGAATGCGCCGGCTGAATTCGCAGTAAGCCTGTACGATTACGGCGAAGTCGGCGGCGGGAAAGAACCAAGTCGAGTAGTTGAGCGCCGCGCCTTTCCCCGCGCCCGACTGGGCCGTCGAATTGCTGCCGGCGCCGACTAAGCGGTTGCTGACGATGCCCTGCGTCATCGAGCTGACCTTGTCGATCAGGTGGTAGCGGACGCCCGATACGGGAATGATCTTGTTGAGCGATTTAAACACCGTCGGCAGCACGGTGCTCTCGCCCCAGTCCTTGAACTTCCAGGGGATCTTGGCCGTAGCTCGGGCCGCGGCGTCGAACCGGCGCAGGTCCAGATACGCCGTGTCCCGAAACGGCAAGAGGAAGAACTTCAGCCCGATGTCCGTTCGCACGAGCTTCTCCACCGCCTTGGAGAACTGCTCGATCGTGCAGCGACGATGGGTCGCGGAAAAGCCCATGATCGGCCGCGCTTTCAACGTCACCTCGTGGATGACGCCCAGCATCCCGTAGCTCAGTCTGAGGATGCTCAAGATCTTTTGTTGGCCGATGTCCGCAACCAGTAGCTGGCCGTCCGGCGTAACGGCTTTCATGCCGAGCACCTGGGAGCCGAACAGGGAACCGTCCGCGCCGATGGCGGGGCCGATACAACCGCCCGCGACGGCCCCGCCGACGGTGCGATTCATGAGATCGTGGCTGCCTTCGAGCTCCATGCCGTGGACGGCCAGCGCGTCGACGACCTGGCCAATTCGCGCGCCGGCCTGCACCGTAATGCGGTGATTGTAGGCATCGATGTCGACGATGTCGTCGAACGCGGTCATGTCGATGACCGTGCCGACCGAGCAATCGTTGCAGTCGGTGGCAGCGCTGCCGGCGCCCATCGGCCGGTACGGCGCCGGGTACGGCGAACCCGGCTCGAGGATTTGCTTCAGCTCATTGAGGTGCTTCGGTCGAACGACCTGGTGCGGGTTGGCGGATTGAACTCGTGCTCGGCTGGCTCTACGCAGGCTGGCAGCAGTTACGGACATAGCGTCTCCCCAAAATCGACGTTCCATGTGTTCCGGGCACAGCCTCGTCGGTGTACACGATAGAGGCTATGAGCGACGTGCGCGCGAGATAAAATGCGGCCAGAGACGGTGCTCTCGCCGGTTCGCGTTGGCAACCCCGCTGTCATAGGTTCGACCCCGTAGACCGGTAGCTTTGCGGCCCTGCCTTTCGGCAGGTGTGCCCTTTTCGGACGAGCGGTCATCGTTGCATGGCGGACCAGCACTGTCAATTTAAGTCTGTGATAACGTTCAGGATTTTGTTAAATTCTCGCGCCGTGCGCCAGCGTCGACGAAGCGCCCTTCGAGTCTAATGAGAAGCCGGGCAGGGAGATAGGAACTCGTGCACATTCAACCGAAAAGTTCGTCGATCAGATACGCGTGGGGCGTCGTGCCCGTGCCGGTGCCGGCGTAATGCGTTGGCAGCGCGGGCGCCGCAGCCGTAACGTCGAGGTTCGCCGCGGCCGCGGCCGCGGTGGACGGATTCTGGGCGGCGGCATCGGCACGATCGTCCTGATTCTGGTCGCCTTGTACTTCGGCATCGATCCGGCGTTCTTGATGCAGGGTATGCAGAGCGCCAACGTATCGACCGAGACGTCCGGCCGGACGCCGACCGAAGAAGAGCTGCGCAACGATCCGCTCGTCGACATGTTATCGGTCGTCATTGCCGACACCGAGGACGTTTGGCACGGCGTGTTCGCGGCGGCGAACAACCGTTACGTCGAGCCGACGCTGGTCATCTTCGAGGGCGCGACGCGCTCCGCCTGTGGGCTCGGTCAGGCGGCGATGGGGCCCTTCTATTGCCCGGCGGACCGCAATGCCTACATCGACCTGAGTTTCTTCCGCGATCTCCGCGAGCGCTATCGGGCGCCCGGCGACTTTGCGCAAGCCTACGTCATCGCGCATGAGATCGGTCACCACGTGCAGAATCTGCTCGGCATCTCGGGGCAGGTGCAAGAGGCTAGGCGCCGGGTGTCCACGACCGAAGGCAATCGTCTCTCGGTCCGCCTCGAGCTGCAGGCCGACTGCCTGGCAGGCGTATGGGCGCACCAAGCCGATCAGTCCGGCATGAACATCCGGCTCGATCCCGGTGACATAGACGAGGCGCTTCGCGCGGCAGCCGCGATCGGTGATGACAGGCTGCAACAGCAGTCGCGCGGCACCGTGATACCGGACTCGTTCACGCACGGCACCTCTGCCCAGCGCCAGCGCTGGTTTCGGCGCGGCTTCTCGAGCGGCGATCCGGACCGCTGTGACACGTTTTCGGCCGACACGCTGTAGCCCCTGCCGCAGCCCTTGACGGAGCAAATCAGAACAACTATTCTGTTTTGCATGGTCAGGAGCCGCGCTTTCGATCCCTCAACGGCGCTCAATCGCGTCGTCGAGCTGTTTTCATCGAAAGGCTACGCCGACACGTCGATGGACGACATCGTCAATGCGACCGGGGTCAGCCGCTACGGTCTCTACGGCACGTTCGGCAACAAGCGAGAGCTGTTCGAGCAGGCGTTGGAGCGCTACGCCGACTCGATGGGGCGCGACTCGTTCCTGCGGCTCTTGGAGCCGGATGCGTCCGTCGAGCACGTCCGCGCCATCTTCGACGAACGCCTCGAGGCCATGTGCAAGAGCGGCGAGAACCGCGGCTGCATGCTCTGCCACACGGCGATGGAGCTCGCGCCGCACGACCCCGACATCCAAGAGGTGCTGCAGCGGTTCATGAAGCGCATGTCCAAGGCATTCGCGATCGGGCTCGACACCGCCAAATCCCGCGGCGAAGTCAGAGAGGACCTCGACTCGCGCGCGGCCGGCGACTATCTGACCGGCGCGCTGTTCGGGCTGGCCGTGCTGGCGCGCTCCGGATTCTCGCGCCAGCGCCTCGAGAGCTTCATCGATAACACCATGGCGGCCGTGACCGCTTAGGGTTGGCATACGGCACGCGTGAAAAAAATTTGCTCATAACAGAATGATAGTTCTGATTTTATGGCGGACCACGTGTACAGAGACGGAACCCGGATTTTTTTGCGCCATCCAGAACGGATGTTCTGGCTGGCGTTCCCCGGCTCGCGGTATGGCGAGCCCTGTCACTCCATGAGGAGACCACTATGAGAACGCCCTTCCTGATTGCAGCAACCTTCACTCTCCTTTTCGCCGGCGTCAGCGGCTCGTCTTTCGCGGAGCGCCGGGCGGTCCTGCCGTTTGCCGACGAGCTCGATTCCTGCGTCGCCGCGGTCACTGAGCATCTCGATCTGAGCGGCGCGGAGCGGGTCCGGCACACCGTCGTCGAGGACAGGCGCACCGGCATCGGTTATGCGCTGAGTATCGAGACCTCCGTGTTCTCCGCCGATTCGGAACGGCGCTACAGCGCGTATTGCGTTGCCACAGGCAGCGGCGCGCCGATCAAATTCCGTATCGACGAACGCGTCGATTGACCCGAACGTGATCTCGTAGGAGCCCGCGCTGGCGGGCGACGCGTTGACAAACTCGGTCGCCCGTCGGGCAGGTCATTGCTCCTGCATGACCTGCACTCCCGCCATCCCTGGCGGTCGGACGGGCTCCTACGCGATCCAGCGTATTCTGGAATCCCAGGCTTGACGGCACCTCGACCTGTTCCCGACTATTCGCTAACCGCCAACGATGGCTAGGTACACTTGAGCGACGATCAAATCATAGACAGAGCGCGGCTGCCCGCCGACATCGTGCTGGCTGCGAATCGGCTACGCGGCTACGTCCGCGAGACGCCGCTCGACTACTCGCCGTATTTCAGCGAGGTCACCGGCGCAAATGTATGGCTGAAGCTCGAAAACCTGCAGCACACCGGGTCGTTCAAGCTACGCGGCGCCTTCAACAAGCTCTTGACGATGACGGATGAAGAACGCGCCGGCGGCTGCGTCGCGGCCTCCAGCGGCAATCACGGCGTCGCCGTCGCGCATGCGTTGAAGCGGCTCGGCGTGCAAGGACTCGTGTTCGTGCCGGAGCAGACCTCGTCTACGAAGGTCGATGCGATCCGTCGCGCCGGCGCCGAGGTCCGATTCCACGGCGTTGACGGCCTCGACACCGAGACCCATGCGCGCAGCTACGCGGAGGAACACGGCATGGCATATCTGTCGCCGTACAACGATGCCGCGGTCATCGCGGGGCAGGGGAGCTGCGGCGTCGAGATCGCTCGCCAGCTTCCTGACGTCGATGCGGCGTTCATCGCGGTCGGGGGCGGGGGGCTCATCGCGGGCGTCGGCGCGTTTCTGAAATCGGTCCGACCGGAAGTCCAGATCGTCTGCTGTCAGCCTGCGGCGTCGTCGGTCATGACCGAATCGATCAAGGCCGGACGGATTCTGGACCTGCCGAGCGAGGCCACGTTGTCCGACGGCACCGCGGGCGGCATAGAGCCGGACGCGATCACGTTTCCCCTGTGCCGGGAGCTGATCGACGCTTTCGCCGTCGTCTCCGAGGCGGAGATCGCGGCCGCGATGCGCGCGTTCATCGACACGCATCATCAGCTCTTGGAGGGCGCCGCCGGGGTCGCGCTCGCGGGGCTGCTCGCCCGCCAGGCGGACGTCGCCGACAAGAACGTCGTGGTCGTCATCTGCGGCGGCAACATCTCGCGTGAAACCTTGAAACGCGTGATCTGACCCCGCGCCACGGCGCTGCGTCCGCCGAGGCGGGGACGGTCCTTAAGTCGGCTCTTGTATGCGCGGGGAACCGGCTGCTGTAATCGGACTCCAAAATGACCGCTACCTCTGCCGGACGCGAATGATGGACAAGACACTGTGGGCCCTCTGTGGAGCGTTGCTTTCGACGGCTGTTGCGGCCGACTCGACGGCCTTCGTCAACGTCAACGTCATCACGATGCGCGACGAGTCGGTAATGACGGCCCAGACCGTGATCGTGAGAGACGACCGAATCGTATCGATCGGCGACGTGGACGACACCGCCTTGCCGGACGATGCAGCGATCGTCGACGGGACCGATCGATACCTGATGCCGGGTTTCACCGAGATGCACGGCCACGTCACGGATACCTCGCCCGCAAGCCTCGATCGCGTGCTGGGCTTGTACGTCGCGAACGGGATCACGACCGTGCGCGGGATGCTCGGCCGCCCGTCGCATCTCGAGCTGCGCGAGCAGATCCTAGACCAGGAGGTCCTCGGGCCGCGGTTGATAACATCGGGCCCCTCGTTCAACGGGAACAGCGTCAGCAGTCCGGCGCAGGCAGCCGAGATGGTGCGTTCGCAGCATGCTGCCGGTTACGACTTCCTCAAGATCCATCCGGGGCTGACGCGGGCCGAGTTCCGAGCGATCGCCGAGACGGCCAACGAGCTCGGCATCCCGTTCGCGGGACACGTGCCCGCGGACGTCGGTATAGCCGGTGCGCTGGCGGCCGGCATCGCGACCATCGATCATCTCGACGGCTACATGGAGACACTGATCCCGCCGCACGAAGATCCGAGCGGCGGCGTCGGCGGATTCTTCGGAGTGTTGATCGCCGGCGTTGCGGAAGAATCGCGCATCGCGCCAATCGTGCACGCAACGGCGGAAGCCGGAGTCTGGAACGTGCCGACGGAGAGCTTGATAGAGCATACGATCAACGACGTGGCTCCCGAGGACATGCGCGAATGGCCGGAGATGAAATACGTTCGGCGCTCGACGCTCGAGCAATGGATCCGTGCAAAACGCGAGGTGCTGGGGGACCCCGGCTTCGACCCGTCGACGGCGCGGCGGGCAATCGAGCTCAGGCGTAAGCTCATCCACGCGCTGTATCGGCAGGGCGCCGGCCTGCTGCTCGGGTCAGATGCGCCGCAGCGCTTCAACGTGCCCGGCTTCGCGTTACACCGTGAGCTCGAGCTGCTGGTCGCGTCCGGGCTGAGCCCGTACGAGGCGCTCCTGACCGGGACGGTCAATCCGGCGGTCTTCTTCGGTGCGGCTGCCGATCGCGGCACCCTCGAGGCGGGTAAGGTCGCCGATTTGGTGCTGCTGGACGAGAATCCTCTCGAGGACATCGGAAACAGCCGCCGCGTGCACGGGACGATGCTGCGCGGGCGCTGGGTACCGCGCCAGGAACTGGACGCGATCCTCGCGCGGGCGGAGCAGGACTGACTCGTCAGCCGTCCGAGCGGTGGGCGAACTCATCGCGATTGAGCTCGGCCCGCTCGAGCTCCGCCCGAGTGTGCTCGCGCTGGCCGATCGGCTCGAATCTCGCTGGGCTATCGGCGGTCACGAACGAGTCCAGCGGCGCGACCTCCACGTCGTCGTCGACCGCGAAAAACAAGACGACGCTGTAGCGCTCGAACGGGCGCTGCCTGACCCGATGACCGGTCGCCTTGAGCGCGCCGTTGGTCCACCGCTCGAGCATGTCGCCCAAGAGCACGACGACCCGATCGTCGCCCGCCGGCGCGTCGTACCAATCCCCGTGCACGTCCATGAGCTCGAGTCCCGGCGCCGTCTGCACGATGAACGTGATGCATTCGAAATCCGTGTGGGCGGCGATGCCGACATTGGCGGCGTCCGGCGCACCCGCGTCGTGCTCGGGTGGATAGTGCAGCAGCCGCATCGTGCTGTGCTGCTGCGTGCGACAGCGATCGACGAGGAATTCCGTTTCGAGCTCGAGCACCTCGGCGACGGCACGCAGCACGGTCCAACCCGCGCCGCTCAGCTCGTCCCAGAGGCGCTCTACGTCGTTGCGGAATCCCCGTATCGGCGGCCAGCGGTTGGGCCGAGACGGCTCGACCCGGCCGGGCGGGCCGCAGTCGAACGATTCGAGATGCGCGAGCGTCCCGGGCTGATAGGCCGGCTCCTGAAACAGCGGCATCCAGCCGTTCGTGTTCTCCTGGCCGGTGACGTCGATCGCGCGCTTACGCGGGTCGTCGTCGGATAGGGAGAAAAAGTGCCGCATTCGCCTGAGCACCCGGCGGTAACAATCGGACCGTGGCAGCAGGTTGTCGAGGCAAAAAAAGCCGGTCTCGAAGCAGGCCTCGCGAATGCACGCCAACGCGGCCCGGCGCTCGTCGGTCGCGGCGTCGAGAAGGCGGACGTCAACGCCGGGAATCGCGCCCGACAGCGATCCCCGGGATGCTTCGGTTTGTCGTAACTTCTGTGTGCTCATGGGCGAACTTCGACGATCGGCGCGCAGCCTAGTCTGCACGCAATGCCGGGATATTTCGACCTCGATTTCCGCTGCCCTTCTTTGGTGGTGCCCCGAGGCAACCGTTCGCCGACCGCAGGCATCTAAGTAACAAACGCCGCCGCCCGGCGGCCGACAGGCACAGCGAGGACAGCACGATGCGCGGATCACTACTTCTGATCATGTTGACGGCGACCCTGGCCCATGCCGCTTGGAACGGCTACGTCGAAGTCCGGGATCTCAGGCTCGACGCCGGCGGGCTCGACGAGCTGGCCATCGACGCCGGCGCCGGCAGCTTGGCCGTAGTCGGAGACGCCGTCTTAGACGAGATCGTCGTGACGGCGACGATCAACGTTCCCGATGCCGGCGAGGAAGAAGCTCGCGAGATCATCGACAGCGACATGGTGCTGACGCTCGAACGCAGCGGCGATTCCGCGGTACTGAACAGCTATTTCGAATCGTCCGGCCGGCGAGTGGGTGACGCCCCCACCATCGGTCTCGAGGTCCGAGTGCCCGAGCGCATCGGGCTCGCGGTGGACGACGGCTCGGGCTCGATCAAGATCGAGAACGTTCGCGGGGCGGTCAACGTCGACGACGGCTCGGGGTCGATATCGATGACCGGCGTGGGCGACGTCACGATCGACGACGGCTCCGGGTCGATCACGGTCGAACAGGCGCACAACGACGTCCGCATCGTGGACGGCTCCGGCTCGATCACGGTCCGCGCCGTCGCCGGCAGCGTCTACCTGGACGACGGCTCGGGAGGCATCGACGTGAGCGACGTCGCGCGCGATCTGATCATCGAAGAAGACGGCTCGGGCTCCGTCCGCGTGGCCGGCGTGCAGGGCCGAGTCGAGCAAGACAACTGAAACGATCACCATAAAAACTGCCGAGCGATGGCCGGCCGATTGGCCGCCGGGGCGCCCGCCCGTATACTGATCGAAACCGCTACCCGAAACGGGGGAAAACGATGAGCGGCACGCTCGGCTACGATCGGCGCATCCTCGACTTGTTCGACGGCTATGTGCACGGACGCCTCAACCGGCGGCAGTTTCTCGATCGCGCGACGGCGATCACGGCGTCCGGCGCGACGGCGCTGGCCCTGTTCGACGGGCTTCGACCGAACTACGCGCTGGCACAGCAGGTCGACCCGGGCGACCCGACGATCGAGGTCTCTTACGCGGACTACGAGTCGCCGCGAGGGGCCGGCGCGATGCGCGGCTACCTGGCGATGCCGGCAGGCGGGGATCGCGTGCCCGGCGTTGTCGTCGTGCACGAGAACCGCGGCCTGAATCCGTACATCGAGGACGTCGCGCGGCGTGTGGCGAAGGCCGGCTTCTTGGGCTTCGCGCCGGATGCCCTGACGCCGCTCGGCGGCTATCCGGGCAATGACGACGACGGGCGGGCTCTGCAGCGCCAGCGCGATCGCAACGAGATGCTCGAAGACTTCATCGCCGCCGTCTCCTTCGTGAGAAACCATCGCCGCTGCACGGGCAAGGTCGGCGCCGTCGGATTCTGCTACGGTGGCGGCGTTTGCAACGCCCTGGCGGTGCGCCTGCCCGAGCTCGCCGCTGCGGTGCCGTATTACGGGCGCCAGGCCGACGCCGCAGACGTGCCCAGGATCAATGCGCCGCTGTTGATCCATTACGCCGAGCACGACGAGCGCATCAACGCCGGCTGGCCGGCCTACAAAGAGGCCCTTGAGGCAGCCGGCAAGGTGTTCGCGGTGCACTTCTATCCGGGCACGAATCACGGCTTCCACAACGACACGACGCCGCGGTTCGACGCCGCCGCCGCCGAGCTTTCGTGGCGCCGAACCATTGAATTTTTCCGCGAAAATCTGGTCTGAGGACTTAGTTCTGCCGGTGGTCCGAGGACTCGCCATGGCGGCCGCAAAGGCCGAAATGTGAACCAGCCCGCCGGTGCCGGACTACGGATTGATCTATTATTAGATTCATTGGCGAGGAATCCGCATATGCGCATTTTGGCCGCATTGATGATTGCGCTTCTGCTGCCGTCAGTCGCAGCGGCGCAAAGCAAGCGCGCCTTCGAGAGCGATACCAGTCCGAAGACCGTCATCGGCCCCAGGAACCCGGATCTGCAGGCCGGCGCCGAGGCTTTGCGCAAGGGCCACGCCGAGTCCGGCGTTCGTCTCACGTTGAAAGGGCTCGAAGTGGCCGTGGGTGAGCGCGAGCATGAAGCCGCACTGTCCAACCTGTGCGCCGGCTATATCCTACTGGGCCAGTACCAGGCGGCACTCGGTTACTGCGACCTGCTGTTGGCACGAAACGACAAGAACTGGCGTGGTTACAACAACCGCGCGGTGATCTACATCAAGACCGAGCAGTACGAGAAGGCCGAGCAGGATCTCGAGAAGGGTGAGGCGCTCCGACCGGGGGCGCACACGCTCAAGGTCGCGCGGGCCATGTACATGGACGCCGTGCATCCGGTGGCACCGGAGATTGAGGTCGATGACAGGCAGAACAAGCTCGAGGATGAGCCGAGACCGTAAGCTCGGCGCCATCGTTGCCGCCTCGGCAACGCTGCTGTCACCGCTGGCGGCGACAGCGGAGGACGTTGCAGCCTTGGTCCCGAGCCGTGCCTTCCACCTGACGGATTCGTCGACCGATCGAACGCCGGCAAAGACCGCATTCCCGAGCTATCCGCGCATCGCACGCCGCGATCGCATCGAAGGTGATGCGACGGTGTGCTTCAAGATCGACATCGACGGGCGAATTCGCAGCGTCCGGGTGAAGACCTATAGCCACCGGATATTTCGCCGGCCGGCGCTCAAAGCGATCAAGGAATCGTCGTTCGAGCCATTGCAGCCGCACGAGGTCTTTTCGACGGCCCGTACCTGCCGCACGTATCGATTCCGCCTCGAGCCGATCGTCGCCGACACCAATCCGTAGCGCTCACTCCCGCGGTTCGCCGCTCCTCGAAGTGGCCGTGAAAATATAGTCCCCCAGCGCCGACAGATCGTCGTTGCTCGCGTTTGCGGCGACGTGTATGACGACCGGCGGAGCGCCGGGGGGCGCGATCCAGACGAACGACCAATCGACCCGATGCGCGTCGTCCGGCTCGCGGCCGTTTGTCGAGTGCTGTACGTAGCGCTGTCCGTCCGCCTCGACCGCCGCCGTCCGCTCGGAGATCAACTCGATCGTCCCTGTCGGCGCACCGTCCAAGGTCCGTATGGACGCCTGGAAGCCGGCGCTCTCGAGCTCATCGTGTTCGACGGCGATCTGAATTCGGTAGCGCTCGCCGGCGACCGGCTCGGTGGGCAGGCCGTCGATCCGGACCCGGCCGCCTGCATCGTTCAGCTCGTTGTCGGCGTGGCATTCCGTGCAGTCCGGTTCGCCGAAGCCGGCGGTGTAGCCGGGCGGCGCGCCGTCCTCGTAGCCGAGAGCGCCCGCACAATACAGGCAGGCGAGCGCCGCGAGCCGTCGCGAACGGTCAGTGGACCTTGGCCCGACCAACGTAGTTCGTGTCGGTGCCGAACCAGACTTCGCCTGCCGGCTCGTGGTAATACATGTGGCGGATGGTGCCGCCGCCGCTCGGCACCTCCTCTCCTTCGAGGAAGCGCTCGGCACGCGTGTCGAAGCCGACGAAGCGATTCGGCGAGACGCCGGTCTCGACCATCCACAGCCGATCGTTCTTGTCGGCCGCCATGCCATACGGCCGACTGTCGTCGCCGCTCGGTAACGGCCATTCCGTGAATTCGCCGTTCACCGGATCGTAGCGGCCCAAGAGCCCCAGCGCGTAGTCCACCCACCAGACCCTGTCGTCCGAGGTGATGGCAAGGCGTCGTGGCCGCGCCTTACGCCGCGGCAGCTCGATCTCGATCGGCGCCATCGAGTCGACGTCGATGCGCACCAGCTTGTTGCTGCCGAATTCGACCACCCACGGCACGTCGCTTGAATCCAGCGCGATGCCGTAGGGGCGGGATTTTCGCGTCGGCATCTCGATCAGTCGAATCCGGCTCGACGCGACCGTCAGCTTGCCGACGAAGTTGCCCTGCTGCACGGTGAACCAGATGTCGCCATTGGAATCGAAGGTCAGGGTGTGCGGATCGCGGGCGTCCGAATCCGGCATCTCGATCTTCGTGATCCTGCCGGTGGCGGTGTCCAATCGCCCGATGTGCCGCTTCAGATTGCCGGCGTACCACACCGTGAGGTCGTCGCCGACGATCAGATTGTGCGGGCCCGTGCCGGGCTCCAGATCGTAGCGGTTGAATTCGCCGGTTTCGGGCTCGAGATTGGCGACGTAGTGGCCTCGCTGTCCGACGAACCAGACGCGTCCGAGCTTGTCGACGTACGGATCGCGCGGACGGCTCTTTTCCCAGGGCACGAGCCATTCTTTGATCTCCAGGCTGTCGGCGGTGCCCGATTCGGCGATGCCGAGCAAACCGAGGGCCACGGCCAAGCAGAGTGGCTTCGTTGTCATCTCGTTGCCTCCTGATCCGGTGCCGCAGGGTAGCCCGCACTCGCGAGCCGCGGTCGGCAAAGCTCGAGAATACGGGTCGCCGCGTCTGCGATGTCGGCGCCGATCGCGATGAGACCCGCCTCGTGCCCCGCCATCGCGGCGACGCCGAGAGCCGCGAAATCCGTCTCGTCGTAGAGCCGTGCGAGTTCGCGTGCCATCTCCGGCGTGCCGTAAGCCGCCTCCGGCCGCGTCGTCGGGATCGAGTTACGCGAGCGCGACCACACCGCCTCTTCGTGGACATGTACGACGGCCCCGGTCGACGGATCGCGCGCGTAGATGGCGGCATGCGTCATCGATTCCGACGACGCCTGCCGCGGCCCGCGGCAGACGACCCGATTCAGCTCGATGTCGTAGTCCGTGACGAGCGCATAATGCTCCGGGCCGGTTTTGGCGACGTGGCCGGTCTGCGTCGCGCTGATCACGAATCGTGCGCTGTCCCCGATGCGGGCGCTGACGTTGCCGAAGCCTACGCCGAGGGATTCGTAGTGCCCGATCAGCCCGGCGTCGAACAGCCGCATGCGCCAGCGATTGAGGCTCGCGATCTCGGCCAGCGACAGCGGCGGCGCCGGCGTCCAGTCGATCTGGAACTTGATGTAGCCTTCGTCGATCACGAGGCGCGCCGGGCCCGCTCCGGAAAGAGCTCTGCAAGGCCGCGCTCGCTCGCCTCGCACACACCTCGTTCGGTGATCAGCCCCGTTACCAGGCGCGCCGGAGTCACGTCGAACGCCAAGTTGCTGATCGACGTTTCGGTCGGCACGGTGTTCACAGTGACAACCGAACCGTCCAAAGCGCCGCTGACGTGCGACACCTCGTCGGGGCGCCGTTCCTCGATCGGAATGTCCGAAAGGCCATCGACGATGGCCCAATCGATCGTCGTCGACGGCAGCGCCACGTAGAAAGGCACACCGTTATCGAAGGCGGCCAGCGCTTTCAGGTATGTGCCGATCTTGTTCGCAACGTCGCCGCGCCGCGTCGTGCGGTCCGTGCCGACGATGCAGAGGTCGACTTTGCCGTGCTGCATCAAATGCCCGCCGGCATTGTCGACGATCAGCGTGTGCGGAACGCCGTTTTCTGCGAGCTCCCACGCCGTCAACTGCGATCCCTGATTGCGTGGCCGCGTCTCGTCCACCCAGACGTGCACGTCGATGCCCTGCCCATGCGCGAGATAGATCGGCGCCGTCGCCGTCCCCCAGTTGATCGTTGCCAGCGCGCCGGCGTTGCAGTGCGTCAGGACATTGACCGCGGCACCGTTCTTGCGCGCCGAGATCTCCGCGATCAGCGGCAGTCCGTGGCGACCGATGGCACGGGAGATCTCGATGTCCTCGTCGCAGATTGCCTGCGCCTCGCGGCCGAGAATCTGGACGACGCTGTCGTCCGTCCCGGCCGCCGCGGCCTTGAGCGCGCGGTCGATGGCCCAGCGCAGGTTGACGGCGGTGGGTCGCGCGCCGCGGAGCGCCCCCGCCGCGTCCTCGACGGCCGAGCGACGCCTCCCGTGCGGTGCCGCGAGCGCCGCCAGATACAGACTCCAGGCGGCGGTCGCGCCGATCAACGGTGCGCCGCGAACCAGCATCTCCCGGATCGCGAACACGCCGTCGTCCGCGGAACAGAGGTCGTAAACCTCGAATCGATGCGGCAGCTTGCGCTGGTCGATGATCTGGACCGTCGCCGGGTCGTCCGGCTTGAGCCAGATCGTCCGAAAGTCCTCACCGCGCTTCCTCACTGCCGACCTCCCGCAGCCGGGACGTCCGGCTGCAAAGAGGTATTGTAACCAGCCGGGTCCGCTGCCTTGAACATAATGCACGCAGCGCCTTCACGGCAACGTTGCCGCGGCGAGGAGTAAACTAGTGCGCGAGCTCGCACGTTCGCCGTTCCGCGACCGGAATTGCCCGTTGCGGCCGTCAAACTAGGAGAGACGTCGGGAGCAGACCGCCGGTGGCCATCTACCTTGAAGACAAAAAGCTGGTAAAACAGCTGCTTGCGAATGATCAGCGAGCCTTCGACCGGTTCTTCGAGGACAATTTTGCCAGGCTCTACCGCTTCGCGCGTGCGCGCCTGCCCGACGACCCGGAAGGCACTCGTGAGGTCGTGCAGAACACGCTCTCCAAGGCCGTGCGCAAACTGCATACGTTTCGCGCCGAATCGGCGCTGTTCACCTGGCTGTGCGCGATCTGTCGCAATGAAATGAACGACTGGCTGGCAAAGCAGCAGCGCTATCACCGCCACGTCGTGCTGACCGAGGACTTTCCGGAGATTCAGGCTGCCGTGGAATCGTTCCGCGCGCCGATCGAGGAGAGCCCGGAGCGGCAGTTCCAGCGCGTCGAGCTCGCGCGGCTGATTCAGGTCGCGCTGGATCGGCTGCCGCCCAAATACGGCAACGTCCTCGAATGGAAATACATCGAGGGCTATTCGGTGCGCGAGATCGGCGCTCGACTCGAGCTCGGGCAGGAGGCGACCCAGTCGCTTCTAGCGAGAGCGAAACGGGCGTTCGGTGAGGTGTATTCCTCGCTCGCGTCAGGACTTCGATCTCGACACGAAACTACGAGACCAGTAAGCACATGAGCATGCGATTCAAAAACGGGCCAACGGACGATCGGGACAGCGACAAGCTCGCCTCCGACGCGGCCGTGGAGGAGTTGCTGGCCAGGGCGGAGCCGCGGCCCGCGCCGCCGCGCGCGCTCGAGGCCGAGATTCGGAGTGCCGTGCACGACGAGTGGGATCGCCTGACCCGCGGTCGCGTGCGACGGCGTCGGCTCGTGAGCGTCGGCTTGGCGGCGTCGCTGGTTGTCGCGACGATCGCAAGCCTGTCGGTGCTCAAAGGCCCCGGCGGCGCCTCGTACGCTGAAACCGTCGCCGCGATCGACAAACAGTTCGGCATCATCCGCGTGACCGGTCCGAGCGCGGGCAGCGGCAGCGTCACGTCCGGACAGACCCTCGAAACGGGGGCGGCATCCGGCATCGCGCTGGCCTGGTCCAGGGGCGGCTCGCTACGAATCGACGCGGCGAGCCGGGTTCTGTTCGAATCGCGAACGCGGGTCCAGCTGCTCGAGGGGCGGCTCTACTACGACACGGTGTCGGACGCGCTGTCCGGCATTGCGCCGCCCGCCGGATCGGCGCGTCTGCTCGTCGAGACACCGCACGGTACGCTGCGACACCTGGGCACGCAGTTCGCGGCGGAGCTCCGGGACGACGAGCTGCGCGTGTTCGTGCGCGAGGGCGCGGTTCGGGTCGAGTCCGGCGACCTGCGTGAGACCGCGGCGGCGGGGCAGGGCCTGCGGGTCGCGCCGGATCGGGCCGTGGAGTTCACCGCCATGAGCGGCGCCGATGACTATTGGCAGTGGGTGGAGCCGTTGTCGCCGACGGTCGAGCTCGGGGGCCGCACGATTTTTGAGGCGTTGCGCTGGGTCAGTCGCGAAACCGGCCTCGAGGTGCACTACGAGAGCCGAGCGGTCGAGCAGCAGGCAAAGCACGATGACGCCCGCCTGCCGCCGGAATTCGGCCAATCGGAGCCGTCCAAGGCGTTGGAAAACATATTGTCAATTAGTGGGTTCGATTATGACGTCATCGATGGTGTAATTGTGATCCGCGAATTCGACGACAGTGACCAGGAAATCTAGCGAAGTCGCACACGAATAAACAGGGACAGATGACAGCGTACGGCAATCGGGGCGGCGGGCCGATAAGACGCGTGCTCTTCTGCCTGCTCACCTTGACAATCACCATCCCGACGATGGCGCAGGGGCCTGAGGCCGCCTACAAGGGTCGCGCCGTCGCCGACGTGATCGACGACTTTCGTGCACAGGGCTGGCCGTTCGCCTACAGCACCGGGCTCGTCACCGACGAGCTCATCGTTCGCGAGGAGCCCGCTGCAGGCAATGCGGTCGCGATCGTGCGCCAAATACTGGCGCCGCATAATCTCGCGCTTCGCCCCGATGAGGGTATGTATCTGATCGTGCGCGGCCGCTCGGCCGACGTGGGTACCGGCGACCTGCTCGTCATCGTGCGCGACGGCCGCGATTTTTCGCCCATCGAGCGCTCGACCGTCTCTTCCATACCTGCCTTGACCGCAGCCGCCGAGCTGGGACCCGGTATCACCCAGTACGCCGAGGTGGCCGCGAAGACCTACCGCCTCGACGTCGCCGCGAACGGCTTCAAGACGAAGAACCGTATCGTTCGCGTGGCCCCGGGGCAGACGAACGTCGTCACGGTCGAGCTCGAGCAGGCCGCACCCGAGATCGAAACCGTCACGGTGTCCGCGAGCCGCTACGAGCTCTCCCGCGACCTGTCGAACTCGCTGTATTTCTTCGATCAGCGCACGATCCAGACCTTGCCGGATCTGGGCGAGGACGCGCTGCGCGCGGCGCACCGGCTGCCCGGCGCGGCAGCCGGCGGTTTCTCGGCGCGATCGTATTTCCGCGGCGGTGACGAGACCGAGACCGGCGTCATACTCAACGGGCAACGCCTGTTCGACCCGTTCCACATTCGCGATTATCAGAACATCTTCAGCTCGATCGATTCTCGCGCGATCGAAGGGATCGAGGTGTACACCGGCGGCTTTCCGGTTCGCTACGGCGATCGCATGAGCGGCGTCGTGTTGATGGAGTCTCTGGATCTGACGCGGCCTCGGCACAACGAGATCGGGCTCAGCGTCTTCAACACGTCGCTGCTGACGGCGGGGGTTGCCGATGACGGCGACACGAAGTGGCTGTTCTCCGCGCGGCGCGGCAATCTCGATCTCATCATCGACAAGAAATACGGCGAGCCGAAGTACTACGATCTGTTCGGCGAAGTGTCTCTCAGCCTGACGGCCGACACGCGCGTGTCGTTCAACGGACTGTATGCCGACGATGGCGTGCTGGTCGTCCTCGAATCGGAAATCGACGAGATCGAGCAGGCCAGGAGCGATACGCGAAACGCTCAAGCTTGGATAACGCTCGACACCGATTGGTCGAGCACGCTCAGCAGCTCGACAGTGGTGTCGCTCAGCTCGTTCTCGAATCACAGGACCGGGGCAACCGCCGACATCGAGAAAATCGTCTCCGCGGTCGACGACGATCGCAGCGTGGATCGGTACGGGTTACGCTCGGATTGGTCGTGGCTGCGGTCCGAGACACATCTGCTGCAGTGGGGGATCGAAGCGGCGCGCGGAGAAGCCAGCTACCGTTATCGTGGTGAAGCGCAGTTCTTCGAGCTGCGGGCGATCTTCGAGGCCGTGCCCGATTCGCTGTCGCGCGACCTGACGGCGTCGCCGCAGGGTGACAGCTACGCCGCGTACGTCTCGGATAAATGGCGGGTTCTGCCGGGGACCGTGCTGGAGTTCGGCTTGCGATGGGACCGTCAGACGTACACGGATCTGTCCGACGACAGCCAACTGAGCCCGCGATTCTCCATTCTGCAGGCCCTGAATCCGTCGACCGAGATGCGCGTGAGCTGGGGCCGTTATTATCAGTCGCAGGGCATTCAGGAACTGCAGATCGAAGACGGCGTGACGAATTTCTTTCCCGCGCAGCGCGCCGATCACATCATCGTAGGCCTACGCCGTCAGCTGGGTGAGAATCACTCGCTACGTGTCGAGCTGTTCCGCAAGGACATGGACGAGCTCCGGCCGCGTTTCGAGAACCTCTTCAATCCGCTGGCTTTGATACCGGAGCTCACGCCGGATCGGATCCGCATCGATTCGACCCGGGCCAGGGCGCACGGCGTAGAGATCTCGTTGGATCGGCAGGGCGGACCGCTCAATTGGTGGGCCAACTATACCTACTCGGAAGTCGCCGACCGCGTAGACGGCGTCCGCCAGCTCAGGAGCTGGGACCAGACGCATGCTTTTCAAGCGGGCTTGAACTGGTCGCTAAACGACTGGGACGTCGGCGTGGCCATGAACGTGCATACCGGCTGGCCGACGACTCAGCTGTCGCTGGTTCAAGACGGCGTCGATGCGAACGACGAACCGGTTTTTGTCGCGGTGCCGGGCCCGCGAAACGCTTCACGGCATCCGACCTTCGCGAGCCTCGATTTCCGCGTGAGCCGACAATTCGATCTGCGGCAGGGCACGCTGACCGCGTTCTTCGAAGTATCGAATGCGACAAACCGCGACAACGTCTGCTGTTCGGACTACGACCTCGAGCAAGACGACAACGGCAGCGTGTTCCTGGAACGCAGCGACGACTATTGGTTGCCGTTATTGCCGGCCATCGGCGTGTTGTGGGAGTTCTGAAGCCGGTCTATTCAACGGTCAGAGCATCATCGCCGGCCGGCGTCTGCCGTCGAGCGTGCGCCGGTACACCTTCTTGTAGGCGGCCGCGGCGCGCTCCGGACTCATGGCTCGCGCGTCCGTCGTGCCCTGCATCCGGATCGGGGGAATGCACTCTATGTAAAGATCGGGATGGCGCCGACGCAGCATGTCGGCGACGTCATCCGACTGGCATACGATGCAACGGGCGCGCTGATGAACGGCTCGCGAGATCGGGCTTAAAGTGGTTACCGCCGGCGATCGCAGAGTGATGACGTACGGCACGGAACGCGTCAGCGTGAGCAGCAGGCCGGTCTGTGCGCTCTTGAGATCGTGCATGTGGGCGACGTCGACATCGGGCATCAGACAACACGCCATGATCGGCGTTCGGGTGAGCGGACCAACGGTCACCCGATCCGTGCTGCTCAGCTCGCGGGCCAGCCGTTCGTTGCTGACGAGGACATGCTGATCGACGCCGTGGTCCGATAGCGCACGGACGAGCAAGGTGAGATGGTCTGCTCCGTCTTCGGCTTCCGTAGCCAGCAATACCTGTCCAATACGCATAGTTGGCCCAAGACGATCGCATAGGAAGGCGTATCGTCCGAAACGATTTCGTAATTAGACGGGCCGGGCGTGAAAAATCGGTCGCTCAACGGCGCAGTCGAGCGGCAGATCGACGGGCCGACTCGAGCGTGTTGGCCATCAGCATCGCGATGGTCATCGGACCGACGCCGCCCGGGACCGGCGTGACGGCAGCCGCAACGCCGCGCGCCGCCTCGAGATCCACATCGCCGACCAGACGCGACCGCTTCCCGCCGTCCCAATCGGTGTCGATACGATTGATGCCGACGTCAACCACCACGGCGCCCGGCTTGATCCAGTCCCCTTTCACCATGTGCGGGCGACCGACGGCGGCTACGAGGATGTCGCCGCGCCTGGCGATGCCGGGCAGGTCTCTGGTACGACTGTGGCAAATCGTGACCGTTGCGTTGGCGCGCAGCAGCAGGCTCGCCATCGGTTTGCCGACGATGTTCGAGCGACCGATGACGACGGCGTCGAGACCCGACAGGTCCGTGCCGAGCTGGCGTTCGATCATCAGCATGCAGCCCGCGGGCGTACATGGCACGAACGCGTCTTCGATATGCCCGGCCGTTAGCTTGCCGATGTTCTGGAAATGGAATCCGTCGACGTCTTTGCTCGGCGATATCGCCTGCGTCACAACCCTTTCCTCGATGTGGCCCGGCAGCGGCAACTGCACAAGGATGCCGTGGACTCGAGGATCGTCGTTCAAGCTTTCGACGAGCGAGAGCAGCTCGTCCTGGCCGGCCTCATGATCGAGTGCGTGCTTGACTGAATGGAATCCGCAGGCTTCTGCCGTGCGCTGCTTGTTCTTGACGTAGATCTGGCTCGCCGGGTCTTCGCCGACAATAACGACCGCGAGCCCTGGTCGGATTCCCTGCTCGATCAAAGCCGCGGTCTCGGTCTTGATCGACTCGGTGAGCTCCGCGGCGATCGCTTTGCCGTCGATGAGCTGCGCCTCCGTCATAGTGTTGACCTCAAAAACAAACGAGCGCCGCAGCAGCCCGATGACGGCTTCGACGATCCGATGACGGGAGCTCGCCCGCCGCGGGGCGTCGATGTTACCGCTCGGCCCGCACGCCGTAAACCGTGTCCACTCCGCCCGTGAGCAAAAGTTTCCGCGGGCATCAATCCCGGGTGCTACCATACTTCAGGGGGCTTGGCCTATGGTTGATCGACTCAGCAGCAAACGTCGTCGGGCGGTGCAACTGTGGCCGATCGTGATGCTGCGCGTCTATGCCGGCGTGTTCTTCACCAACGCGGGCATCGCGAAAATCGGTCGCGATGATTTCGCGGAAGGCATGTCCCGTTTCCTGAACGCCAATCTCGATCGTAGCTTCGCCTTCTATCGCTCGTTCGTCGAGTCCATCGTGTTGCCGAACAGAGATCTGTTCGCCGCGCTCGTGTCCTGGGGTGAGCTCGCGGTCGGCATAGGGCTGGTGTTGGGGCTGGCTACTCGCTACGCGGCGTTTGTCGGCGCTTTCATGGTGTTGAATTTCTGGTTCGCGAAAGGTGCGGGATTCCTGGACGGCACGAATCACGACGTCGTCTGGCTGTTCGTGCTGCTGGCGCTCGGCCTCGTCCCCGCGGGCCGCATAGCGGGGCTCGACGACGGCCTGTCGTATCGCATGCCGTTCCTGAGGTAGCAGCGCGTGCCGGATCCCTGGATCGAACGCTGGCGCGAGGGCCGTATAGGTTGGCACGAGGTTGACGGCAGCGCGCTGCTACGCCGGCATTGGCCGCGATTGGTGCGCGGTAGCGGCGTCATCGTCCCGTTCTGCGGCAAGTCGGTCGACTTGATGTGGCTCGCCGCACAGGGTATGTCGGTGACCGGCGTCGAGCTGTCGGAGATCGCCGTACGCGCATTCTTCGAAGAGAACGATCTGGAATTCGAGACCCGGCACGACGGCGGTGTATCCTGCTACCGGGCTACGTCGGCGCCGATCAGCGTCTACTGCGGAGACTATTTCGAGTTCGTAGGCGGACCGTTTCATGCGCTTTACGATAGGGGCGCGCTGGTCGCGGTGCCGGCGTCGGACCGGAGGCGCTACGTCGACCACACGAAGCGCCTGCTGGAGTCGGATGCCTACCGGCTGATCATCACGCTCGAATACGATGAGCGTCGCGTTGCCGGTCCGCCCTACTCGGTCACGGCGGCCGAGGTCTGCTCGTATTGGCCCGATTTGGAATGCGTCCAGAGGCGCAACGACATCGAGACCGGCTCGCCGAAGTTTCGCAGAGCGGGCCTGAGCGAGGTGATCGAGTCGGTTTGGACGTCAGCCTGACGGCGCAAGGGTGGCGGGCGACCAGCGCATCCTGCGCCGGTGGATGCGCGCGCCTGCATCCTCGCCTTCGTAGTCGGCGCGCTCGGCCGGCGTGGCCGGATCTGCAGTGACAGCTTCCGGCGTGTGCCGGCCCGCTCGAGGCCCTGCCTCCGGCAAGGCCGCGTTCAATTGAGCTTCGGTTGCCAAAGCTCCACTTTGTTGCCGTCGGGATCGATGAACCAGCCGAAACGACCTTTGTCGCCGTTTTCCGCTTCGCCAACGACCGTGCCACCGGCGTCGGCGATGTCGCGCAGCGCCGCGTCGACGTCGCTGACGATCAGATTGAACGAGAAGTCCTTTCTGCCGTGCTCCAGGCTCACCGGATCGCCGTCCACGATGCTCCAAAGCAGCGGATTGCGGCCCGCTCCGGCGCCCGCCGTCGGCGGGCAAAAATCGGCGTGGTCTAGCCCAAGGCAGCGACTGTACCAGGCGTACAGCCCGTCCGGATCGGGTGAGCGGATAAAAACGCTTCCTACGCCGAGGATTTTTGCCATCGTTTCAACACCGTCCGTTCAGTCACACGTAGTTTTCACGCCGATAGAAGTCATAACCGGCTTTGGTCACAATCTCAAGCTCTTTGAACATGGGCGCATCGCGGCGCGTGAAGTTGAAGCACGATTTCCCCTGCATTCGGGCGCGCAAGCCGTCGGATACGCCGTCAAGAAGCGCGGGCCGCACGTAGACGGGCATCAGGTGGTAGCCGACATAACGCTTTTTTATGTTAACGGCGCCGAAGAACAGCGGCTTGTTGTTCTTCATGACGTGCCGCGTATCGATGTGTAGGTCGCCGGGTTCGTCCCGCACGATCACGAGATCGCCCGCGACCCCGAGTATGATCGAACGAAGCTCCGAGAAAATACCGGCGAACTGTCGCTCATCGGTCATGCAGACAGCATACCATCACCGGGCGCTTCAAACGGCGCCCGGCGTCTCGGCGCCGACGGGGCCGTAGAACAGCACCCAGGCGGAGAAGTCGTCCGTGAAGTCTTCGAAGCGGTGCGTGACACCGGCCGGCACGAACAGCGCTTCGCCCGGTTCGAACGGCTGGCGTCTTCCATCGCAGACGAAGGAGCCCGAGCCCGAATGCACGATGTACAGCTCGTCCCGCTCGTGCGGCTGCTGCGGATCGATCCCGTCGGGCTTGTAAAACCCCAACTCGAGTGTACCGCGCGCAAGCAGCACGCCGTACATGCCGTCTACGGATTTTCGCGCCGATTCGAGCGCGGCGGCAATGGTCATTCGTGTAGGCATAGCGTCGGCCTCCAGTCTAGCCGGTATTCGTGACTCTTTATCCGAGCGCGGCGTCAAATCGCGCCCGGATGCCTGCCAATCGGTCCAGCGACTCGTTGGAGTAAACCAGTCGCACGTAGTTGGCGCAGTGCCGAGTGCCCCAATTGCTCATGGCGGTCGCTGCGATTCTGCCTTTCTCGAGGAGCCGCTTTGAGGCGCTCGGACCGTCGAGTCCGAGCGGCGACACATCGACGAGCAGCGACCAGCCGCCGTGCGGCGGGATGATTCGATAGCCGTCGAGCTCGTCGAGCAGAAGGTCTCGGCGCCGCTCTAACTCGGTGACGCTCGCCGCAATGCCGTCGTCGTCCGAACGGATCGCCGCCGCCACGGCGCCCATCGCGATGCCGGTCTGGCAGACGACGTTCGAGATGCTGACGCGTGCGACGTCCGCGATGATCTCGGCTGGCCCCACGATCCAGCCGACGCGCCAGCCGATCATGCGGTACTCCTTGGAGGCGGAGCCCACCGTGATCACGCGTGCCCGCATGTGGGGATAGCTCGCAGGATGGATGGCCTCGCGGCCATCAAACAGCAGGCGCTCCATGGCCGCGTCGTTGATCAACCAGCAGCCTGCGGCCGCGCAGAAGTCGGTCAGCGCGCGCCATTCCGAGGCGTCGAACACGGCGCCGGTCGGCATCGACGGGCTCATCAGCAGGGCGGCCGTTACCCGGCGCGCATCGACGGCGGCGAGCGCGTCGACGTCGAGCCGCCAGCCGTCCCGCGACGGCCGCAACGCGACAAAGCGGGGCACCCCGCCCGCCAACCGCACCCGATTGATGAGCCCGACGTACGTGGGATCCGTCAGCAGCACCTCGTCGCCAGGCTCCAGCGTCGCGAGCAGCACGTTGAAAATACCGGACAGTCCGCCCGCGCTGATGACGCTCTCGGTCTTCCAGTCGTAGTCGGTGCCGGCCTGCCGGCCGACGAGCGCGACGGCCGCCTGACGCGTCGTGTCGAGACCCAAGAACGGCAGGTAGCTGTTCGCGTCGTCGTTGCCAATCGCACGGCGCGTGAACTCGACCGCCTCTGCGGGCGGTAGGATGTCGGTGTCGAGATTCTCCAGGCGCAATACCGTCGGATCGTCCAGGCTGTCGGCAAGCTCGCCCATCTGCTCGACGCCGATCTTCGTGATGTGCTCTAGGCGCGATACCGACACTCGTCCTGCTCCGTTCTGCGATTTCCATTCTAACCGCGCGGCCGCTCGCCGGCAGCCGTTGTCGCCGATCATCCACAGCGCAGCGTCGCCGTGCCATACTCGCCGAATGCGCCGCTCGGTCCTGCTGTCGATCGTCTTCGTCCTGTCCGCCTGCGATCGGGGATGGGAGGGTTCGTTGGAATCGCTGCTCGAATCCCAACCGCATCGGTTAGCAACCGTGATGCAGGATCCGGCCAAGTACCGGGTTCAGATCATCTATACGCAGATCGACCGGGACGTGGACAATCGGCCAGCCTTCCGCTCCTATTCTTTTCGTGTCGACGCCTCCGAATACTTTTATCCGGCCAGCACCGTGAAGCTGCCGACCGCCGCACTGGCGCTCGAGAAGATCAACCGCTTGAATATCCCAGAGCTCGACCGAGACACCATCATGCTCACGGGTGCCGCAGCGGATTTCCAGACCGAAGCGACCGTCGACGAAACCTCGCCGACCGGGCTGCCGTCGGTCGCGCACTACGTCCGCAAGATACTACTGGTCAGCGACAACGACGCCTTCAATCGGCTGTACGAGCTCATCGGCCAGCAGGCGCTCAACGAGGCGCTCTTTGCCAAGGGGTTCAACAACACCCGCATCATCCATCGTCTGGAGTTGGCGCTCGACATCGAACAGAATCGCATGACCAATCCGGTGCGATTCGTCGCAAGAAGCGGCACCGTGTACGTCGAAGCGGCGAAGCGAAGCGAGATTAGCTTCGTCGGCGAGGCCCCGGAGCTGCTGGGCCGGGCGGAGATCGTCGCCGGCGAGCGCCTCGATCGGCCCAAGGACTTCTCGGAGAATAATGCCTACGCGCTCAAAGACCTGCACGACACGATACGAGTCATACTGTTTCCGGACAGCATGTCGGAAACGCGCCGCTTCGGACTCACGGATGACCACTATCGTTTTCTGCGCCGTTACATGTCCGAATACCCGGGCGAGAGCGGCATCGCCGCCTACGCCGATCAGTTCCGCTATCCGGAGGCCTACGTGAAGTTCCTGATGTACGGCGGAGATGCTGCCACGATCCCGGACAACATCCGCATCTTCAATAAAGTCGGCGATGCCTACGGCTTCCTCACCGACGCCGCTTACGTCGTCGATTTCGACAACGGGATCGAATTCATACTCGCGGCGACGATATACACGAACGAGAACCAGACATTCAACGACAATCAGTATGAGTACGACACGATCGGCCTGCCGTTCCTCCGCAATCTCGGAAAGGCGATCTACGAGATCGAGCTCGATCGGCCCCGCGAGCGTCGGCCGGATCTGAGCGACTTCGAACGACTGCGCGACGGCAGCTGACGGCTCAGCCGAAGCGCCGGGCCATAATGAAGTCTTCCTGCCGCTCGGGCCCGAGCATGAAAAACGCTTTGCCCACGATCTCGAACCCGTTCTTGCGGTAGAAACGCTGGGCACGGGGATTGTCCTGCCACACCGACAGCCAGATCGCGTCCGCGTCTCTTTGCGCCGCCGCGAGCGCCGCGCGCAGCAGCGCGCCGCCTAACCCTGCGCCCTGTCTGCGGCGCTCGACGTAGATGCGCTCGAGCTGCACAGTGGATCGCGCGCTGAGCTCTGCGATCGGCCGACCCCTACAAAGCTTCGCATAACCGGCATACCCGTCGTCCCGCCTCGCGATCAGAAACAGATAGGCGGGATCACCGAGCTCGCTGCGGACCGTCGCAGGGGCGAACGCGCTCGCCGCGTATTGAACGACGTGATCGGGAGTCGCGTCGCCACCCTCGTACGCCTCGACAAACGTACGCTGGGCGAACGCGGCCAGGGTATCGGCATCAAAAATGCCGGCGCGCTCTATGCGGACGGGATCGTTCACTCGAGCAAGGCGGTTTGCCGGCTGCGAACGGCTCATTTCAACAGCAGGCTCACGACGGTCATCAGCCAGAGCGCCAGCAGTACCAGCGCGCTCGCGGCGAACACGCGAAACCTGAGCGCGACCGTGTTCGAGGTCAGATGGATGTAGCTGTGCCAGAGGCGCAGCGCGACGAAGATCCAAGCCAACACTACGGCCGCAGTCGATGCGGCTCCGGCAACGTAAGCGATCATCGAAACGACATAGAAGAGCACCGGCATCTCGAGCAGATTGATCAAATGACGCGAATGTACGCGCAGCTTCTCAGGCTCCTCGTCGCCCTCGTACAGCGAGAAATATCGCAGGCTCACCTCCCCGGCTTGCAGGGCCTTGGCGCGCAAGAAACCCAGGCGAAACAGACAGAACAGCGTCAGGCCTATCATGACGAGCGACGGATAGAGGATGTTCATGGCTCATTGGCTCCATTGCGAGTGCCGTGAGCACGGTTGGTCTTCGCGACGTCGCGCGGTGAGCCTGCAAAGCTTGAAAGCCCGCCGCCTCGCAGCTGTCGCTGGTCAGATCCCCATCTTGGCGATGGCGTCGAGCAACTCGCGCGCGGCCTGCTCGAGCACCGGATGCGACGCGGCGAATCTCGATTCGAGCGCTTTCACGTGGTCGACCATCGTTTCGCTCGAGGCATGCCGTGACCGCTCGAGCTCGTCCACGTGGCGGTGCAGCTCTTTCATCGTTTGGCGAACGTCGGCGTCGATGTCTTCCGCGCGCTCGAGCTCCTTGCTGAGCTCGGCGAGTATCGCCCGAATCTTATCGGTCTTCATGCCATTGACTTCCGCTCACGCCACATCCTGCGCTTCGAGGTCTCCGCGACCGAAGTCGAACCGCTTGATCGGCAGCTTGCGAATGCGCCGTCCGGTCGCGTCGAAGATCGCGTTGGCGAGTGCCGGTGCGATCGCCGGCGTGCCCGGCTCTCCAGCACCCCCGACCCGACCGCCGCCGTTCAGGATATGCGTCTCGACTCGCGGTGCCTCGTCCAACCGCAGCATCTCGTAATCGTGGAAATTGCTCTGCGCCACGGCACCGCGGTGTATCGAGATCTCGCCGTACAGGGCCGCGGTCAAGCCGTAGACGATGCCGCTTTCCATCTGCGCCTTGAGACCGTCCGGATGCATCGCGAAACCGCAGTCGACCGCGCACACTACGCGGTGTGCCCGGACGTGGCCGTCCGCCACCTCGGCCTCGACGACCTGCGCAACGATCGTGCCGAAGGACCGATGGATCGCGATGCCGCGGCCATGGTTGTCCGGCAAAGGCGTGCCCCAAGCGGCTTTCTCGGCGGCGAGATCGAGGACGTCCCGATAGCGGGGATTGCCGGCGAGGAGCTCACGGCGATATTCATAAGGATCCCGGCCGGCCGCGTAGGCGAGCTCGTCGATGAACGACTCGGTGAAGAACGCGTGCAGCGAGTGGTCGACGCTGCGCCAAAATCCCCACGGTACGTGCGATCGGCTCGGCGCATAGTGGATCAGCTGATTCGGGATGGCGTAAGGGATGTGTGGTGCTTCCGCCGGATCGTGCTTCTCGCCGTACTGGTTGATCCACGCGGTCGGCATGCCGGAGCTGTCCAGCGCCGCCTGGAAGCGGCTGATGCCGGCCTGTCGATAATGGTCGTGTCGCATGTCCTCTTCGCGCGACCAGATCAGCTTGACCGGATACGGCACCTCCACGGCGAGGCGTGCGGCCTGGATCGCATAGTCGGAGAATGCGCGTCGCCCGAAGCCGCCGCCCAGGTATTGGTTATGGACAATCACCTGGTCGGCGTCGGCATCGATCGCTTTTGCCACCTCGGCCGCGAAGCCGAGCGGGTTCTGGGTGCCGAGCCACAGCTCGAGGCGGCCGTCGCGCGCCCAAGCCGTGCAGTTCATCGGCTCCATCGTAGCGTGCGCCAAGTACGGGACCCGGTACTCGGCGTCGACGAAACGGCTGGACTCGGCGAACGCGATCGCGGTGTCGCCGGTCGACACGTCGATCTCGTTGTCGTCGTCCTCGAGCGCTCTGTCCATGGCGGCCGCGAATTGCTCGTAGATGTCGCTCTGCTCGACGCTGTCGTTCCGCGTCTCGCTGAAAGCGAGCGCAAGCTTGTCCAAGGCTATTTTCGCCTGCCAGTAGCCGTCGGCAACCACCGCCACCGCGTCGCCGAGATTCACGATCTTGCGAATCCAGGGCAGGTCCTGCACCGACGTCTCGTCGATCGAGTCGACGCGGGCGCCGAACACCGGCGCCGCCTTGACAGTCGCGTATTTCATGCCGGGCAGCACCGTGTCGATGCCGAAGCGTGCGCTGCCGTCGACTTTCGACGGGACGTCGAGGCGCGGCGGAGACGTGCCGAGGAGGGTGAACTCATGCTCGGTTTTGAGCTTGGGTTTCGCCGGCGGCGAATAGCCGGCGGCCATCGCCGCGAACTCGGCAAGCGGCGCCGCGCGGCCGCTCGCGTCGTGGTGGATGCTGCCGTTTCGCGCGGCCAACTCGGCCATCGGCACCTGCCACGCGTCCGCGGCCGCCTCGAGCAACATGGCCCTTGCCGCCGCGCCGGCGATTCGCATGCCGTGCATGCCGGTCGCCGCCACGGAGGTGCTGCCGCCGGTGAGCTGCAGGCTCATCATTTTGGTCGCGCTCAGAAATACGCCGTCGAGCGTGCCGATTAGGAACGCCGGAAAATCCGCGTCTCCGAGTGCGTAGCCCTTGGCCAAGGCGTAGTTGGCGTACTCCGTGTGCGCCGGCGCTTCCATCATCCGCACCTTGGACCAGTCGGCGTCGAGCTCCTCTGCCAGCATCATTGCCAGCGTCGTATGCACGCCTTGTCCCATTTCGGCGTGCGGGACGATCGCGGTCACGGTGTTGTCGGGTGCGATCTTCAGCCAGACGTTGAGCACGGTTTCATCGTCCCCGGCGACGAGACCAGCGACCTTGTCGGCCCGATTACCGGGGCGGATAGCGACCCCGACCACCAAGGCGCCGCCAACCAGGACGCCGCTCGTAATGACGGCGCGACGCGTCCACTTATTCATTGTCTAGAGCCTCCACGCCGCGGGCGAGAGCGGTCGCCGCCCGCTTGATGCCTTTACGAACCCTCGTATAGGTGCCGCAGCGACACACGTTGCCGCTCATTGCCCGGTCGATCTCGGCGTCGGTCGGCGAAGGTGACCGCTCGAGCAGCGCGACGGCCGACATGATCTGGCCCGACTGACAGTAGCCGCACTGAGGCACCTGTTCGTCGATCCACGCCTGCTGCACCGCATGCAGGTTACCGTCGTCGCCACGAAGCCCCTCGATCGTCGTGACCTGCTGCTCGTCCGCCGCGCGCACCGGCGTCACGCAGGCGCGTATCGGCCTTCCGTTCAGATGCACGGTGCAGGCTCCGCACTGCGCTACGCCGCAGCCGAACTTGGTGCCCTGCAGGCCCCACTGTTCGCGAATGATCCACAGAAGAGGCGTAGTCGGGTCGACGTCCAACGCGCGGGTCTCGCCGTTGATCGTTAACGTGATTACGGAAGTCATGGCAGCCGGATTACCCTCGGTCGGTGTCGGGATCAGAGCGCTCACAAGCGGCGATCTGAATCGTCAGAGAGAAGACTTGAGAACCCTACTAGATGCCCGATGGATCGACAACCGCGGCGACCGTCTCGAGAGGCAGGCAGTCGGCAATCCAGCTAGAATGCCGCCGAACTGCCTGTCGGCCGCTGACGGCGATCGAGCCTTGATCAAGAACTCCCTAGCCGCTATCAAAGGCGTAACGGTGCTCGGAATCGCCACCGTCAGCACGGTTTTTTGGTTTACGCCCTTGGCGGTGCTCACACTGCTCAAGCTGTTGGTGCCGATCGCCGCGTTCCGGCGGACGATGACGCGCTGGATCATGGCTATCGGCGAGAATTGGATCGCATCGAACGCGCTCATCTTCGGTGCCGCAAACTCGACCAAGTACGATATCCGCGGCGTCGACGCTTTGAGTCGATCCAACTGGTATCTCGTGATCGTCAATCACCAGACTTGGGTCGACATCGTCGCACTACAGATAGCGCTGAATCGGCGCATGCCGTTCCTCAAGTTTTTCGTCAAGCAGCAGCTGATCTGGTTTCCGGTGCTCGGCATCGCGTTCTGGGCCATGGATATGCCGTTCATGAAGCGGCACTCGAAGTCTTACCTGAAGCGGCACCCCGAGCAAAAAGGCAGAGACCTCGAAGCGACTAAGCGAGCCTGCCGAAAGTTCAACGACGTGCCGACCAGCGTCATCAACTTTGTCGAGGGCACGCGCTTCAGCGAAGATAAGCGCGTCAAGCGCGACTCGCCCTACCGGCACCTGCTACCGCCGCGGTCTGGCGGCGTCGCAATCGCGCTGTCGGCGATGGGCAGCATGTTCGACGCTATCCTGGATGTGACGATCTTCTATCCCCATGGCGTGCCGCAGTTCTGGGACCTCTTGTGCGGCCGCTTCCGCGAGGTCGTCATCGACATAAAGCCGCGGCCGGTGGACGACTGGATCGTGGCGGGCGACTACATCAACGATCGCCACTTCCGGCGCGAGTTTCATCGCTGGCTGAAGGTGCTTTGGGCCGAAAAAGACGCTCAGCTTGCGCTTCTTCATATGGAGACGATCTGACGCAACGTGCGCTGGAGCGACCCGCGGGTGAGATTGCGGGAATCGTCGCCGTGCTTCGAGTAGAATCGTACAGGTCGCCCACTGATGAGGCCGCCGATGGCTCCTACCTGTCACTACGACACCGTCGCTTTCGACGTCCGCGACAATGCTGCGATGTTGTTCTTCGCGGACACGGACGCCCGGGGCGATATCAAGAGCTACCTGTTGCTCATGCGCGCGTGCAGCGAAACGCTGGATGAGACAATCTATCTCGAGATCGACGAGGAACAGCTGGCCGGCAGAGACGTCATCAAAGAGGCCGCGCTGACGGGAAACGTGCTGACGCTGCGCCTGCACCCCGCCGCGGCAAAGCAATTCGGCGGCGCAGAGCTGGTGTTGACGTTTGACGATACCGAGCACAATCGCGCCGGGATCGAAGCCGGCGCGTTTCGCGTGCTCGGCGACAAGCTGACCGGTGGCCATACCTGACGAGACCGTCTGGAGCGTTTATCTGCTGCGGTGCGCGGACGATAGTCTGTACACGGGTATCGCCGTCGACGTGTGCCGACGCTTGCTCGAGCACGAGCAGGGCCGGCGCGGGTCGAAGTATCTCAAGGGCCGCGGACCCTTGCGGTTGGTGTTCGAGCAGGCCGTCGGCGATCGCAGCGCGGCGAGCCGGGTCGAACACCGGCTGAAGCGCCTGGCGAAAGACGAGAAAGAGCGCTTCCTGCGCGCGCCCGACGAGCTACGCCTGCACATACGAGCGCTCGCGCGCGCCGCGACCGGCGGCAGCTAGGCGATCGGCGCAGCCGACCACGCATCACACAGCGACCGGGTCGCCGCATCGGCCGGGAAATAGGATTCGATACGAAGCTCCTGTAACGTGATGTCCTGCGGCGTGCCGAAGGTCGTTACGGTTGTAAAGAACCGACACTCTATCCCGTCCCTGCGTAAGACCAGGTCGATCGTCGGACCCGACGGCAGTCGATTGGCGAGCTCTCGCCAATTCTTGGGTACCGTCGGCATGCGCTCGATCCTGTCGAACAACGCCCGTTTGCGTGACCGGCTGCCCGCAACGATCGCTTCGCGAAAGAGGCGCATCAGGAGCGCCGAGCTCAGCGCCTCCCAGTCCTCGACGTACGGCTGGAGTCCGCGCTCCGAGAACAACAGCTCGAAGGCGTTGTTTGGCAGCGCCGCGGGATCGTCGATGAAGCGCGCCGAGAAAGCCTTAGCGCCGTTATTTTGCTGGAGTATCGTCCAGTCCGCGTCCATGACGATGGCCGGATACGGCTCGTGCAGATCCAGTATGCGCTGCAAGGCCTCGTCGACCTGATGGAATGCCGGTGCGTCGAGGGAGCTCTCTGCGTACACGCTCGCGAAGCCCGCCGCCGTGAGCAGCAGATTGCGATCCCTCAGGGGCAGATCCATCGCGTTCGACAGCCGAATGATCATCTCGCGGCTCGGACGATTCCTGCCCGTCTCCAGAAAGCTGACGTGCTTGCTCGAGACGTCCGCCTGCAGCGCCAGGTCGAGCTGGCTGAAGCGTCGGGCCCGGCGCCAATGACGCAGAATCGAGCCGAATTCGGATGCCGTCGACGTCATAGTGATTTGCTCCGCTCAAGCGTCAAGTGTACGTCCTTGCGTAGGCGGCGCCATTACCCGTGAGGTGTTCCTGCCGCGGTTAGGGTGAGGCGCCGCCGGGCGAGGCCGCCGGGATCGCGAACAGCGCGATCGGGATGCCGAACGGCAGCCGCTGGACCGTGATCTCGTCGTTCGCCGCAGCGGCGTCGAGCCACCGCGCGGCTTCGGTGACGTCGTCGACGATCGCGGGCGGTAACCGAACCTCACCGAACGGGCGGGTGAAGTCGTCGAAGTGGAGAGCGAACACCTGGCGGGCGCCGGTCGCCGTGATCGTCTCGGACCAGTAGCGCTCCGTGTGCTCGGCGCCGAGCGAAGCAAGTCCGGCCACGCTCAAGAGCGCGACATCGGCCGTAACCTCGGCGAGCCGGCCAGGGACGAAGCCGGCGCTGCCCTGAACGAGGGCAGTTCCTTGAGGGTGCTCGATCAGGATCGTCAGCGCGGCGTCGCCCCGCCATGCCCATACTCGTGCCGGCTGCTCGAGCGGCTCGTCGATCACACCCGGAAACCACCCGGCTTCGCTCGGCCCGATCGGCGCGTGCGCCGACTCGATCAGCTTGATCGTGAAGTCGCCGAAATGACGGATCTCGCCGCTGGCCAAGATCTGATACTGATCGACGGGGACGTTGGCGCCGCGTGCGATGTTCGCCGTCGATTCCGAACCCAGAATGACCGCGGTCGTCCGATTAGCGACGTTGCCGACGTCGATCGCGTGATCGATGTGCGATTGCACGGGTACGATCGCGGCGAGGCGATCGATGCGGAACTCATCGAGCGCGTAGTTGATCTTCGCGATGTCGGATCGCAGCTTGCGGAACAGCGCGAGGTCGACGAGTCGCGGCCGTGTGAACGTGCCATCGATCAGGATTTGCGTGTCACCGTCGTCGAACAGCAGAGTCGAAATGCCGAACCACGTGACCGTGACGGCGTCGCCGCCGACCTCCGCCGTCGCGTCGGCGATCGGCCATGGCAGCTCATCGAGCGCCGCTGGCTCGCGCCATAGCCAGGCGGTCGCCGCCGCCGCAACGACGACGAGCAGCGCGGCAGCGCCCGCCGCATAGATCAACCATCGGCCCCGCTGGTTCATGCGGCGACTTTATATCAGAAACAGGCATGTCAACTCGCTTGCGCGAGGCTGAAGTCGACCGCGTTTCGGGTTTCCAAGAGCGTCTTCAGCCCGCAGATGACGTGCGGCCAGCCGAAGCTGATCATCTCGTGGGTCCTCGATCCTGCCTCGAGCTGGTCGTGGATGACGAGCAGCCGTGTGCCGACGTCGAGCGCCTGAAGCTTGAACGTCACTCGCGACGGCGCGTCGTCGCCGCGTTCGGCATCGCTTGCGAACAGCCACGTGTAGGACAGCTCTTCCGGATAGTCCGTCTTGAGTATTTCGCCGCTGACGGCGACCTCGCCGCTCGGGCTCAGGAATTCGATCGTCGAGCCTGCCTCGAAGTCGCTTCGGACGTCCGTCTGGTGCCAATACTGGCGCGTGAATTCTGGCGTCGTCAGGCCCCGCCAAACGTCCTCTCTCGATGCGGCGATGATCGCCATGTAAACGTACTCTGCTTTATTCATTGTCGTCGTCCTCCAAGGCTCGGCGGAGATTCAGGATGGCCGCGGCTCGCGGGCCGGAAAACTTGTCGATCCAGCGGCGACCGATCTCGGCGATCGGCACCGGATTCAGGTAGTGCCGCTTTTCGCGTCCGTACCACTCGGCGGTCACGAGCCCGGCGTCGACCAAGACCTCGAGGTGGCGGCTCGCCGACTGGCGGCGCATGTCGAGGCCGCCGGTCAGCTCGCCCAAGGTCAGTCCCGGGGCGTCGAACAGCCGGTCGAGCATCTTGCGGCGACTCGGGTCGCTCAGAGCTTTGAATACTCGGTCCACGACATTATGCAGCTAAAAAACTGCATATTATTATGCAGCTTTTTTGCTGCATTGCAAGCTCCGATCGGCGGCCGATTATTGGCCGACGGCCAGGCGCGCCAGGTGGCCGGTGAGCGGCGCGAGGTAGTTGCCGAGCGCGTAGCCGATCAAGGCCATCAGGATCGACACCGGCACGAGGCTCGGCCGGTGGAACGCAGCGACGATCGGCGCCGATGCCGCCGCGCCGATATTCGCCGCCGAGGCGATCGCGACGCTGTGCACGTCGACGCGGAACAGCTTCGCGCCCAGCAAACAAAAGCCGCCGTGAATGAAGAGCCAGATGACCGCGCCGAGCAGAAACGCCGGCGCCTGACCGAAACCTTCGATCGTGGCTCGTGCGCCCATGCCGGCGACGAAGATGTAGATCATTGCTGTCCCGAGCGCCGTCGAGTTCGGCAGCTTCGCGACCGGCGTCGCCGACAGGGCAAGCGCGATCGTCGTGATCAACAGAATGCGCCAGGTGGACTCCGACAGGACCACGTCCAGGCCCGGCGCGGATGCCGTCTGCGCCGCGAACACGATGGTAGCAAGCGACGTCGCCACCCAGGTGACGCCGATCGCGATGGCCAGTAGGAAGATGTAGTCTTGCATCGTCGGCGCGGGTTCGTCGTCTACGAGCACCGCTGAAGCCGAGTCCATCATCTGCAGCCGATCCGCCGGCACGTTCGCCCATTTGTTGAACTGGTCGGCGAAGTTCTTCGACGCCAACAGTATCGGTAGCCACACGATGTAGATCACGTTATCCGCCAGCACGGCGAGTCCGAACTGCTCGGGCGGCGTACCGAGCATCTCGCTCGCCGCTGCAAGATTGCCGGTACCGCCGATCCAGCTGCCGGCCAACGCGCCGAAGCCGGTCCAGGCATCCGGCGACAGCCAGCGGTGGACGAGGACGTAAGAAACGACGGCACCGACCATCACGCCCGCGGTTCCCATCAGCATTACGAGCACTCCCTTGCCCATGACGCGGACCGCTGCCGGGACGTCGACCTTGATGAGCATGAGAACGATGAACACCGGCAGCAGATAGCCGCTCAGCGCCGAATAGACCGGCGAATCGGCGGGGATAATCCCTTGGTTGTTCAGCAGGACCGGCGTCGCGTAAATGAATATCAGCGGCGGTACGTACTGGAACAGCTTCCACTGGGTCGCTTTATGTACGTAGAACCAAAACGCGGCGACCGCGCACAGCACGGCCACGACGCCGCCCGGCGAGCTGATGCAGGGCTCGGCGCACAACGAGTTGGGCATACGCAAATTCCGGCGCGGCTTCGGGAGGCAGGAGTATAGCTAATGCTGCACGCCGTCGCAGACTTCGGCAGCGGCAACGGTTCGGGTGTTCAGCCGAAGCTTACCTGAGCGTTGAAATCCTTGCGGGATTCGTCGTCGGTCAACGCTGCGGATTTCATCGTCAGCCACACGGCGTCCCAGTCCTTGATCTTCGAAGGTCCGAATTCGAACTTGGCGATAAAGCTTTCGAGATCGCGCAGAAGGATCACGTTCTTGTCGCGTGCGTTCGTGAACTGCACGGAACCGGTGAACACGACGAGGTTCGCGACCGGAAGTTCCGGAACGATTTTGCGCAGCGCATTTGCACGGCCCTCGTTCTGAATCTGCGGGTTCAGGAATTTCCGACGCTGTATTCCGTCGACGTTGGTCCATTGTGGCTCGTCCGGCTCGCCGAACACGACGCCGTTGTAATGCTTGGTCTGAATGCAGAGGATGCCACCGCCCGTGAGCATTGCGTGGTCGATACGGGTCAAGCCGCCGTATGCGCCCGGCACGATGAAATCGTCGAGGACGTGGGGGCTCTTCGCGCGCAGGATCTTCGCGATACGGCGCCTGCCGAGTTTCTCGGTCACCGTCCGGGCGAGGGCGGTAACGGTCGGCCTGAGCAGCAACGTGAGAAGCAACCCGCCGGCGATGGCAAGGATGACCAGCGCCGGGCCGAGGTTCGTGATTCCGGTGACGGTGTCGTTCGCTTGCGCGAAGCCAAGCGGCGAGGCGGCGAGCAGGCCGCCGGCCGAGAGGTGCTGTGCGAGTCGCCGAATCATGCGCCTGAGCCTAAGCTCTTTCGACCGCCAAGGCTCCGTAGTATGTCACGTTTTTGTCAATCCCTGTGGGGGTTTAGGGCGGGATCTGTTATCGGTTTCGAACTTGGGCGCCGGTCTTGCTCACTCCTGAGACGGATAGGCCAAATAGTGGCCGTCGACGACCTCGAGCTTCAATGGCACCCGGTAGGCCGCGACCAGGTTGGCCTGCGTGAGCACCGACGCTTTCGGCCCGTCGGCGACGATCAGTCCGTCACACAGCAGCACGACCCTCTCGACGTCCGTCGGAATCTCGTTCAAGTGATGCGTCACGAGCACGATGCTGCGCCCCTTAAGGATCAGGCTTCGGATGCGCGCCAGATAGTCGAAGCTCGCCGCGAGATCCAGGCCGGCGGTCGGCTCGTCGAGGATCAGCGTGTTCGGATCGTGGACCAGCGCCCGCGCCAGCAGGCAGCGGCGCTGCTGGCCGGTCGACATGCGGCCGAGCTCGACGTCCGCGTAACCGAGGACGCCGAGCTCGTCCATGATCGATCGTGCCCGCTCCCGCTGCGCCGGCGTCACCCGGGTGGCGAGCAGCCCGTGGGTGCCGATGCTGGCGAAGAAGCCGGAAAGCACGACGTCGAGGCCGACCGTCGTCCGTACGTAGCGGGACTGCAGATCATCCGAGACGATGCCGATCTGCGACCGAAGCTCCCAGACGTTCCAGGTATCGCGTCCGAGGATACGAAACCACGAATCCTCCTTCACGACCGGGTAGATCTCGCGGTTGACGGCTTTTAGAAGTGTCGTCTTGCCGGCGCCGTTCGGCCCGATGATGGCCACCTGCTCGTGCTGCTCGATCTTGAGCGACAAGCCGTCGAACACGCGGGTGCTGCCGCGGTAGAGCGTGGCGTTGTGTACGTCGATCAGCGGTGCAGCGGACATCACGAGTCCCGACTCGGCGACGACGGCCATTCTACGTGTCGCCGGCGCACGCGTCAGGCGTCCTGGGTTCGCCAGCGGCCGCTGCGGAACACCACCAGGCCGATCCCGGTCAATAG
>JBFGFX010000001.1:0-64354 GCA_041579335.1 Woeseiaceae bacterium | reverse complement strand
GGGCACGGAACTGATAGGCTGCGGCCGGACCACGCGCTTCCGATGCCGACGGCCGGTAGCGAACCAACCTCAACGGAGAGGCCATGAAGCGAATTGTCAGAGTCACCGTAGCGTCGCTGGCGACGTTCGTCACGCCGAACGCGTTTCCCGCCGACGAACCGGCATTCCTGCCTTTCTCGTACGACTACGCGGCGGAAGCGGCCCTTGCCGCAACGCTCGACGTCGATAATCCCGACCCGGATCGGCTGCGGGAGATCTTCGCAAAACGCCGCGCGCGGGTGCTCGAGGCAATGCCGGAGGGCGCGATGCTCATCTACTCGGTAGAACGCGCTCAGGAGCGCCGCCTCGAATTCCAGGTGCCGCATTCAGATAACCACGACTTCATCTATCTGTCCGGACTCGACGGCCTCGACAGTCTCGATTCGGCGCTGCTCCTCTTGCCTGCTGCTCCCGACGCGCGCGGGCGTCTCGACGGACCGGTCAAGAGCTGGGTGGTCTTGTACACCTCGGGAGATCCGGAGGCGCTCGCGCGGCGCACCGGTATCGACGACGTGCGTCCGTTCGCGGTATTGGAGAACGACCTCTCGGTCGCGATGACCGATTTCCGCGACTGGCGCATCACCCAGGTGCGCCGCTGGCCGCTCGCGGCCGCGCTGTCGCGCGCCTGGGGTGAGCGCGACAAGGTGCTGTACCTCAACTATCCACGCTTTTTCCGGCTCGGCATGCCGGAACCGTCACGCCTCGCCGAATTCGAGCGGATCAAGCGGTTCTCCCCGGAGATCGAGGCACGCGATTCCGCCGACATCCTCGATCAGGTCCGCATGCTACAGGACTCCTGGTCGCTCGCGAATCTAAAGCGCGCCGTCGAAATCACCGGAGAGGGCGTGGTCGAAGCCCTGCGCGCTGCGCGGCCGGGCATGTCGGAGAAGCAGGTCATGGAGGTCATGGATTTCGTCTATCGCTATCGCGGCGCGACCTTGGGCTTTCCGACCTCCGTGCGTCGCGAAGGTGTGGAGACCACCGCGGACGAGCCGACGATACCCGAAGGCTGGATCGAATTCGTGCCACGATCGGGCGGCGCCATGTTCCAACCGGGCGACATGGTCTGGACCGATACCGGCGCGGCGTTCAACCATTACTCGGCCGACATCCAGCGCAACATGCCGATTGACGGTCGCTTCAGCAGCGAGCAGCGCCGGCTGTACGAGATCGCCCTGGACGTGCAAAAGACCGTCATCGACATGGTGCGACCCGGCGTCACCTGGTGGGAGCTGCACGACAAGGCGATCGAGATGCTGCGCGACGCCGGCGGATACGACGAGCACTACTACTACGGCATCGGCCACTTCATCGGCATGGAAGTGCACGACGAGGGCGACTACCTCGCGCCGCTCAAGTCCGGCATGGTGCTGTCCATCGAGCAGGGCGTGATGCCTCCCGAAGGACCGCGCGTCGCTTTCGAAGACGACGTGCTGGTGACGGATTCCGGTTACGAGTGGTTGAGCCGAATCATCCCGATCGAGATCGACGAGGTCGAGGCCCTGTCCTCTACGCCCGGCAGCTTGGATGCATTCACCCGCAGACGCTAGTTGCGCCGCCGCGGAACGCGGCTCCGAGGTTTCGATATTCCAATTTGTCATGAGCCGATGCCGAGCGCAGTCGCTGGTCTCGACTCCTGCCGGGCGCTATTATCGTGGCTCGAGCGGTGGGGACGATATGAAGTTTCGTTGCTTGTTGAGCGCCACGTTGTTGGGTCTTGCCGGCTGCGCCGCGTCCGGTCCGGCAGCCGATAACGATGCGCTCCCCGACGGCGCCGCCGACGACCGTGCGGGCGTCGCCAGCGCGGCGGCTTCGGCGGACGACGACCCGGCGGTCGACGATGCGACCGAATCCGTGCTGGAAGTCGCCGAGATACCGCGCGTCCAATCCACTGCCGATACTCCTCCAACCGCGAGCGTCGCCGCTCAGCGGGTTTGCCGCCTGGAGAAGCGGACCGGATCGAACCGTGCAATGCGGGTCTGCCGAACCCGAGCCGAGATCGAGGCGCTCGAGACCGAGAGCAAGGAGCGCTTCAGAGAGCTCCACCGGTCGCAGACCGAGTATCAGTACTGACCGCCCCGATTACGTACCCCCCAGGTGCCGGTCGTACATAGTCTGCAGGAGAGCGATCCCGTTCAGGACACCCGCGATTTCGTCGGCGAATGCGCGACGCCGTTCTTGGCGACCGCCGTCGCCGCGCAAGAGGCCCCGGTGGTTGGCGAGTCGAATCGCGTGCGCAAACATGGGCTGCGAGAGCGCCGCCTCCGTGCTGATCTCCTTACGCAGCAGCATTTCCTCGCCGTGCCGCAGGCAACCGCCGATCAGCGCCTCTTGTTCCGATTCGGCGATGATCTGCTCCCCGCGGCGGACGAGTAACTCCGCCAGGATACCGTAGGCTTCGACGAAAGACCTCAGGATGCCATGGCCAAAGAGCGGCGGCTTCTCGGTCGACAGATCGGATTTACCGGCGCACCAACTCGGGTAACGATAGTCGAGGTAGGCGGCGACGTCGCTCCTGAACGCAGCCTTGGTCTTGAAAAAAAACTCGAACTTCAGCAGATCCCTGAGCGCCATCGCCGTGTCCAGGACGCCTTCCTTGCCGCGTCCTTCGGACGTCATTGCGAGCGCCACCTCCGCGATCGCGCTGCTCAAGAAATAATGCACGATCGTATTGCGATAATAAGCCGCGGCGAGCTGTTTGCCACTCATGATTCTGTACACGGGCGCCGCATCCATCTCGTGCGCTTCCAGGAGCTCGGTCTCCGTCAGCGTCTGGAGCGTCGATGACAATGATCGCTGGCCGTCCGGGTCCAGATTGGCGGCTGTTGGCAATGCCCACCGTTGGATCAGATCGATGATCTCGACCGCGTGGTCCCGAATCTGGCCTTCGTCCAGAGCGCGATCGTTGGCCGCCATCAGCACCAAAGTGATGAGGTCGATCGGAGTAATGGGTTTGATATGCTCGATTCGGTTGCATACCTCGAAAGCGAGCTTGTGTACCTGCGCACGGTCCGGTGTGTCGCCTCGCACCAACGCATCCGCGACCGGCACGGATTCCGATAGCGACACCGGTTCCGCGAAGCGCACGTAGATCTTGCCGTACTTCGCCTTCATGCCGGCGATGTAGCCGATGAACCACCGAAGCGTTTCCTTGCGCTTCGGCAGACCCCGCTGCATCGCGATGAAGTCATCGATCTCCGGGATCTGGTCGAAGCTGATCGCGACCGGTACCAGCAGCGCATCGTCGCACTGCGCCCGGTGGTAGGCATCGACGACCCATTGAATCAGTCCGAGCTTCGGCGGCATCAGCAGACCCGTGCGCGAGCGGGTACCCTCGATCGACCAGGACAGGGGCACGCGGCGCGCCACCAGATAATCGATGAAATGCTGCAGAACCAGTTTGTAGACATCGTCGTCTTTGAAGGTGCGGCGCAGGAAAATCGCGCCCGAATGCTTGGCGAGCGCACCGAAGCCGGCGAACGCCATGTTGATGCCCGCAAAGCTGAGCGGCTGCGGCCGAAAGCCGGCATCGTAGAGGGTGCGCATGAAGACGAACGCATCCAAATGGGACTTGTGCGACCAGAGAAACACGAGCGGTCGCGATTCGGCCATGGATTTGAGTGTCCGCAAAGCCTCCCAGTTGACGTCGAACTCCGGTTCGAAGCTGCGGGTGTACATGAACCGCGCAAGCGCTGCGACCCACCCGAGATAGCGATCGGCCGGACGCACCGACAGCTCGTCGAGGCACTCTTTGGCGTAACGTTCTACCTCGCGGAAGTCACGATTCTGTCCGTCCGCGAGCTCCCGCAGCGCCGCCTTAAAAGCAGCGTCCTTCAAGACCTCCCGCTCGTCGAGCGTGGCGACCCTGGACAACGCGACCGTGGTCATTGCCGTCGATCAACTTGTCCGAGCCCGGACCTTGTCGCCTTGGCCGAGCTCTTCGAGATACAGCTCGCGTACCCTCCGCGCCTGCGGCGCTACGTCGGACAGCATCCAGCCGTCCGTCGCGATCGGCTTCAGAACGCTGACCTTCACCTCGGCGGGCCGGATCACCATGCTTCTCACGGGTAGCGCATCGGTCGCATTGTGGATGACGATCGGCACGATCGGCACGCCGGCCTGGCGCGCCATGTGGAATGCGCCCCGCTTGAATTCGCCGAGCTTGCCGTCACGACTGCGGGTGCCCTCGGGCGCGATCACGACCGAGCGACCGTGTCTCAGCGCGTCGACCGCCGGTGCGAGCGCAGTTTTCGGATCGCGGACGTTATCTCGATCGATAAACACCGCGCCCGCGAAGGTCAGCGCCGGTCCCATGAGCGGCTGGCGTTGGATTTCTTTTTTCGCGATTCCAACGATGTCCTCGCGCATCACTTTCGCGACGATCAAGAGATCGATAGCACTCTGGTGATTGAAGACGAAGACAGCAGGCCGATGCGACCAGAGATTCGCTTCACCGTCAATGATCAGCTTGAGGCGCGCGATCAGGGCGGCCACCGTCGACCAGGTGCCAATGGAAAAATTGATCGCGTCCCGCTGCGAGCCCCCGAGCGCGCGAATCGGCAGACTCGCAGCGAGAAAAGGCAGCGCGCTACCGAACGTCAGCAGCGTTCGTGCGACATCGCCGACGCCGACGAACCCGCGGCTGTCGAGCTCGACCGCGTGCCACCCTTTCCGGCTAGCGCACTCCGCCAGCTTGCGATCCGGATTGATCGCGACTGGATGACCGACCGCCTCGAGGAGCGCGACGTCCTCGGCGCCGTTGCTGTACACGAAGCTCTTCTTCAAGCTGATACGCTTACGCTTCGCGAACACCCGGACGGCGTCAAGCTTGTGCTTGCCGTAGCAGGCCTCGCCCTGCAAGCGGCCGGTGAACTTTCCATCCTCGACCTCGAGCTCCGTGCACAGGATATCGGTGATGCCGAGACTCGCGGCGAGCGTCTGAACCTGATAGCGCGTCGCCGAGGTCACGATCGCTACGGTGTGACCGCGCCGTCGATGAGCCTCGATCATGGCCTTCACTTCGGGGAACACGTCGGCCGACAGGCGTTCGCGCGACACTTTTGCGCCGAGATCGGAGAGCTTCTGCTCCGGCGTGCCGGCGAGATTCTCGATCGACGCGGCCAACGCAGTCTCGAAGCCGGCCGGCTTGAGCAAATAGCGCGACGCCATCGCGACCAGATCGAAAATCTCCTGCCCGCCGATCTCACCGCTTTTCAGCCGCTCCAAGAACAGCTCGGTGACGGAGTGGCCGGCGATGATCGTGCCATCGAAATCGAAGAACGCGCCGGTCGTCTTGCCGCGCGGGCTGCCTGCAATGTCCGTCGTGAAGCTCGCGTACGCTTCCACAGCTCGTTCCTGCACGCCTCAACGCCTCAGGGAAATTGACGATGGACCAAAGACTTGCCGGATTCAATAAGTACTCTCCCCGCCCTCGTTCGCATAACGGGCGCGGTACAATGGCGGCGGCAAACCAGGACCGGACATGGGCGATGGCGGCAGCCGACGACTTAGACCGGGGGCCTTCGGAACCCCCACTGTTGGGTTATGCGTTCGCGGAGCTACCGCGGGCGCTGTTGGAGTTTGCCAGCCTGATTCCGGCCCATGCGATCCTCACACGAGCTCCGCGCGGCGACGGTCACCCGGTCATCACGGTCCCCGGCTATCGCAGCAACGATACCGCGATGCTCGCCCTGCGGCGTTACCTCGCGCGTTGGGGCTACGACCCTTATCCGTGGGGGCTCGGCACGAATCTGGGGGTCGGCTACCAGCGCATCGATTACGAGGAACGCTTCCTGATCAACGTCGAACGCATCGTCGCCAAGCGAGGCGAACCCGCCACGCTGATCGGCTGGAGTCAGGGCGGCGTGATCGCCCGGGAGATCGCGAAGCGGAGACCCGACCTCGTTCGACAGATCATCACGCTGGGCAGCCCGATCGCGGATGCGCCGGAAGCGACCACGATCTTCCGTATCTTCAAACGCACCTCATCGGAGGAAATCACGAGCGAACTGATGAGCTTCATGCGCGAGGTGGCGACGCCGCTGCCGAACGTGCGCTGCATCTGCATCTACAGCTTGTCCGACGGCATCGTCTCACCGGACATTGCTCAGGATCTCGTGTCGCCCAACGTCGAGAACATCCGGGTCACGTCGAGCCATCTCGGCATGGCGGTGAATCCTTTGGTACTGCTGGTCATAGCCGATCGCCTGGCGCAACCCGAAGACGACTGGCAACCTTTCAACTCCAGCGCGTTCGAATGGCTGTTCGGCCGGCCGACGCAGAAGGAAGGTAACGATGCTTAAGCAATTGTCTGGTATGGATACGATGTTTCTCTACGCCGAGAGCCATCGCGCTCCGCTAGAGGTCGGTTGCCTGCAGATCTACGATCCGTCGACGGCGCCGAAAGGAGCCGTACGCTTCAAAGAGATCTTGGCGACCTTCCAGCAGCGCATCGACCGGTGCGACGTGTTTCAGCAAAAGCTCGCGACCGTGCCGCTGTCACTCGACCATCCGTACTGGGTGCACGACGACGACTTCGATCTCGAGTACCACGTCCGTCACATCTCGTTGCCGCGCCCCGGCGACTGGCAGCAGCTGATGGCGCAGATCGCGCGCCTGCAGGCGCGGCAGCTCGATCATTCGAAGCCGCTGTGGATGGCACACATCATCGAAGGTCTGGATCGGGTCGAAGGCCTCGAGCCGGGCTGCTTTGCGATGTACATGAAGATTCACCACGCTGCAATCGACGGCGTGACGGGACATGAGGTCCAGGCTGCGCTGCACGATTCGAAACCGTACCAGGCGGACGCGTCGTCCTACGAGCCGTCCTCCGGACCGGGTGACGGTAGCAGCCCGAGCGACTGGAGTCTGCTGGCGCGAGCGCCGTTCAATACGGCGCTCAAGCTCATGAAGCTCGGCCTCGGCTTGACGCGCGCTCTCCCCGGAGTGCTGCGATTCGCGCTGGCGTCCAGAAGCGCGCCACGGACTGCGGTACCGCTCACGGTTTTCAACCAAGGGCGCGTCTCGCCGAACCGCGTGTTCGACGGCCGATTCTTCGATCTCGTGGATTTCAAGGCGATTCGCGCTTCGCAAACTGGCACCACGATCAACGACGTCGCGCTGACGGTGCTCGGCGGCGCCCTCAGGCATTACCTCGATGCGAAGGACGCCCTGCCGGACGAGAGCCTGCTCGCAGGCTGCCCTATCAACGTCGGCAGCGAGACGGATGCAAACGAGGGACGCGGCAACCTGTTGAGCATGATGATGGCGCCACTGCACACCGAGATCGAGGATCCGGTGCAACGTTTGAAAGCGATCCGCGATGGCACGCGATCGGCCAAGGGCTGGGTGGAGAAGATCGGCAGCCGTACGATGACCGAGATTCCCTTGCACCTGCCGGCGCCCATTGCGAAAAGTCTGTTTCCGCTCATCTCCCAGCTGGCGCTGCGCGCCGAGGCGCTACCGTTCAACACGATCGTCACGAACGTGGCCGGCGTCCAACGACCCGTGTACCTCGCCGGTGCGCAGCTAATCCGAATCCTGGCGAGCGGTCCGATCATCGACAGATCGGGCATATTCCACACGGTGTTCTCCTACGATGGCAGAGTCTCTATCGGCTTCACGGCCTGCCGCGAGATGCTGCCAGATCCGGAGTTCTACGCCTCGTGCATCGATGCAGCGTTTGACGAGCTGAAAACCGCGGCGCTCGGCAAAATCCGCAAGAGCAAGTCGGGAAAGAGGCACGCGCCAAAAAGCGACGGACCGAAGACCGTGAAGACACCCGGCAAGACGAGCCGAGAAAAGCGGAAGACGACTGAAACCGCGGTGGCAACGAAGAAAGCCGGATAGACACTCGGATGTCCGATCGAGCGGAACGCGAGCTCAAAGACCAGTTCTCGATCGACTGGCTCGACTATCACGGCCGCTACGACGCGAACCTAGTCGCGGCCGTCGAGGTCGACACCGGCGCGCGCTTCACCTACCGCGAATTCAACGACCGGCTCAGGCGATTGGCGACGGGACTGAGGGATCGCTTTGGCGTCGGCAAAGGCGACCGCGTGGCACTGCTGGCCAAGAACTGCACGGGCGTATTCGAGTGCCTGTTCGGCGGCTGGGAAATCGGGGCCGCCCTGATGCCACTGAACTGGCGACTCAGCGCCCGAGAGATCGCGATGCTGATCGATCACGGCGAGCCGGCCGTCGTCATCTACGACGAGGAGTTCGCCGACCTTGTGGCCGACCTGGCCGTACCGACCTTGAGACGCAGCCCGGCCAGCGGCGGCTGTCAGTACGAGGCGCTGATCGCCGCCAACAGCCCGGAGGTCCAGCCGGTAGCGCTCACCATCGACGACCTCAGCACGCTCATGTACACGTCGGGTACGACCGGCCGCCCGAAAGGCGTCATCCACACGTTTCGCATGATGCGGGACACGATTATTCACGCCGCGCTGCACGGTGCGCTGAATGGCGCGTCCCGATCGTTGACGAGCGCGCCGATGTTTCACGCGGCCGGCCTGTACGGATTCTCGATGCCGATCTTCCATTACGGTGGAACGCTCTACGTGATGAAAAAATGGGATCCGGCGCGATTTCTCACACTCATGACCGACCCGGAGGTCGGCATCACGCACACGATCGGCGTGCCGATGCAGTATGCGACGATCGCAGCGCTACCGGCATTTGCCGAAGCAACGTTTCCGACGCTGCAGGTCGCCGGGGTCGGGGCGGCGCCGGCGCCGCGCGAGCTCCTCGAGGCGTGGGCGGCAAAAGGGGTGTTTCTTGCGCAGTCCTACGGCCTGACCGAGGCATTCAGCGTCTGCTTCCTGCCGCCGCAAACCGCGATGCTCAAGCCCGGTTCTGTCGGTCACCGCATGCTGCATACTCGATTGAAGGTTGCGGACGCCGAGGGCCGACGCGTCGCTCCGGGAGAGGTGGGTGAGATCATGATCAAGGGTCCAGCGGTGACACCCGGCTATTGGAAGTCGCGCGAGGAAACGGAGCAGGCATTCCTCGACGGCTGGTTCAAGACCGGAGACGCGGGTCGGATCGACGACGAGGGCTCGATCTACATCGTTGATCGGTTCAAAGACGTCTACATCTCCGGCGGAGAAAACGTCTACCCGTCGGAGATCGAGATGCTGCTCGAGGAGATTGACGACATCGATGTGGCAGCCGTAGTCGGCGTCGAGGACAGAAAATGGGGCGAGGTGGGGTTGGCCGTGATTCAGCCCAAGCCCGGCTGCGAATTGAGCAAAGAACGCGTCCTCGACCATTTACGTCCTCGTCTGGCCGCATTCAAGATCCCGAAGCACTTTGCGTTCGTCGAAAGTCTGCCGATGAGTACCCAGGGCAAGGTGCAGAAGGAGGCGCTCAAGCGCCGCTACGGACCGGCGGACGATTCCTCGCCCGGGTAGTCCCGCGAACGTCGGTTGCGCAACCTCGCAGGGCCGGGCGAGAATTCGCGCCATGCCTCGCCGCGCCGCGCCAAGCCGTCTTTCTCTGTTCGTGTGTACGCTGGCGCTTGCAAGCCCGAGTGGCGCCGCCGACAACGCTGGCCTCGACACGGAGCCGTCGGCGGCCACCGATAGTGCCGCCTCCATCCCGAGCGATGCCGAGCTCGAGGCGTCCGGCGCGGTCATCGGCGACATCATCCTGGTACGCGACAACGTGTTCGACTTGACCCAGCCTGGGGAGAACTACGCGCTCTATCGGCTGGCGAATCGTTGGCACCTCATTACACAAGAATCCGTCATCCGCTCCCAGCTGCTGTTTCGCCCGGGCGACCCGTTCTCGCAGCGGCTTCTCGACGAATCGGCGCGCCTACTGCGCCGCAACGCGTATCTCTACGATGCGCGAATCACGAAGGGCGGCTACGAGGACGGGGTCGTCGATATCGTTGTCTGGACCAAAGACGTGTGGTCGCTAATCCCGGACATCTCTTTCTCGCGCACCGGCGGCGAAAACAAATGGCGGGTCGGCCTTTCCGAGCAAAATCTGCTCGGAACCGGTGCGACGATCAGAGTCGCCTATGAAGAGAATGTCGATCGCGATTCGACGCTGTTCGAGTTCAGCGACAACAATCTATTGAGGAGCCGCTCTCAGCTCTTGCTGCAGCTGATCGACAGCTCGGACGGGGAGACGCAACGGTTTCGACTGCTTAAGCCGTTCTACTCGCTCGATACGCGCAGGGCCGCCGGCGTGGCGCTCTTCAACAGCGACGCCGAGACGCGCTTCTACGAGCTGGGCGAGGAGGCGGCCGAGTATCGGGGCCGGCGCGAGCACTATTCGTTGTTCCACGGCTGGTCGTCCGGGCTGAGAAACGGCTGGGTCCGGCGCTGGTCGCTGGGTGCCGTGTACGACGACAGGCGCTTCTCCGAGGTGCGCGAGCCGACGCTGCCCGCGCTGCTGCCCGAGGACCGCAGGCTCATCTATCCCTTCCTCGGCTTCGAGCTCCTGCAGGACGATTTCCATACGTCGGCAAACCGCGACCAGATCGAACGGACCGAAGACTTCCTGCTCGGCACGCGCTTGGCGGCAAGCATCGGTGTCGCGAGCGAGAGCTTCGATTCGGACCGCGACTCGCTGCTTTACTCTGCGAGTGTGAGCCGCGGCTTCGGCTCGATCAAGAAACGAGCGCTGCTATTCTCGACCGGAGTGAGCGGCCGCACCGACGACGGCGATGCGGTGAACACGCTCGTGAATGTCAACGCGCGCTATTACCACCAACAGTCGAAGAAACGCCTGTTCTTCATGGCCCTGGACGGCGCCTGGGGACGAGAGCTCGACCTCGACAACCTGCAGGTGCTCGGCGGCAACAGCGGCCTTCGTGGATACCCGCTACGCTACCAGACCGGCGATTCACGTTTGCTCGTTTCGATCGAGCAGCGGTACTACACCGACTGGTACCCGTTCCGACTCGTCCGCGTCGGCTTCGCCGCGTTCGCAGATGCCGGACGCACCTGGGGAGACAACCCGGCCGGCGGGCCGCCGCTCGGTTGGCTGACCGACGTCGGCTTCGGTCTGCGACTCGCCCCGACCCGTTCGAGCAGCGGCGACGTCTACCACATCGACCTGGCATTTCCCTTGGACGGCGATGCGAGCATCGACAGCGTACAGCTCGTCGTCGAATCGAAGCGGAGCTTTTGATCGGGACTCCCCTACTGCGGGGTGTCGCCATCGAGACCGTAGGAGTGGCTTACGTGCGGCATGCGGGTGCTGCGCCCGGCGCGTCGGGACGACGCTTATTTCGGCTTGCCGATGCAGGCTTCGACGGTGTTCAGCCAGACATCCAGGCAGGACTTGTAGACCTTGAGGTTGAGCTTGCACAGCCGGCGAATGGAGTCGTCGCACTCGTCACCCGTGACGCCGAAGTCGCTGGTCGTCGGACCCGCGTCCGTCGCCACTTCCTTGCCACCGCAGACCGTGTGGAGGCGCTCGGCCTCGTGCAGCGTGAAGTCTGCCTGGTACCAGAAGCCGAATATCGGCTCGGCGACGCCGCCGCCGGTCACCGGAATGCCCAGCCGCTTGGCGATTTCCAGGCTGTCGTGCCGGGGCAGCGTGATGTCCAGCGGGGGATACGTGCCGCCGGCGCTCAAGCCGTCGACCGTCATCCTGCATTCGAGGATGGACTGGAAACAGGCCTTGCTCGGCTCGGCGGCGTCGCGAAACTGTTTGAGCGTGTAGTTGACCATCTGCACGCCGGCGCTCTGCTTGAGCAGGTCGAGGACGTCGTCCGCCATCTGCCGCGGCTGCCCCTCGCCGAACAGCTCGTCTACCGGCCCGAACGGCCAGTATTCATGAATAGGCGTCGCGTTCGGATCGACCTGTAGTGACTGGCTCGCGGCCGCCTTGCTGAGCTTCAGGTCGGCCGCGTTGATCTCCAGGATCAGCTCGGTTGTCGCCCGCTGGTCGGCACCGTAGCTCGACAGCACCAGGCTTTTCGCCGCGGTCCCGTCGATCTTGCTCGGGACGGCGTCGACCCTGAACTCGGCGATGCCTTTCGGAAAACCCATGACGTCCCGGCCGGCGATGACGGACCAGTCCTTGTCGACGAAGATGAACGGCACGAACATGCCGACGCCGAGCGGCAGCCCGTAAACATCTTCGAAAACCACCGGTATCGACACGAAAAATTCGTTCTGCTCGATGTAACCCAGCTGCGCGTGATTCGGCGCCAGTGAGTAGATCTTGGGATACGTGAGGACTTCGAGGTAGACGTGACTGTTGCCGAAGATATCGGCGATCGGGGTGATGCGAAAATCGAGGTTGTCGCGGACGGCAATGTCGTTGAAGAAACGCTTGCAGACCTTCTGCAGCAGCACGGCCGCAGCCGGCAGCAGGAATATCCGCATGCCGACGTTTTCGAAACGATACGGCGGGGGCATCTGCGGATCGCACAGGGGAGGATGCTGCGGAATGAAATCGGGCGGGCCGTTCATGCTCTTATGGTCCTCGAAGAACCCATGCGCCGCCGGCCGCTCGTTCTGATCCTGGTCCGAGCATCAACGGGATTCTCACTTCTCGTTGCAAGCGGTGGAAAACTCGGCCTTTTTTTGCCGCCGCGGCGCACCGGCTGGTTGTTGTCGGCGCCTCTTCTGGAATTGTACGCCAACTGCCTGGTTTTTTTCCGCCGCGTCGGCGTATAACCTATAATCGAAACGCATGCCGGTCGCTCACGACGCACGCAGCGCTCAGACCCAGCGGAGAACGACATGACGACAAGAGAACGCCCAGACCACCCGGCGCAGGAAGGCAGCAAAACCGTAGATTCTCTCGTCCAGGCGATGGAAGCGAGCATCAAGGCGACGTGCGAGCTCGTGAAGCTTCCCGTCAAGTGCTACAGCCAGGCGCTCGACAGCTGGGCGAATGCCGTCAACAAGGCGATCGAAGACTGCAAGCCGTGCCCCCCCACATCTAAAGAACCTGCCGATCCCGCCGCTGGCAAATAACGCCCTCGGATCGCACATCCTCAGCAGTATCCCAGGCGCCTGTACCAGGCGATCGTGTCTCGTGCCGTTTCCTGAAGCGGCCTCGGCGCAGCCCCAAGCTGCTGCTGCTCGACGCTCGGCTTCCGCCATTGCTGCTCGCAAATCAGCATCGGCACGATCGAGGGCAGCGGGGACTCGCGGCCGATGCTGGCCCAGGCCAGCTCCGCCCAAAGCGACGGCAGGACCGTCAACGCCGCCGGAATCTGCCAACGCGGTCGTTGGGCGCGACCGATTTCGCAGAAATCGGCAAACAGCGCCTTGACCGAGGTGTTGTGACCGATGAGGGAGATCGGTTTCTCGGCATGCGCATGCTCGACGAGCGCCGCGATCCCTCTCGCGACGTCACGCGTGTCGATGACGTTGACCCTGTGCTGGACCGTGATGGAGATCTCTCCGTTCAAGAGCGCCGGCACCCAGCACTGACCGCGCGGCTTGACGTCCCACGGCCCGACGCAGGCCGACGGACGGACCACGGTCACCGGCAGCCCCTGCGAGGCAGCATCCAGCATGTGATTCTCGATCCGTCGTTTGAGCCTGAAATACGGGTGCACCTCGCGCATCAGGCGCTTCTGGATGCTCTGCGGAAGCACGCTCCGACTCGGCGACTCGCTCGTCAGCGTGCTGATGTAAACGAGCTTCGGACCGTGCCGGTGCACCGCGCTCAACATGGCATCAGTGCGCCGCGCGACGGCATCGCTGCGTTGCTGCGCCCCACCGTCCGCTCGACGAGCGAGATGCAGCGCGTACGGCGCGGCCGCATCGACAATCGCGTCTTGGCCCGCGAACCATTCGTCCAACTGTCCGGGCCGGTCGACGTCGCCCGCCCGGTAGCGGACGTCCAGCCCGGTCAGGTTCACGGTCGGCCCAGGTCGACGCCCCGTCGCCGTCACGGTATGGCCGCGGGCAAGCAGCTCGCGCACGACCGCATTGCCGATCAAGCCGGTAGCGCCGAGCACGAGGACGTTCATGGTGGCGTCGTGGGCGAGATTCGCGCCGCGCGCACGCTGGTTTGATACTGACGCATGATGCGCTCACAGCTCTCCGAGCGGAACAGCCCGGCAATCAGCTGCTCGACGTCGTCCTTGTTCATCCGCACCGGGAAGGGCACGCCCAGGAAGTAGTACGTCGCTTTGCCCGAGCCGTTCGCGTTCATCGTAAAATCGACGCGCCGTATCATGATGGACGCGCCCGAGGCCCACCAATCGATGAACGGGTCCGCAATCCGGCCGAACACGGACTGCCCTGCCCGCAGCACACGGGTGGCTCCGAGCCTCGTGTTCCTTACGACCGCGGAGAAGTTCCGACTCACCGCGCTGCCTCGCAAGAGCTGGAAACGGAAGTGCGAGCTGCCCCGCCGGCGGCTCAGTATCATGCACACGAGCGGCGCTCCGGACAGGCGCAGCTCGAAGTCGCCGAGCTCGAGTTTGCCGGGCTCGAGCTCGAACTCGAAACGCATCGGGCGGTGCTTGGTAGCGCCTAGTGCCCAAAGCTGCGGCCCCATGCGCTGCAGGACTTCGGTGACGAACGCATCCGGTAGCCTCAGCTCCGCCCGTTCGATCGCCGCGACCGAGGCGCTGCCGGATTTATCGACGTTGCGGTGCAGGTCTACGCCGCGCATGCAGAACGTCCAATAGCCTGCGTCGACGCGCCGCACCGTCAGATTGCCGCCCTGCAGCCGGACCCGCTCGAGATTCGTCCGATAGTCGAGCGGCTGTGCCTCGCTCGACGACGCAGCGCCGCCGCCGTCGCCGTCGTAATGCAGGTTCAGCAGGCCCTCCACGTTGAAACGGCCTACGGCGGCGCAGAAGGCGGCGAGATCCGGCTTGTCGCTGGCGCTGATCAGTCGGTCGAGGTCGACGCCGAGCTTGAGCGCCATCCGACCGCCCGTGGGCCCGGCCGCCTCGAAGTTCAGCTCGATTCGATCGACCGCCGCAACCAGATTCTGCGACATCGTGATGTCCGACACGCTACGCACGTTGGCGTTGGCCAGGTCGACGAGCTTGATGACCGACGACTCGAACTCGAGACGCATCTTCGATACGCGTTCCGCCTCGTCGGCAAACAGCCGCAACGATTCGAGGCTGGGCGGACCCCCGGGGCCGACGGAGTCGCCGATCAGGTCTGCGACCATCTGCGCCCAGAGCAGCCCGAACTGCGCTCCGAACGCCCAAATTGGCGACGCCCGGCAGGCGGCGTCACCGACTAGGACCGTCGCGTCGCCGTCGACGACCCGCTCCGCGCGATCCAACGCGTAGCGGACGTCCGCCGGTTTGTCCGCCAGCGGTGCTGCCGCCCCGCTGTCGATGGCCAGCTCCAGCGCGGTAGGCGCATCGGCGCCGACCACCCTGCGCGTATTCACGGTGAGGCGGCCGGCGCCGCTGTTCAGAAATACCACCCAGCCCTGCTCAGTCGTGCGTGCGTCGAGCCACGCCTCGTCGAGCCTGTGGCCCAGCAGCTCCGCATCCGGATCGCACTGAAACGCCGCGATGTTCATCGCTTCGTAGCCGACGTCTATGCGACCGATACCGAGCCGGCGGCTCAACGAGCGACGGCCGCCGCCGTCGGCAATCACGAGTAGTGAGCCGCGCAGCGTGTCGATGCCCCGACGGCCATAGTCGACCGACACGCCCGCATCGTGCTGGCGAATGGACACCGCCGGCGCGTCGTAGGAGAGGACGACGTTCGGATTGCGGTCGACGGCGCGCCGCAGGACTCGCTCCACGTCGCCGATCGAGGCGGCGACCACCGGATCGCGCTGCGCGATCAGGGTGGCGGCATCCAGTCGCCCGTTGCCGGTTCCAGACTCGCGATCGCCGTAGCGGATGAAGATGCTCGGCTGCCCGGGTCCGAGGTGCGTGTCCAGTTGCCGTAGCCGCGGCAACGAGCGCATGTCCACGCCCAGTTTCGAGAGAAAGCCCACGGAATGGTGGTCGAACAGCAGATTGCGGAGCCGTGAGCCCCACACCGCGTTCCTCGCCGCCGCGGCGCGTTCGAACAGCTCGTCGGCCGACCCGCCCTCGCCCCTGACCAGCGTCCGGTTGGCGCGCTCGACGAGCCGATCGGCGGTTGCCAAAAGTCCCCGTCCGCGGGCGTCGTCCGGATCGTGCCGCGCCTCCAGGACGTGGACGCGGCGCCCCCGGGAGGCGACGGCAAGCGCGGTTGCCAAGCCGCAGATCCCGGCTCCCGCGACGATGACGATGCCGTTCGAGTTGTTCGCTGGGTGGCTCATCGGTTCGGCGAAGCGTGAGAGACGACGGGCAGGCCTAGTCGTCGGAGCCGAGCTCCTCCAGGCAGTTGAGCATGCTGTGGATCATCTGCATCGGCGTCGCCGTCGGGAACGTCACGTCTCGGTGAAGCTCCTCGATGCCTTGCTGCTCCCGCTGCCACTTGGTGCCGTGCGTGCGGGTCCAGAGGTTCATCCCGACCTCTTCTCTCAGTCCCAGACGCAGGAAGAACGGACGCTCGGGTCTGATCTGGTAGACCGGCAGCTCGCCCGGCTTGCAGTCGAGCGTCTCGTATCGGAGACCGAGATTCTCGACGATCGGCCAGTACAGATGCCGCTGTATCGAGACGCGCAGGTCGTCGCCCATCGGCTCCGCGACCGCGAACTTGAACCTGTCGCCCTCCGCATACGACTCGCGCATCCGGTCGCGACGATGATCGAAGATATGGGTGATTCTGCGCTTGACCATCACGAACGCTTGATAACACGAGTTGTCGAAGTTGCCGGACTTCGGGAACTGCTTGAGCGAGACGAAGTCGACCGAACTGCCGAGATACCGGATCATGTCCTTGATGTCGGGGCATTCCTCGTCCCGGTGCGCATCGCGGCGCCGGCCGTGCGCGGGATATTGGCCGTCCTGCCTTATTTCGATGAGCGTGCGCATGTCGGCCTCCTGGCCCGCGTTCGCCCCGATCATCATCAGGCGCTTCAGAGACATGAGCAGGCGTTCGGCAACCGGCCCCGACTCCTTGAGCCAGCTTGCGTCGTCGCAGTGTATGACCGCGTGGTGTGCCTCGACCCCGTTGACCTCCCTTTCCGTGATCGCATGCCGGCTGGAGCTGTTGAAGACCCAAGGAGCAAGCAGGCAGGGACGCTTCCTCTTCGCGCCCTGGTCGTCTTCGAAGGTCCATTCCGCCGGCACGTAGAACGAGACCTTCTCCTGCTCGATCTGGCCGATGTCATTGGATTCCGAGTAGCCGGCGCCGTGCTTGCCGCCGTAGCTCGTCACGAGCAGAAAGACGTGATCGCCCCACGGCGTGAAGCGTTGGCTCTTGAACATCCGATCGATATCGGTCTGCGAGCGCGGCAGATCCGCGACGCGGCCCTCCGCCGATTTGTCCTGGATCAGATTGTTCAAGTATCTGTCACAGAACCGTTGTAGCTGATCGGTCTTTGCCGCGAGCGGCAGCACCCGCACGGTGATGTCCGGAAAGTTGAAGGGCCCGAACAACTCCTGGATTGCGGCGCCGCGGGTCACGTTGAAGCAGTTCCTCTGCTCTCCTCTCGCGACCGCTTGCGTCTCTTTGCCTTGCGTCCAATCCGAGGTCTTGGAGCGCCAGTGCAGCAGCTCGCCCTCATCGTAGCGGAGGTCCAGCGAAGTCCAGAACGGCAACCTCGGCGTCAGCACCAACACGTCTTTGCCGTGTGCGTCCTTCTCCGTCTCCGAAATCTCGATGCCGAGCGTGTGCACGATCTTCTGTTCGGCGTAGTCGTGCACCAGGACGCGAAATCCGGCGGTGAGGTCACCCAGAAACAGGTTCGGGCCGCCGAGCAGGCCGCCGTCGTGGTAGTGATCGATCAAGATCTTCGAGTTCACGTAGGCCTGATAGCACGCCAGCGTCGGCTCAGCCGCATCGCGGAACTGCTTGAGCGTGATCTGATTGATGTACGGATTGTGCTTGGCCCGCTCCAGCACTTCCTTTTGGTACGGGTCTCTGCAGGACACCCACGGCAGGAACCGCCGCGTGTTGTCGATGCCGCGCCGCATCATCTCCGGCAACACGGGGGCGAAGCGTGCCTGGTCATAGCCGAGAATCGGTAATGCGGTCAAAAATTCGAGCGTATCGCCCACCGCCATCATCGACTCGCGCACGGCCTGCGGCCAGGTCCACAGCGGATTGAACAGGTCGCGCTTGCTGTACGGATTGCGGAAGACGCTCGGCGGCGGATCCTGAACGATCTCGAGCAGGACCCGAGGCTCGATGCGTTGGCCGGAGTAGGCCGTCAAGAACAGCTTCGTTTTCAACTCCATCAGCTGGCGCCGGTTCCGCGGGTCGTCCGTCCAGGACGGCTCGACGCGATTGAGCCAGGCGCGTACTTTGGTCCAACCGTACACCTGCCGCCCCGTGCGCAGCGACATGTCGTTATCCACGAACACGTACGGGCATACCAGCGCCCAGTCTCGGAACTTCAGCTTGCCGGTATTCCTGTCGACGTCGTACCACTCGACCGGCACCGCAAACAGCACTTCGTGCTGCGAGATGAACCCCAGGTTCTCCGTCAGCGTCGCCATCTCGCCGTAGTTGATCATCTGCAAATAAACGAACGGGATCGCCGGTTTGAAGTAGTACGGAGGCCGCCTACCGGTGTCGTCCGCGAAATTCAGATAGCTGTCGCAGAAGTCTTGCAGCCGGTTCAGGCTCGCTTTGAGGGGGAAAGCGCGCGCCGTGACCCCGGTGAACGCCAAGCGCAGCTTGCGCTGCTCCTGGTACATCTCCTTGTTGAGATAGTCGACGAACTCCGCCGTGTCGCCGTCGTTCGACGCGTCGCCGCGCCTCGAGCTGCCGTCGTCCGTATACCCGTTTGACATCGATCGTTCCCCGCCTCGGCGACTAGGTTCTTTCGAACACCCAGGTGACGAGCCCTTCGATGAAGCGCTTGTCTCGCGAATCAGGCACGTCGCGGTAGATGAGCGAGAACTCGTGCAGCGCCGCACCGGCCAGGCCATGGGCGAACTGGCGCGCATAGTCAACGCAGCCGTAGCGATCCATCAGCGCGCGTATCCAGCTGACCTCCTCTTCGGTTCGCTCCTCGCGCGCGAGCCGCATGATCGCCGTGAGACGCTCACGCTCCCTCGGTGCCGCCAAGCTGAACAGTCGAATCAGCATCAGCGTACGCTTGCCTTCCCAGATGTCGCCGTCCAGCTCTTTACCGTAACGTGCATCGGCGACCAGGTTCAGCAGATCGTCCTGAATTTGAAACGCAGCACCCAGGAAGAAACCGAAGCGAATGAACGGGTCCAACTCGACGTTGTCGCGCGTGCCGATCATCGCCCCTACGCGGCTCGGATAGATAGCCGCGAGCCAGCACGTCTTCTTGAGCACCATTTCGAGATAGTCGGACTCGTCGAGCTCGGTCACATTGTCGCGTCTCCAGCCCAGCTCCATGGCCTGCCCCTCCGCCGACTTTCGCGCCATGCATTCGGTTTCTTCGAGGATGCGCAGTGCCAGTCTGGGCCCGACTTTGGCTTTGTTCTCGATCAGCGGCCGCAGGCTCAGTAGGCTCAGCGTATCACCGGCATTGATCGCCAGCGGCACGCCGTGGAGCACGTGCAGGGTCGGGCTGCCGCGTCGCTCTTCGCTGTCGTCCTCGATATCGTCGTGAATCAAAAGCGCATTGTGCAGCAGCTCGATGGCGACCGCGGTATTGAGGGCGTCCTCCAGCTTGGCCCCGAACGCGCGCGCCGTAGCTATGCAAAGGCTCGGCCGCATCATCTTGCCGCCGCGTTGCGGGTAGTCCGCCAGCAGATCGTACAGATGCCGGTGCGGGTGCTGCGAAGGAATATAGCCTTTGAGAACGGTCTTGGTGATGTCGCCGTATTCGCGCAGTACGTTCGGTACCAGATCGGGGGTGACCGCCGTACTCATGGTCTAGCGGAAATCTCTGGGCTCTGCGTCGGCGATTCGAATACAGAGCGTTCCGAGCGGTTCGTTGGTGGCCGTGTCGATGATGACGCCCGTATATGTGTCGGCCGGTTGACCCTGTTCGATCGTAACCCGCAGGACGGGACTCCAGCTGTCCGTGCCCGGGTCAAATACGACGTTCCGGATGGGCGGCTTCGCCGAATCCAATGACCGCAGCTCATGAACGCCCGGTGCTCCGCCGGCCGACAGACTCTGAAGATCCAGTATCATCTTAACGTCCGTCCGCACCGGCGATACGATCTCGACCGGGATACTTGCGTGACCGGTTCCGTTGCCGGCGCCGTTCGTGGGACCGTCCGCACCGTTGTTACGGCGATTCGGCATGAGATCTCGCAGTGCCGGGTTGCGCGCGAGCGACTCGATCATCTCGAACCAGAGCGCGCCCAGGTCGGTATAGAAGGTCATGATGCGCTCTATCAGATCGGACGTGTCGCCGCTGAGCACGCCGGCGTCGAGCGAGCGATCGGCGAAATCGCGGGCGAACTGTTGACCTTGACGAATCTGTTCCTCGATGACCTTGTAGCCCTTCGCGACCGCATCCGATGCGACGCTTTCGAAGCTACGCCGGTCTCGGCTGTCGTCTTTCGACTTCGAGGGATCGCCGTCCATTTCCATATTCCAAGAGTCCGAGTGCCGAAAGAGCGTGCTCCAGTTCCGTATGGGCGCCGATCGCTCCGGCGGTTCTCGACGCACGCGTCTTGTCATATTTGTCGTTCCCGTTTCCGGCTCGACGGCAGAGCGCTACGTCGCTCGAGCTCGACGTAGATCGTCAGCAAGGATGGTTCGACGTCGGTCCGGCGCAGGATGTCGTTGTTATTACGGTCGTTTATTCGCTAAGGATGATCATAGCCTATGATCGCGGCCAATGCCGGTCTTTTGCTCAAGGCGTGCGCCGCCAGGCGACCCGACATGATCGCGGCCTCGACGCAGCCTTCGTTGAAGCCGCAGGCCGTCCAATCGCCGGCGATGGTCAAATTGTCATATGTGTTATCCAAAGGCGATATCCGGTATTTGATGCTGCCGGGCGGCGCGAGCGTGTATCGATCCGACGGGTCGACGTTGGCGGTCCAAAACTGGCTGTCGAAAGCTTCAGCACCGTGTCGCTGCCGCAGCGGATCGGCCGGGTCCATCAGGAGCTCCCAGCGAAACCGGCCGTCGCCATCGACCGCATTCGGCCACAAGTGCTTGATGTTCTCCTCGAGGAAACGAACCGCATTCGCCCGAACCTCGCGCTCGCGACGCCGTGGATAGCCATCGTCGGCGCGCCGGCTCGTATCGACGCCGTCGCCGAGCGCGCTGCAGAAATAGGCGATCGCGCCCGGCTTGGCCGTCCAGGACTCTTGCTCGACGAGATGGGTCATGTCACTCCAGGTGTCGAACGGCTTCGCAAACGCCGAGATCGTCGGCGGCGGGTCCGGCCAGCCCAAGGTCTCGAGGTCCTCTCGGAGCCAGATCTGAAACGCCTGGCTCGGCACGGTCTTGACGTGCTCGACCATCGCACGCCAGCGTTCATCGCGGTCGACGAGCTCCGAGCAGACGTGTGGGATGGCGCCGATTCCGACGCCCAAGACGACGAAGTCGAAGTCCTCGCCGACGCGCAGCGTCTTGCCGGCCACTCGATTGCGATCCCAGAACGACTCGAAACGCCAGCCCTCTGCTTCGATCCGATCACCGCCCAAGAGCTGGTCGTAGTCGGGCCTCGCCGGCCAGCACGGCAGGCCGTCCACGTCGACCAACGGATCGTACTCATCACCATTCTTCGTCGTAGCCTGAACGTCGAACTCGAGCGCCGTGACGTGCGGCCCGTCACCGGGCACAAGCTCCCGAGGGGCCGACAGCCTTACGTTTTCGAGCCGATGAAAAAATTCGAATCGCACGCCCCGCTTCTTCAACACTTCGTAAAACGGCGCGAACACGACGTCGCCCATGCCGGCGCGCATCTTCCAGAACATGGCGCCCCGGTAGGTAAAGAACATGCGCAGGGATCCGCGTATCGCCTGCCCTGCCGCCAGCGCCGGCCGTTCGAAGTCACCGCCGGGATAGGCCATCGCGAGATCGAAAAGCCCGCGGACGAACGCCGAATCGACCGACTTGGGCGACGCCCCGTTGTCGAGCAACCATTGACGGCATTCCTGATCGTCGATCGCGTCGAATCCTCGGGGATCGGCGATCAGGCCTTCGCGAATGATGCCGACGAGTATCGCGATGACCAGGTCGATGATCTCCCATTTGTAGCGGACTTCGTCGTTTTCATCGAACAAACGCTCGAGGCTGTCACGGACGGACCGAGCGATTTCCTGCAGGAGCTTGACGACCGTATTCGACGAATCCTTCGAGCCCGTGCGAATCAGCACCTCCGCCACCGCCAGCGCCTCGATGATGCCGGCCGTAGCGCCGAGCGCCACGATCTTCAGCAGGCGATTGACGATCGAGCTGACCTCGCGGGCCGATAGTCGAGCACCGCCGCTCGGCACCTCGACCGCAACGTCCGGAGAAGCCGTGTCGGCGTCGCGATGAGTCGTGACCCCGGTCAGCAGCGTCTTCAGCAATGCGATCGTACGACTGACGTAGCCCATTATCGTGAACGGGTTGTGTTCGCTGAGCGAGTCGCCCGGGAGACCTCTCGCGGATGGAAACATCGCCGTCCACTGCAGCCAACGGCCGTCCCTGCCGACGTCCGCCATGCCAACGCACGGATCCGGAAAAAACGCATCCCGCCAGTCCGCGATCGGGCAGACACTCGGGTCGCGGCCCAGCTCCGCGTAGCACTCGCGCATCAGACGAAAGGCATTCTCGTAGAAACCCAGCCACACGTGCAGCCCGTGCTCCTCGATCCGATCGGCGGCGCCGCGACCGGACGCGCCCTTGCCACCGAGACGCCAGCCCAGCTGATAGACGGTCACCTCGTACTTACCGGCATGCTCCGGGCGCGACAGCTCGAAGGCCGCGGCGATCGAGGCACAGCCGCCGCCGACCACCGCTACCTTGATCGGCTTGTTGTCGTCGTCGCTCGTCAAAACGCGTAGCGCAACGAGACACCGTACAGGCGGGGGTTATTCAGATAGGTCGTGAACGACCCTGGCTGGAAGGTCGAATTGAAGAAGATCGTCCTATATGTCTCGTCGCCGCAGTTGCGGCACCAGGCCATAATCTCCCAGCTGCCGTCGTCGCGTCGAATGCCGAGGTTCGCGTCGGCGATGACATAGCTGTCAACCTTCTGTTCGTTCGGCACATCCGCGCCGACGAAATGACTGCCCGTGTACGAGCCCATTCCCCGCGCGAAAAGGTTGAGGCCATTGCCGAGCGGCAGCTCGTAGAAGAGCGACGCGATCCCGGCCCAGCGCGGCGCTCTTGGCGTATCGCGACCGTCCAGATAGGACAGGAACGGGTTGTTCAACTGATCGAACTGCGAATCCAGGTAGGTCACGGACAGGTCGAGCCGGAGCTCGTCGGTAACCTGAAACTGATTCTCCAGCTCGACGCCCTTGGACGTCGCCTCGCCGGTATTCTCGGTGCGGAACTCGAGGCCGGTGAAGAAGTTGAACTGCAGATCCGTGAACGTCGAATGGAACACCGCAACATTCGTTCTCGCTTTGTTCGCCCAGTAGTCCGCCTTGAGCCCCGCTTCGAAGTGGTCGACGAACTCCGGTTCGTAGGTGGTCGTATTCGACACCACGCCTTCGCGGAACAGATTGACGCCGCCAGCTTTGTAGCCTCGGCGGAAGCCAACGAACATCATCACGTCGGGAATGCCGTAGTATTGAAAGGAAATCGTGCCAGTGACTTCCCTGTCCTCCGTTTCATCGACGAACGACGGACTGTACACGGTGCCGATCAGATCGAGTCCGTTCCGCGGCGTGCCGTCGTCGGGTATGCCGGCGGCTTCGAGTGCGGCACGGACGATGGCCGAGTCGTACCAGAAAAGATTGTCGACGCCGCCGTCCTTGTCCTCGATGCTGTACCTGATTCCGGTGACGAGTCGCGCATCGCTGCTGAAATCCCATCGCGCATGCGCGAACAGCGCGTAGGTAGTCGTGTCCTGGAAATAGAACTCTCTCGTAAACTCGCCGTCGGGCAGCAGCGCACCGATGCCGACCGGAAACAGACAGTCGGCCGCAACCACGGGCGGCAGGCAGGCGACGGCGCCTTGGCCAGCGCTCACCAGAGCGTTCAAGTAGTTGTCGGCGTCTGCACCGGTCTCTGCGGAGCGCGTGCTCTCGAAGTCCTCTTTCGCGAAATAGGCGCCCAATAGCAGATCCGATTCGCCGGCCGTCTCCATCGGACCCAGCGGCAACGACCAGTTGAACTCCTGCGACAGCGTGGTGATTTCCGTTGGTTCGTTCAGGATGAACAGGTCGGCCGCAACAAAGTCCGGATCCGCTTCGACGTGACGGTGCTCCCAGCGCCGGTAGGCGGAGATCGATCGCAGGGATGACTCGCCGAGCTCCCAGCGCACGATCGCGGTCAGCCCCGAGTCCTCGACCTCCTCCGTCGGCAGCGTGTTCAAGGACTGCAACCGCTCGCGTTCGGCCACCGGCGGCTGCACGAAGGTCAGGCCGTTCAAGCCCGCATACGTCTCGATCAGCGGCGCCGTCGGTCCGTTGAACACGTTCGCCGTCGCCCAGCAGCATTCGGCATCGGACTCCGCATGGTCGGCGATGATCCAGGCCTCGAGCCCGTCATGGGGGCTGTACAGGTACTGGGCCTTCAGCCCGTAGCGATCGACGCTGTTGTACTGGTCGTCGTTGTCGGGGCTCACGATCGAGCCGTCTCGCTGGTGCATGACACCGGCCAGCCGCAACGCCGAGTCGTTGCCCACCGGGACGTTGACCGCAGCGGTCAGGTACTGCGTATCCAGATTGCCGGCGCGCGCTTCCGCAAATCCCGACACCTCGTTCGGATCGGGACTCACACTCTCGAGCGAAATGGCGCCGGCCACCGTGTTCTTGCCGAACAGGGTCCCCTGCGGACCGCGCAGTACCTGCACGTTGTCGACGTCTAAGAGCTCCGACAACGCCATGCCGGATCTCGTCCGGTAGACGCCGTCCGTAAACACGCCCACGGCACCCTCAAATGTGCGGCCGTTACCAAATGTGCCAATACCGCGCACTTTGAGACTGGAGTTCTGAAAGCTGTGGGCCTGATCGAAGAACACGCTCGGATGCAGGTCGGTCAGACGCATGATCGTCTCCATCCCGGAATGACGGATCGTCTCTTCCGTCAGCACCGAAATGGCGAGCGGCAGATCCTGAACGACTTGATTCGAACGCTTCTCGGCCCTGACGATGATCTCCTCGAGCGTCTTGGTGATCTCGGCATCGAAGCTGTCGTCATCGTCGTTCGTCTGCGCGAAAACAGTGGGATTCGCCAGGGAAAACGTCGCGATTAAGCCACATACGGCCTGGGCCAATGCCGGAGTTGATAGACTGTTTCTCGTTCGTCCCACGTCGCACCATTCCATATGCATGATCCACCCGGCTCAGCGATCGTTTGTGCTACGCTGCCCCGAGAATTCTAGTACACCAGCCAATATGAGCAAAGAATTACGGACGTGGCTCAACGAACTTGGCCTGGAAAAATACGCCGACTGCTTCGAAGACCATGACATCGACATGGATGTCCTTCCCGATCTCTCCGATCGGGACCTCGCCGACATTGGTGTCTCCTTAGGGCACCGCAAAAGAATCCTAAAGTCGATCGCGTCGAGCTGCCCCCAAAAGGCGCTGCGCGATTCGACCCGCGCGACGACGCAGATCGAGACGGCGCACGCAGAACAGCGACAGTTGACCGTGATGTTCTGCGACCTGGTAGGCTCTACCGCTCTCTCCGTGCGATACGACCGTGACGATCTTCGCAAGATCATCATTGCCTTTCAGGAATGCTGTTCGGAGGTTATCGCTGACTCGGGCGGAAACATCGGCCGGTCCATGGGCGACGGGCTGCTGGTCTATTTCGGCTATCCCGTCGCCAGCGAATACGATCCCGAGAAGGCGATTCGCGCAGGCCTCGAGGTCGTCAACGCGGTGTCGGCGCTCGAGGTGCTGCCAGGCCTGAAGCTCGAGACGCGTGTGGGCGTCGCGACCGGCGAGGTCATCGCCGGCGACGTCATCCAAAGCGGCTTGACGCTCGAACGCACCGTGATGGGCGCGACCCCCAATCTTGCGGCCCGGTTGCAAAGTCATGCCGCGCCGGACACCGTCGTCGTCAGTGACCAGACTCGCCGGTTGGCCGGCGGCCTGTTCGAATACGAGGACCTGGGCCTTCTCACCCTGAGCGGCTTTGACGAACCGGTGCACGCCTGGGGGGTCAAGCGCGAGGCCATCGTCGAAAGCCGATTCGAGGCTACGCACGCCTACATCAGTCTTACTCACGTGGTCGGCCGCGATTCCGAGCTCGACCTGTTGAACCGCGTCAAGGATCGGTCGATCGACGGCCGAGGCCACGCGGTGCTGCTGAAGGGCGAGCCCGGAATCGGCAAATCCCGAATGACGATCGCGATTCGGAACGCGTTTGCGAAGCTCCCGCATACGCTGCTGCGCTACTACTGCACACCGTATCAACAGAACAGTGCCTTGATCTCCGTGATCGGTCAGCTCGAACGTGCCGCCGGGTTCTCAGCTGACGATGATCCCGGCACTCGGCTGCGTAAGCTGGAGCGTTCTCTGCAACGTCATACCGGCGTCGAGCCGGACATCGTCCCTTTGTACGCCACTCTCTTGTCGCTGCCGACGGAGGATTCGTATGCACCGCTCAACTTGAGTCCGCGTTTGTTTCGCGACAGCATTTTTCGTTGCGTCCTGTCGCAGCTGGAAGACCTCGCGCGAGACGCACCCGTGCTGATGATCTTCGAGGACCTGCACTGGGTTGATCCGACGACGCGACAACTATTGGGCCTGATCGTCGATCGTATTCGAACGCTGCCGGTCATGCTGGTGATGACGGCACGCCCCGAATTCGAATCGTCATGGCCTGAGTCCGCCTGCACCCCGCTGGAGCTGCAGCGCCTGACTGCGCACGAGAGTCGAGCGGTGGTCGAGCGCGTGTGCGGTGGCAAGTCCCTGCCGCAGGAAGTGCTGGAGCAGATCATCGTGAAGTCCGACGGTATCCCGCTGTTCGTCGAGGAACTGACGAAAACCGTCATCGCATCGGGCCTTCTGGCGGAGTCCGATGAGGAGTATTTTCTGACCGAGGCGGCGCCGGAAATCTCCATTCCGAACACTCTGCAGGATTCGTTGATGGCTCGGCTCGATCAGCTATCGGAGGCGAAAGAGGTCGCACAAATCGGCGCGGCCATCGGCCGCGAGTTCTCCTACGAGTTCCTCGCGGCGATCTGTTCCTTGGATCGTGGCGAATTGATCAGAGCGCTCGGCCAACTCATCACCGCTCAGCTCATCACTGGCCGCGGGGAACCGCCGGAGTCGACCTACGAGTTCCGCCACGCGCTGATTCGGGATGCGGCCTACTTCACGATGCTGCGCGAGCAGCGCCGGGAGCTGCACCGCGAGGTTGCGGCTCAAATCGAACGCAAGGTCAGCGAAACCGGCCAGGTGCGGCCGGCGTTGTTGGCTCATCACTACACCCAGTCGGGCGACACGCTGACGGCAATCCACTACTGGCTGGATGCCGGCAAGTTGGCGAAGGAGCGTGCCGCGCACTTGGAAGCGGTACGCCACCTGAACACCGCGCTCGGCATGTTGAGCGATGTGCCCGACGACCGAACGCGGTTACAGCTCGAGCTCGAGCTACAGATTGCCTTGGGACCCAATCTGGAGGCGACATTCGGATACTCCGCCGAGCAGGTCGAAGAGACCTACAAACGCGCGCACGAGCTATCGGAGCAGCTCGGTCAGACGACCGAGCTCGTGCCGATCCTCTTGGGCCTGTACGTCTTTCATCTCGTTCGCGGCGAGCTCGGGGCGGCGCGCTCGCTGGCCGAACAGTGCGTTCGGCTGGCCGAAGACGGCGACCAGGTGGACTACCTGATCGAGGCCTGCGCCGCATTGGGCTTCAGCCTCTGCTATTCGGGGGAGTTCGAGCAATCCCGGCTCGTGCTCGAGCGTTGTGTTTCGCTGTACGAGGCGCACGGCGACGACAAGTTCGTGCCCGTCACGGCACAGCATCCGGCCGTCGCGTCGCTGGCTCTTTTGCCGCTCGTGCTCTGGCAGCTCGGCCTTCCCGACCGATCGGCCGATTGCCTCGGTACCGCATTCTCGCTCGCCGAGCGCCTTGAGCATCCGATCAATTTCGCGCTGATCCACACTCATGCGGCGCAGCTCTACCAAGTCTGGGGAGAGCCCGAGAAAGCGTTAGAGCATGCGCAACTCGGCATGCAGATCGCCGCGGAGCACGGCTACGACATTTGGCACCTCGCCTGCACGATGCACCTGGGCATTGCCAAGAGCACGCTCGGTGAGACCGCGGAGGGGATCCCCCTGGTCGAGAACGGGCTGAACGCCTGGCTCTCCGCCGGCGCAGCGATCAACAAGTCCTACTACCTGGCCGGCATCGCAGAGGCCGAGCGGGAGGCCGAGCGCCCGCGGCAATCGCTCGAGCTGTTGGATCAGGCGTTCGAGTCGATTCACTCGAACGGCGAATACTATTTCGAAAGCTACATCCGCCACATCCGTGGATTGACGAACCTGGCTTGCGACCCGCCGCGAACGGCGGATGCGCAAGCCGATTTCGAGGAAGCCATTCGACTGGCGCGAGCCCACGGTGCCAGCATGATCGAGATTCGGGCGACGAACAGCCTCGTAGGGCTGCTCCTCGCGCAGAACCGCGGCGCGGAGCTCGCGGCTGCGCGGCAATCTCTGCACACCTTATATAGTGGGTTCGCCGAAGGATTGCAGACGCCCGACCTCCTGGAGGCAGAGCGTCATATCTCGCAGCCGCGGCCGGCCGCCGACTGAGAGCGGGAGGGCCCCCCGCGCTGGCGGGCCCTCCCGGCGCCCAAGCGAGTGCAGCCTTATCGGCCGAAGCGATACTCGAAGCCGAGCGAGATCACGTCAGAATCGACGTCGTCGAGCTCGTAGCGCGTCCAATCGCCGACCAGCGAGAAGTTCGGGGTAAGGTCGACCTTGGCGCCGCCGCCAAAGTAGGGGTTGCTATCGTCGTCGACCGCGGCGCGGACGCCGTCGACGCGCACGTCGGCATCCCAGACGAATACGCCGGCACGTCCGAACAGCGATACGCTCTGACCCACGGGCATGCCGAGCGTGCCGCCCAGAGTCCAGCCGTCTGCCGTCAGCACGGTGCGCGCGAGCGTGCCGCCGAGATCGACGGTCTCCTCGAAGTCGCCGAAGTTCTGGTAGCCGGCTTCGATGCCGAGCGCGTCGGTGAGCTGCCAGCCGCCGAGAATGCGGAACGCCTCGACGTCGTCTGAGACCGAGAAGCCGTCGAAGTCTTCGTCCAGACTGGCGCTGCCGATACTGCCGGTGACATACAGGCCGGGGTTGGCGGCGGCAAGCGCCGGGATGAGGGCGGCGGCGATCAGGGCCGGCGCGGTCCATTGTCTGCGGGTCATTGCTATCTCCTTATAACGGGGGACGGTGGATAGAAACGACGCCATTAGGCCGCAGCCTTCCTGAAGCTAAGCTGAAGGCGGGTTCGGCTTTATAACTTACCGATAATCAATGATTTATATACGTTAGTTAAACACCGGCTCAGGTCGCGGCTGCCCCCGATCGCGGCTGCCCCCGATCGCGGTAGCGTGCCTGGATGATCTCGGCGAGCGTGGCGACCGCGATCTCCGCGGGCGATCGTCCGCCGAGCTTGAGGCCGATCGGTCCGTGGATGCGCGCTAACTGGGCGTCCGAGTAGCCGAGCGCGGCCAGGCGCTCGAGCCTCTTCTTGTGGTTGCCCTTGCTACCGAGCGCACCGATGTAAAACGCGTCGGAGTCCATCGCACGGCACAGCGCCGGTTCATCGATCTTCGGATCGTGGCTCAGGGTCACCAGCGCCGTCCGCGCGCCGAGCTCGAGGTCCCTCATGACCTCGTCCGGCCAGCGGCCGTCAACCTCGATGCCGGGAAACCGGTCGGCATGCGCGAACGCTGCGCGCGGCTCGATCAGGTAGACGTCGAATCCCGCCCGGCGCGCCATCGGAATCAGCGCCTGCGCGATGTGGACCGCGCCGACGACGACGATGACCGGTGGCGCCGCGAGGGGCTGCAGCAGAAAGCGCTCGCCCCCCGCCTCCATGGTCCGCGCGCCGTCGGCATCCAGGGCCGCGCGCGCCGCATCACGGACGCTTGCGTCCACTGCGTTTGGGTCGCCGAATGACGCACGCGGGGTCACGACGAACTGGCTGCCGCCGCTCAAGCTCCGGACCAACACCGCCGTCTCGTTGTTGCGCCGCACGCCGACCAGTGAAGCGAGGAGCTCGCGCTTCATTCGATCGGCTCCACGAACACCTGTATCGAGCCGCCGCACGCGAGACCGACCTCCCACGCCTCCTCGTCGCTGTAGCCGAACTCGAGCAGGCGCGACTCCCCGGTTTCGATAACCTCGATCGCCGCGCCGACGACGGCGCTCTCGACACAGCCGCCCGACACGGATCCCTCGAAGCTGCCGTCTTCCGCGACCACCAGGTTGCTGCCCACGGGTCGCGGCGACGAGCCGCAGGTCTCGACGACCGTCGCCAGCGCGACACGTCGGCCCGACTCGAGCCAGGCGAGCGCGGTCGCCAGTATCTCGGTCGGCGCATGCTCAGACGCCTCGCGATTACCCATCGTCGTCACCAATCGGGAACTACCGACGCTGATGATACCGCGTCTGTGAGACAGCCGCGTGCTATGCTCGACGACGGCGCCGTACGTACAACAACAACGATGCAGGACTACGGTTTTCTGTCGATCGTCCCTCCGATTCTGACGATCATCCTCGCGCTTTATACGAAGAACGTGATCGTAGCGCTGGTCCTTGGCGTCGCGAGCGGATCCTTGATCCTGACCGGGTTCAATCCCTTCGACGCGGCCAAAAATGCGGTCGAGGAGCAGATCCTCGTCGAGGTTTCGGTGCCGAGCCAGGTGCAGGTGATCGTCACGATGATGGTCATCGGCGGCTTCGTAAGGGTCCTCGACGTCTCGGGCGGCGCGACAGCATTCGCGCGTCGGATGGCTCGCATCGTATCGACTCGCGTCAAGGCGCAACTGCTCGCCTGGCTCGCCGGCCTCGCCGTCTTCTTCACCGCCTCGGGAAGTTGTCTGATTGTCGGTCCCCTGTTCCGGTCGGTGTTCGACGAGTTCCGGCTCTGTCGCGAGAAGCTCGCCTACATCCTCGACACGACGGCATCGCCAATCAGCATACTGATCCCGATCACCGGCTGGGGCGCGTACATCATGTCTCTGATCGAGAAGAACTACACGACCGTCGGGCTGACCGACGACGCGTTCGCGGTGCTGATCAGCGTAATTCCGTACCAGTTCTATGCGTTCCTGGCGCTGCTCACGGTCCCCATGATCATTCTCACACGCCGTGATTACGGTCCGATGCGCCGGATCCAGGCGGAGTACGATGAGGCCCTGGCGCTGCCGGGGTCGCCGACGGCGGTCGCCGTCGCTGAGACCGAAGGCGAGGCCGAGGAACGCCTCGGCCTGTTCCTCTACCCTCTGGGCGTGATGCTGCTGCTCGTCGCGGGTCAGATCGGTTGGCACTGGACCCATGACGGCATTACGGGCACGCACATCCGCTCGACGCTGATCATCGCCTATCTCACCGCATCGCTGACCTGCATGGAGCTGATGCGGCGCTATCAGTCGAAGCCCTACACCGAGTCCATCGCCGTATTCATCAAGGGGGTGGAATCGCTCGTCTACGTGTGCATCGTCCTGGTGCTCGCCTGGTCGTTGAGCGCGATCACCGGCGATCTCGGCACGGCCGAGTATGTGGCATCCATCATCGGCGGAACCGTGTCGCCCGCGGTCTTCCCGACGCTGGTGTTCGTTCTGGGCGCCTTCATCTCGCTGTCGACCGGTTCGTCTTACGGAACGTTCGCGATCGTGATGGCGATCGCCGCGCCGGTCGGTGTGTATTTGGAGGCGTCGATGCTGCTCACTATCGCCGCGGTCTTGAGCAGCGGCCTGCTGGGGGATCACTGCTCACCGATCTCGGACACGACGGTGCTGGCGTCTTTCGGCGCAGACTGCAATCACCTGAATCACGTCACGACGCAAGCCGCGTACGCGGGCCTGACCGGTCTCGTCACGGTCTTCGCCCTGCTGCTTGCCGGGATCTACGAGACGCCGCTGGTGCTGGCCGCAGCCGTGCTCGTCTTGTTCATTGCCGTTAAGCTATCGATGCGCTTCTTCGGGGGACCAGCACACGTATGACCACATCCGAACGCAGCGCTGTGACCGCGGACGATCTCGCCGCCCGGCTGGAGCGGCACGTCCGCACGCTCGCGGAGGTCATCGGCGAGCGCAACGTGTACCGGCCGCAGGCGCTCGCCAAGGCCGCCGACTACATCGACGACCAGTGGCGTGAAATCGGCTACGAAGTGGCCCGGCAGACCTACGACGTCGATTCGATCGCCTGCTCGAATCTCGCCTGCAGCCGAATCGGCTCGCGGCTGCCGGACGAAATCCTGCTGATCGGCGCCCATTACGATTCCGTGATCGGCAGTCCCGGCGCGAACGACAACGGCAGCGGCGTCGCTTCTCTGCTCGAGTTGTCTCGCGAGATCGCCGACCGCTCTACCGACCGGACCGTCCGCTTCGTCGCTTTCGTCAACGAAGAACCGCCCTTTTTCATGACCGAGCGGATGGGCAGCACGGTGTATGCGAATGCCGCAAAGGCGCGCGGCGACGACATCACGCTGATGGTGTCTTTGGAGACGCTCGGCTACTACGACGATCGCAAGGGCAGTCAGCGTTATCCGCCCCTGTTTCGGCATTTCTTCCCGGACCGGGGGAATTACATCGCGTTCGTATCCAACCTGCGATCGCGCCGCGCGCTGAACCGTTTTGCGGCGGTATTTCGGCAGCAAACGGACTTTCCGATGGAACGTGTCGCGACGTTCTCCTGGATCCCCGGCGTTGCCTGGAGCGATCAATACTCGTTCTGGCGCCGAGGCTATCGCGCCCTGATGGTGACCGACACCGCGTTCTACCGCTACCCGTACTACCACACGCCCGCCGATCTGGCGATCCACGTCGACTATCGGCGGCTGGCCGAGCTGACCGATGGGCTCGGACGGACCGTGCTGCGGCTTGCCGAGGCGACCTAGCGTCTGCGACCGAGCGGCATCAGCGCGAGCGGTCGGTGGTCCGCTGGAAGCTCGAGCGCGCTCGCAACCTCCGCGTCACGAAAAGCACCCACGATGACGGTGCCCAGGCCGCGGGCCCCGGCCTGGAGGTACACGTTCTGCGCCGCGTGGCCGACCTCGACATGCACGTAACGGCGGCCGCGTGCCCCGTATTTCGCTTCCGTCCGCTCGTAGACCACCGTGATCGCGAGCACCGCCGGCGCCCGCCGGACCCAACGCTGGTCGAGCGCGGCCGCCGCGAGCCGTCTGCGGCGATCGCCACTCGCGACGCGAATGAGCTCGTGCCGCTCCGGCCGATAGCGATACACGCCCGGCGTGAGGCCATCCACGGCCCCCGCAACGACGTAGAGCTCCAACGGATAAAGGCCGCCGGCCGAGGGGGCGGTCCGGTAGCCGCGGCGATGCGTGATGCCCTGCCCGGCCCAGAGGATTTGCGACACGTCGGCCAAAGACAGGCTCGCGTTCGCGAAATCACGAACGGATCGCCGCTCCGCGAGCGACCGCTCGACCACCTGGTCACCGTCGAGGTCGGGCTCGGGCAGTGGCACGCGCTCTGACGCGTCACCGGCCGCTGCCAGGGGCAGCAGCCCGGCTGCGCAAACGATGAGGAGGGACCGCATTGCCGATGCTCCGAGGCGCTTGTTGCGGACGCTCATTCTTCCATTTCGCACCTCGCAATCCCGCCTCGGTATTCCCCTACAGATCGGCTATGAGCTTTGTGCAACAGTCGGCCGAGCGAGGTGAGGCTGGATGCGATTCGGGTGGACACAGACGAACGACGGAGGCCGCTCTGCCCCGCGAGCGGTCCGGGGCGGCTAAGTGATTATCCTCACTGCGATCGGCGCCCTCGGCGCGCTCACCCTGCTGCTCGCGACGGGCCTCGTCGTTGCTAATCGCAAGCTCTACGTCTTCGAAGATGCGCGCTTCGACGACGTCGAAGCGATGCTGCCGGGCACGAACTGCGGCGCCTGCGGCTTTCCGGGCTGCCGGGCGTTCGCCGAGGCACTGGTCACGAGCGAGGCCGTCCCCGGACAGTGCACGGTGTCCGGCGATGCCGAGCGCGAGGCCGTTGCCGCATTCCTCGGGGTCGACGTCGGCGCCGGCGAACGCGAGGTCGCCCGGCTGGCCTGCGCTGGCGGCATCAACGTGGCGCGAAATCGTGCCCGCTACACCGGGCATCGGAGCTGCCGCTCCGCCGCCCTGGTCGCGGGCGGGGGCAAGAGCTGTTTCTGGGGATGCTTGGGCCTGGGCGACTGCGAGGAGGTCTGTGATTTCGACGCCATCACGATGAATCGGTATTCGCTCCCCGTCGTCGACGAGGATCTCTGCACGGCCTGCAACGACTGCGTCGAAATTTGCCCGAAGGACCTGTTCAGCCTGCATCCGAAGAGCCACCGGCTGTGGGTCGCCTGTAAGAACCTGGAGAAAGGCGACGAGATCCTCGAGGACTGCGAGGTCGCGTGCACTGCCTGCGGCAAATGCGCGATGGACGCACCGGGGCTGATCACGATCGAGAACAACCTGGCCGTCGTCGACTACCGCCGCCCGCATGCGACGAAGACGCCGATCGCGCGCTGCCCAACCGGGGCGATCGTGTGGCTCGAGCCGGACGGAACGGTGGTCAAAGGCGACGAGGCGAGCGCGGTTTCACGCCGCTCGGCGCGACCCGCCGCGGCGACTTGAAGGAAGATTCGATGTGGAAGTCTGAGAAGCCGGTGAAGTACCCGGGCACGCGCGCCGCGATGGACGGCAATACCGCGGTCATCGCCTGCGAGCGCGAAGCGAGTGACGCGGCCGGCGCCTATCCGATCACGCCGTCGACGCAGATGGGGGAGTACTGGGCGGAAGCCGCAGCCGCAGGCCACGTCAACGTCTCCGGCCGGCCGCTGATATTCATCGAGCCCGAGGGCGAGCACGCCGCGGCCGCGGTCACCGCTGGCATGTCGATGACCGGGCTCCGGGCCAGCAACTTCTCGTCGGGACAGGGCATCGCGTACATGCACGAGTCGCTGTACGCGGCCGCCGGCAAACGGCTGACCTACGTCCTCAACATCGGCGCCCGCGCGATGACCAAGTCGACGCTGAACGTGCATGCCGGGCACGACGACTACCACTGCATCGACGACACCGGGTTCTTCCAGCTTTTCGCGACGAACGCGCAGGGCGCCGCCGATCTCAACATAATCGCTCACCGCATCGCCGAGCTGGCCCTGACGCCGGGGGCGATCGCACAGGATGGATTCCTGACGACGCACCTGATCGAATCGCTTATGGTCCCCGAGCGCGAGCTCATCGCGGAGTTCCTCGGTCGACCGGACGACATCATCGACACGCCGACGCCGGCGCAGCGGATCATCTACGGCCCGACCCGGCGCCGAATTCCGGAGCTCTGGGACGTCGACAACCCGGTCATGTCGGGCATCGTCGAGAACCAGGATGCCTACATGCAGAGCGTCGCGGCTCAGCGGCCGTTCTTCTACGACCACGTCAAGGAGATTGCCGACCGCGCCTTCGAGGAATTTGCGGCGCTAACCGGCCGCCGCTACGCGCGTATCAGCACCTATCGTGCCGACGATGCCGACTATTTGATCGTCGGTCAGGGCAGCATGATTCCGAGCGCCGAGGTCGTCGCCGACTACCTGCGCAAGTCCAGAAAGCTCAAAGTCGGCGTCGTCGATGTCACGATGTTTCGTCCGTTCCCCGCCGACTTACTGGCAGAGATTCTAAAGGGCAGAAAAGGCGTCGCCGTGCTCGAACGCTTGGACCAGCCGCTGGCCGGCGACCTGCCGTTGATGCGCGAGATCCGCGCCACCGTGGCCAAGTCCTTGGAGAACGGTCGGGACAAGAACGCGACGCCTCATCCCGAGCTCGAAACGTATTCGAGCTTGAAGGACGCGCCGCCCCTCTATTCCGGATCGTTCGGCATGGGCAGCCGCGACCTGCAGCCCGAAGGACTGATCGGCGCGGTCGAGAACATGCTACCGGACGGGCCGCGCAAGAAGCTCTTCTACCTCTCGATCGACTTCCTGCGCAAAAAGCCGTTCACGCCGAAGCAGGAAATCTACCAGCAGACGATCGAGGATGCGTATCCCGACGTGCGGGAGCTCGCGATTCGCGGCAGCGAGAATCCGAACCTGATGCCGGAGGACAGCATCACCGTGCGCTTCCATTCGGTCGGCGGCTGGGGCGCGATCACGACTGGCAAAAACCTCGCGATGACGCTGTTCGATCTGTTGGACTTTCACATCAAGGCGAACCCGAAGTATGGCTCGGAGAAAAAAGGCCAGCCGACGACCTTCTACCTCTCCGCGTCATCCGAGCCCATCAAAGTCAACTGTGAATACTATTACGTCGACGTGGTGCTATCGCCCGATCCGAACGTGTTCAACCACACGAATGCGATCGCGGGTTTGAAAGACGGCGGCGTGTTCATCATCCAGAGCGACCTGGGCAGCGCTGACGAGGTCTGGGAATCGATACCGGTCGCGTTCCAACAGATTATCGTCGAGAAGGACATCCGCGTGTTCTTCTTGGACGCGTTCCGCATCGCGCGCGACGAGGCCACCGATCCGGAGCTTCAGCTTCGCATGCAGGGCGTCGCGTTTCAGGGCGCGTTCTTCGCCGCATCTCCGGTCCTCGAGCAGGCGAAACTCGATGAGCCGACCCTGCTCAAAGCCATCCGTGCGCAGCTCGAGCACAAGTTCGGCGCCAAGGGCGCGCGGGTCGTCGAAGACAACATGCGCGTGGTCAGGCGCGGCTTCGACGAGGTGGAGGAGATTCGCGACAAGCCGTTCACGCTGAAAGAAAGCCGCGCCTCGGCAGTGCCGCCCGAGCCGCCCGTGCCGATCATGGTCAAGCGCCTGCCCCAGAGCCGGTCGAGCGCGTCCGACATCCATCGATTCTGGGAGCAGACCGGCAACTTCTACGCGCGCGGCATGGGCAACGACAACCTCACCGATCCATTCATCGGGCTGGGGGTCATGCCGGCCGTTTCCTCGCTGTATCGCGACATGACCGGCATTCGTTTCGAACATCCGGAGTGGAACGCGGAAAACTGCACGGCCTGCGGCAACTGCTATACCGTCTGCCCCGACACCGCAATACCTGGCCTCGTCAACGACGTCGGCCAGGTCCTCGACACCGTCGTCAAGCGGGTGAAGAAGAACGGCGCTTCGGTCGAACACCTGCCGCGTGCCGTGCGCCAGATGGAGCAGTATCTCCGCGCGGGAATGAGCGCGGCTAGCGAGACCGATTCGGTCGCCGGCCTGATCGAAGAGGCGATCGAGCAAACGATCGCCGCGAGCGACGCCGACAGCCGCGCGGCGCTCACCGAGGAATTCGGCCGCTTCACAGAAGAGCTCGACGGCTTTCAATTTGCCCTGTCCCGCCCCTACTACACGCTGCCGGAGAAACGTGAGAAGGGCTCCGGCGGGCTGCTGTCGATCACGGTCGATCCTTACACCTGCAAGGGCTGCATGGAATGCGTCGCCGTCTGCGACGACGACGCCCTGAAACCGGTGCCTCAGACCGCCGAGTCCATCGATGCCCTCCGTCACAAATGGGACTTCTGGCTGGACCTGCCGAATACGCCGAAGAAATACATCCGCGTGGACGATCTCGAGGAGCGGATCGGGGCGCTCGAGACGCTGCTGCTCGACAAGGACAACTATTTGTCGTTCGCGAGCGGCGACGGCGCCTGCCTCGGGTGTGCGGAAAAGACCGTCATCCATCTGTTCGTCGCGACCGTCGAGGCACTGATGCAGCCGCGCATAGCGGCGCACGTCGAAAAACTCGACGGCCTGGTCGACCGGCTGAAGAAGAACGTGCAGGCAAAGCTCGTCGGCGAAATCGACCTGAGCGACACGGCGGAGATTGCGAGCATCGTCGAAGACTTAGGCGACGCCGACGTCACGCTAGCCGGCATCGCGGATCGCATCGAGCACGACAAGGGTTCGCAGCCGATCGATCCCGGATGGCTGAAACGCATGACCGGCCTTATCGGCGATCTCGAGAAGCTCAAGTGGCGCTACGTCGAGGGTACGACCGGACAGGGGCGAGCACGCATGGGGATGCTGAACGCGACCGGCTGCACGTCGGTATGGGGCAGCACGTATCCGTTCAACCCGTATCCATTCCCGTGGGCGAATCACCTGTTCCAGGACGCGCCGTCGCTGGCGATGGGGGTGTTCGAGGGCCACATGGCGAAAATGGCCGAGGGCTTCAAAACGATACGCCTAGCCGAGCTCGAGCTCACCGGCGAATACCGGCCGTCGGTGCACGACGAGTTCTTCACCTATTTCGACTGGCGGCAGTTCACGGACGAGGAATTCAAGCTGTGTCCGCCCGTGGTCGCGGTCGGCGGCGACGGCGCAATGTACGACATCGGCTTCCAGAACCTCTCGCGGCTCATGATGTCGGGCAAACCGATCAAGTGCGTCGTCGTCGATACGCAGGTCTACTCGAATACCGGCGGCCAGGCGTGCACCTCGGGGTTCTTCGGCCAGGTCTCCGACATGGCGCAGTTCGGCAAGGCGATCCAGGGCAAAGAGGAGGTCCGCAAGGAGATCGGACTCATCGGCATGGCGCACCGCACGACCTACGTGCTGCAGAGCACGATCGCCTACGCGAGCCATATGATCGAAGGGTTTATCGAAGGCCTGCTCGCGCGTCGTCCGGCGCTGTTCAATCTGTACACGTCCTGTCAGCCCGAGCACGGCATCGGCGACGACATGAGCGAGCAGCAGGCCAAGCTCGCCGTCGAGTCGCGCGCCTATCCGTTGTTCAAGTACGACCCGGACGGGGGCACGACGGCCGACGAGTGCTTCGATCTTTCGGGAAACCCGGCTATGGACGCGGACTGGCCGACGTACACGCTGACCTACCGACAGGGGTCGCGCGAGAAGACCATGGAGCTGCCGCTGACGTTCGCCGACTTCGCGATCACAGAGACGCGCTTCCGCAAGCACTTCCGCATGGCACCGCCCGATAGCTGGAACGAGAAGATGGTGCCGCTTCACGAGTTCCTCGAGCTGGACGAGAGCGAGCGCGAGGATCGGTTTCCGTTCATCTGGACGGTCGACCGTAAGAATCACTTGAGCCGCCTGCTGGTCGATCGATCGATGGTCGAATCCTGCGAAGACCGGCGCGACTTCTGGACGATGCTGCGCGCGCTCGGCGGCGTGCGCAAGAGCGCACCGTCTATACCCGAGATCGAGGCACGCGTGCGTCAAGACGTGGCGCAACGAATGGCGGAGGTACTCGCGCGGATGGTCGGCGGTGAAGCGGCGGTCCCCGCGCCAGCAGCGGCATCGCCAGCAGCGGCATCGCCGGCGGTCGCGCCGACCGAGCCGGCGCAACAGGAGGCCGGCGACTACATGGCGCCGTGGCTCGATACCGACGACTGCACCTCGTGCGACGAGTGCATCAAGATCAACTCCAGCGTCTTCGAGTACAACGAGGACAAGAAAGCGTTCATCAAGGATCCGAATGCAGGACCGTACAGCGACCTCGTCAGAGCCGCGGAAAAGTGCACGGCGCAGGTCATCCACCCGGGGCTGCCGCGCGACAGGTCGGCGAAAGACATCGGCAAATGGATTGCGCGCGGCAGCAAGTTCAATTGAGATGACGGACTGGTTGAAACGCTACCCGAGCTTCCGCCACGGCATTCATCCGCCGGACTCCAAGGACGATACGCGCAGCTCGAGCATCCGGCAGTTCCCGTTCGCGCCGGTGCTCGTGATCCCGCTGGCGCAGCATTTCGGTAATCCGTCCGTCGCGGTCGTGCGGGAGGGAGAAGAGGTGCGCCGCGGCCAGCTCATCGCGAGAGCGGACGGATTCGTCTCGGTGCCGCAGCATGCGCCGGCCTCGGGGGTCGTGCGCCGGATCGGGCTGGTTCCGAGCATCGTGGGCAAGATGGTGCCCGGCATCTATCTCGAGCCGCATCCGGGCTCGTCCCAGGAGGCGATCGACGGTGAGCCCTGCGAGCCCGACGGCGCAACGCCGGACGAGATCGTCGCGGCGATACAGGCCGCCGGGATCGTGGGCCTGGGCGGCGCCGCGTTTCCGACCCACGTCAAGCTCAGGCCACCCGACGGCAAATCGATCGATGTCCTCATCTTGAACGGCATCGAATGCGAGCCGTATTTGACGACGGACCATCGCGTGATGCTGGAACAGGCGGCGGACGTTCACAAAGGCATCCGCTATTTGCTCAAAGCGACCGGCGCGAATCGCGCGCTCATCGGCGTCGAGGCGAACAAGCTCGACGCGGCCGGCGCGCTGCGCGCCGCCGCTCCAACCGACCTGCCCGTAGACATCGAAGTCCTGAAGGTGAAATACCCGCAGGGCGCCGAGAAGATGCTGATCACGGCGCTCACGGGCGCCGAGGTACCGTCGGGCGGGCTGCCGATCGACGTCGGCATCGTCGTCGTCAACGTCGCCACCGCGGCCGAAATCGGCAGGCTCTTACCGTACGGGCGAGGCATCCAGGAACGCGTGGTCACCATCACGGGCCCGGCGATTCGGCGCAAAGGCAACTACCGTATCCCGATCGGCACGCCGCTCGGTTTCGCGCTCGAGCAGGCCTCCGCCAGCGACGACATCAGCCGCGTGTTCCTGGGCGGGCCGATGATGGGCCAGGCGCTGTCGAGCCTCGACATCCCGATCACCAAAGGCACCTCGGGCTTCGTCGCGTTCACGGCGGCCGAGACCGGCGAAGCACGGCGCGAGTACGCCTGCATTCGCTGCGCGTATTGCGTCGATGCCTGCCCGGTTTTTCTAAATCCGGCGATGCTAGGGATCCTTGCAAAGAACGCCTGTTACGAGCGCATGGCCGACGAGTTCCATCTCCTGGACTGTTTCGAGTGCGGCTCCTGCGCCTACGTCTGTCCGTCGAATATTCCGCTCGTTCAGCGCTTCCGCCAGTCCAAAGCGATTGTCCGCAAGCGGAGGGTCGCCTGATGACGACGCGAAGCACGACGCTCGAGATCCATACCTCGCCGCATATCGCGAGCGGCTTAAGCGTCGAGCACATCATGCGCAACGTCGTCTACGCGCTCATTCCGGTATGCGTGTTTGCCGTCTACGCGTTCGGGCTCGCGGCCTTGGTGACGTTGACTGCAGCGACGGCGAGCTGCGTCGCGACCGAGCACCTTCTGTGCCGCCTGAACGGCAAAGCGACGACCCTGCGCGACTGGTCCGTCGTCATCACGGGGCTCCTATACGGGCTCACGCTGCCGCCGGGGTTGCCCGTCTGGATGGTCGTGGTCGGCGGCGCCGTCGGCGTGGGGGTCGGTAAGTTCATGTTCGGAGGTCTGGGCTACAACGCATTCAACCCGGCGCTGGTGGCGCGGGCGTTTCTCGCTGCCGCTTTCCCGGTCGCGATGACCACCTGGTATCCATCACTCGGCGCCGATCGCTTCACGACGCTACCGGCCTCGACGCTGGCGTTTCCGTTCGCGACGCCTGCCTACGACGTGACGACCGGGGCCACTCCGCTTGCGGCCATGAAGTTCGATGGTGCCGTAACCGCGGTCAACGACCTCGTGATGGGTTTTACCGCCGGCTCGACCGGCGAGACCTCGGCGCTTCTGATTCTCTTGGGCGGCGCCTATCTCGTGGCGCGCAACATGATGAACTGGCGCATCCCGATTGCGATTCTTGCGTCCGTGTTTACGATAAGCGGCGCTTTGCACCTGCTCGACCCCGCAACATACCCGAGTCCGGTGTTCATGCTGTTCGCCGGGGGCCTGATGCTCGGGGCCGTTTTCATGGCGACGGACATGGTGGCTTCGCCCATGACCGGTACAGGCTGCGTGCTCTACGGCGTGCTGATCGGCACTCTCGTCGTGGTGATCCGGCTCTGGGGCGGCATGCCCGAAGGGGTGATGTACGCCATTCTCATCGGCAATGCCGTCTCACCGCACATCGATTCGCTGATCCAGCCGCGCGTTTACGGCACGCGCGCAAGGAGGTCATCGTGACCAGCGGCGCGCAGCCGACCTGGCCTATGTACCGCGCGCTCGTGGGCATCGGCATGCTGTGCGGTCTGCTGATCGCCGTCGCGTATCAGGGGACGCTCCCGGTCATCGAGCGCAATCGCGCGGCATTCCTCGAGCGGGCGGTGTTCGCAGTACTGCCGGATGCGAGTCGCCGCGCGACGTTTACCCTGACCGCGGACGGAAGCCTCGAGCCTGCGACGGGCCCGGCCGGCGAACGCGTTCACGCCGGTTTCGACGACAGCGGTCGTCTGGTCGGCGTGGCAGTCGAGGCCAGTGGCATGGGCTATGCCGACACGATCAGCCTGCTGTACGGATATGCGCCGGCCCGCGAGGCGATCGTCGGTGTGCGAGTCCTCGCGAGCAAGGAGACGCCGGGCTTGGGCGACAAGATCGAGTCCGATGCCGATTTCCTCGCCAACTTCGAGGCGCTCGACGTCGGCCTGGACGCAACGGGCGATGCGCTCGCGCATCCGATCGAGACCGTCAAGGCGGGGAAAAAAACGGAGGCTTGGCAGATCGACGGCATCACGGGCGCGACCGTATCGTCGCAGGCGATCGGCAATATCCTTGCGACCAGCACCGCGGCTTGGGTCCCCGTCATCGCCAGAGAGCTCCATCAGCTCGAGTCGGGAGGGATCGATGCAGGCAACTGAGCCGAATCCGCGGGACGAGTTCTTAAAGGGCGTATGGCGCGAGAACCCCGTGTTCGTGCAGGTGCTCGGCATGTGCCCGGTGCTCGCGGTGACGAACTCGGCCGAGAACGGCATCGCGATGGGCCTCGCGACGACGTTCGTGATGTTCATGTCGAACACCCTCGTTTCCGTGTTGCGCGACTTCATCCCGAAGCAGGTCCGCATTGCGACGTACATTCTGATCATCGCCACGTTCGTGACCATCGTCGACTATGCGATCGAGGCGATCAGCGTCGACCTGCATCGTGCGTTGGGGGCGTTCATATCGCTCATCGTCGTCAACTGCCTGATACTCGGCCGCGCTGAGGCGTTCGCCTCGAAGCACAGCGTACGCTTGGCGATGCTCGACGGTCTCGGCATGGGCTTAGGCTTCACCCTGGCGCTCTTCTGCTTGGGCGGCGTGCGCGAGATTCTGGGCAACGGCACGCTGTTCGGCCAGGCGCTGTTCCCCGCCGCTTTCGAGCCTTGGATTGTGATGATCCTGCCGAGCGGCGGCTTCTTCACGCTCGCGGGCTGGCTGCTCCTGATCAACTGGCTCAAGCAGCGACGCGAGACGCGACTTCAGGAGGTGCTCCAGTGAACGAGCAGTCGCTGTGGTCGATCTTCGTCAACGCGTCGCTCGTGAATAACTTCGTGCTGGCGTACTTTTTGGGGATCTGCCCGTTCCTGGGCGTCTCGGCGAAGATGGCGACGGCCACCCGCATGGGCGGGGCCGTCATGTTCGTCATGCTGGTGAGCTCGGTCTGCGCCTACGCGATCCATCACCTGCTGATCGCGATCGGCGCGCCGTTCCTGGAGCTCATCGCGTTCATCGTCGTCATCGCCTCGACGGTGCAGCTGGTCGAGATGTTCATCAAGAAAGTGAGCCCCGCGCTGTTCCGCGCGCTCGGTATTTTCCTGCCGCTGATCACGACGAACTGCGCAATCCTGGGTCTGGCTCTGTTCCAGACCAACAAAGAATACGATTTCCCACAGGCGCTCATCTACGCCCTCGGTGCCGGGATCGGATTCGCCGTGGCATTGATCCTGATGGCAGGCATCCGCGAGAAGCTCGAGCTTGCCACGATGCCCGACGTCGCCAAAGGAACCGCGATCGCGCTGATGGTCGCCGGCGTACTGTCGCTGACGTTCATGGGCTTCGCCGGGCTGGGAGCGTAGGCATGCTGAAGCACTACCTTCTGGCGCTGTCGTTGCCGCCGCTGCTGCTGCTCGGATGGGTAGCCGTGCAGCACGCGTGGCGCCGGCAATTCCCTTCGACCGACGGCGATGCCTTGGCCGGGCGCAGCGAGTGCGGGCGCTGCGGGTGCGCCAGCCGCTGTAATGAAGACCCAAATTCAAAGTACATCGATCAAAGGGAGAGTGACGCATGAGGCTCGACGACTACGACAAGAGCGAACGCTTCGACGCGACCGTGCTATCGAGCAGCCGTATCACGCCGGATGAAGCCGAGGCCGACGTGCGCGAGCTCGTGCTGGAGGTGGACCGTGCGGCATTCGATTATCGGCCCGGTCAGAGCATCGGCGTCGTCATCCCCGGACCACACGATCTCGGCCACGAACACCATTTCCGGCTATACACCGTGGCAGACACCCAATCGCGCACGGAAACCGGCAAACCACGCATTACGATCGCGGTCCGGCGCTGCAGCTACATCGACGAATACAGCGGCGAACGCTACGACGGCATCTCCTCGAACTACCTCTGCGACTTGAAGCCCGGCAACCACATCGAGATCACGGGGCCCTACGGCTATGCGTTCGAGGTGCCCAAAGACAAAGACGCCAACCTGATACTGATCGGCAGCGGCACCGGCATTGCGCCGTTCCGCGCCCTCGTCAAACACATTTACAAGGACGTTGGCGACTGGCGCGGTAAGGTGCGGCTATTCTACGGCGCCCACGTCGGGCTCGAGCACGTCTACATGAACGAGCATCGCGACGACTTCGCCCAGTATTACGACGAAGAGACGTTCGAAGCCTTCAAAGCCGTATCCCCGCGTCCCCACTGGGCCGATCCGATCGCCTGGGAATACTGTCTGGAGACGCGCTCGGAAGAGATCATGGAAATGCTGTCGGACGACAAGACCTACGTCTACTTAGCGGGACTCGAGAACGTCCGCGACGAGCTCGACGAGCTCTTCTCGCGCTTAGCCGGCTCGAAGGAAGTCTGGCAGCAGCGCAAAGCCAAGCTCGTCGAGGACGGGCGCTGGGCGGAGCTCTTGTACTGAGCGGGCACTGGGGACATTTCGCCCGCTATTGCGAAATGTCTCGCTTCGTGTCGCTACTTGTCCCAGATCTCCCAGGTGAAGTCGACGAGTACCCGTCGCGATGACACCTCCCAGGTCCGATTCTGTCCGTGACCCGTCTGCACTTCCCGGCAGAGCCAGGCGTTGTAATTGGGTCCGGCCGGCAACTCCGTAATCGGATCGACGTTCGTCCGAATGGTGGACGAATCGAACCGCCACAGCTTGCCCTGCGGGTCGTCGGGATTTCCGCTCACCACGATCATCGCGGGCGTCGCGTCCGCCATGCTTGCCGGGAAGACCAGTGTACTCCCCGTTGAGTCTTTGCACGCCGCGCCGAAGCGAAGACGAAAAATCGAGCTGAAACCGTTTTCGAAGTCGGGGACGATCGACAGTCGAAACTTTCTTGAGTCGCCCACGGCCATCTGATCCATATCGCACGGCCCGCTGATCGGGATGTTCAGGTCGTTACAGCGGGTATTGAAGCTCGCAAGCCTGGCGCCGCCGAAATAGAAACCGCCTGCACACACGTCGTCGAAAGCGCCACCGGGATCGCAGAAACCGTCTGCGTCTCGGGCGCTCACAACGATCTTGCGTATCGAGCCCAGGTTTTTTTTCGGCAATTTGGAAGCCGTCGCAAACTCGGGCGCGCCGCCGCCGTCGAAAACTGCGAGGATACCGCCCTCGCCGTCAACATAGACCTCGTCGTGCTCCGATGTGATGTCGGCCTGACCGCTATCGGGCAACGCGACTTTTTTGCCGCCGTCTCCGCCGGACGGAGGATGATTCCCCTTGTGGTCGGCGAATGCGGGTGTAGCGAGGAAGACGATCATCGCACCTGCCGCCGCCAACGGACCAGTTTTTGTCATTCGTCCACGCATGTCGAATTCTCCTACATCGCTGTTTTCGTCTCGAATGCAGCCTGATGTCGGAGTCGGCTACCCGCAAGGGACACGAGCACGACGTTTGTATGTAGATGCGGTCATTAGGGGACAAGGCACAAAGAAGCCGGCGCAAGGCCGGCTTCTTCGCGCGTTGGTCGGGGGATTTTGTCGATCAGCGTTTGGTCGTAGCGGTTTCCTTGATCTTCCATTCGAAGGCACCACCCTGCCCTCGCTCGAAGCCGGCTACCGGAATCGTCACGCCCTCGCTCTGTTCGCAGAGCGCCTCGGCGGCAGGCGCCGAGATCGTCCAGACGAGCTCGTAACCGTCCATCGTGCCATCACCGTCGTCATCGTTGGGCCAGTCGACCGTGACCGTGGCAAGCGTCTCGTCGCGCCCGTCTTCCGGCGGATACCAGTTCGGATCCTCGCAGCGCCAACCATAGCGCAGCTTGCGGGTGATGCGATTCTGCGGCGTTTCGGCAACCAGCCAATTGTGTTTCGCCTTCACCTTGCAGGATTTCTTGCCGGCACAGCCGCCGAGACCGGGGCTGTGCTCGCTCGAGAACGGATCCATGTCGCGCAAACCACAGTCGAAATCCGCCTCCTCCTCAAGCGTGTCACAGGGATCCGGATCGTCGAGCGCGTTGATCACCCCGTCGCCGTTTGCGTCAGTAAAGGTCGCGAGCTCGCCGGGCTCCGGCCCGCACTGTCGGCATTGCGCCCATAGCTGCACATCGGTGTCTGTATCCATCGGCGGATTCGCGAGGAACGTGCGCGCCTGCCGCGCGGCCGTGTCCTTGTTCTTTCCCTTTCCCGGCTGATTGCCGCCGAGGCTGCGGTAGCCGGCCGTCTCGAAGTTGAAGGCTACGCCGCTCCATGCCGAGACGATCCCCTCTTCGCCGTGACAGTAGTGGTCGCAGCCGGGTTCTCCGGTTGCCTGCGCGGCATTGGCGAGACCGGAGGCCGTCGTGGCCGGAAACTGCACTCGCAGGGTCGCTTTCACCTTGGGCCCGGCGTCGGGCGGCTTGCCCGCCCGTGCGGCGACGGCGAACACCGGGGCCGCCAAACTCGCGAAGACGATCGCACAGATTCGGGCTCGTACTCGTCGACTAATCATGGTCGGGATCCCGACGTTTAATGTTGAGCTTGGCCTAAGTCTGGTAGGCGACCGCTGCACCCGCAAGGGACATTAGGGTGCAAAAGCGCTCACGGCCTCTGCAAGGCGCATCTAAGCCCTTGAATCGAAGTCAAACCTTCCTATGCTTAGGGTGTCGGCCGGCGACCATTTGAAAACCCAAGTGTCTGATCCTGAGACGAACGCAAAGGCGGATCGCCTCGACTCGTGGAAGGCGATCGCCCGACACCTGAGTCGTGACGTGCGTACGGTGCGCCGCTGGGAGAAGAGCGAGGGGCTGCCGGTGCACCGACATCTGCACGAGAAGCGAGCCTCCGTCTACGCGTTCAAGTCCGAGCTCGACCACTGGTGGCAGGACCGCACACCGCCTGATACATCTGGGAAACCGGTCAAGGCCAGGCGGTCCGGCTTCTGGATCGCGGCGAGTGGTGTCGCCGCGGCGCTCATCGCCTTTATTGCGCTTCTGTATCCACAGCCGTCGAGTGTGACGTTTCAAAGTCGCGACTGGATCCTGATCGCCGACTTCGAGAACCGTACCGGCGAGACCGTGTTCGACGGATCGCTGGAACTGGCGCTACAGCGCTCGCTTGCCGGCTCGAGCTACGTCAACGTGACCCCCGCTCCGAGGATTGCCGATACGCTAAACCTGATGCAGAGGCCGCCGGACACGCCCCTGACAGCCGAGATCGCGCGCGAGATCGCGTTGCGCGACGGTGGCATTCGCTGCATTGTCACGGGGCGTGCCGAAACTCTGGGTGCGACGTACGTCATCACCTTGGCTCTAATCGAGCCCCGGTCCGGCGCGGTGGCGCTAACGCTGTCAGAGAAAGCGTCCGATCGCCATGCGGTAGTCCGAACGGTCGAGAAGCTCGCAACTAACCTGCGCAGCGAGCTTGGAGAGACGCTGCCGGGACTCGGTACTGCATCCACCGAATTGGCGAAAGTGACTACAGAGTCTCTGCCGGCGCTGCAATACTTCTCTCAAGGCCTCGAACGTCTGTACCTCAATCAGCAGCAGGCGTCCCGCGATTTTCTGGAACGTGCGGTTGCCGAGGACCCGGATTTCGCGACTGCCCACGTGTTCCTCGCGTGGGTCAACGACAACATCGGCTACGAGACCGCGGACGCCTCGGACAAAGCGAAATCCGCCCACCATTTTGAGCGCGCCTTCGAACTCGCGGGCACCACCAGCGATCGTGAGCGCCTGTTCATTCTCGGCAGCTACTACCAAGCTTACGAGCCGGATTTGGAGAAAGCCGCACAGCACTACAAGGCCCTACTCCGTTACTACCCGGACGACTACTGGGCCAACAACAATCTCGCTATCCTGCTGCACCGGCACGGGCGGGTCGAGGAATCGGTGCCCTATGCAACGGCGATGGCGGACGCAAGACCCAACGCGCTCTTCCCGTCGTTGGTCGCCGCGCAGGTGCTGGCGGTCACGGGCCGACTGGCCGACGCAAAGCCCTATCTCGACACGATTCATCGGATGGGACAGACGATCGAAGGGCTCGCGGGCGACGAGACCGCCTGGGCGCATTTCATGTTCTATCGTGTGTACGGATACTGGAGCAGCGACGACCTCGATGGCGCCGCCCGCGAGTTGGAATGGATCCGACAGAACGCCGCCCCGCCCGACGAATCCGCACGCAACGCACTGGCTCAGATAACCGGCCTTTACTATCTGTCGACCGGTCAGATCGCGCTGGCCGAGCGAGAATTTCGGCGCATCGGTACCGAGGACCGGCGTGGTAGCGACGCCGGTCCCGTTACCGCCCCACTTTGGGGTCACATGGAGGACAACGAAGACCCGGACTACAACGAGAGCATGTCATGGCTGGCGTTCGCCCGCGGCGACCTCGACGCGCTCAGTCAGCATCTCCGCGCGGGTCAGCCGCTCTTGTACGCAGCCGCGCTATTGCCGCGGGCGGGTCTCCAGTCCGATGCCGAGCGAGCAATCGCCGAGCTTGATGACCACCCGACCCACCCGATCGAGTACCGAAAGACGCTCGCGAATACAATTCGAGGCTCCTTGTATTTCCATCGCGGCAGCTACGACGAGGCGATCCAAACTTTGTCGGATGCAGAGCGGCATCTGCGCCTGCCGCGCAGTTATCTGACGACCTTGTACCTCTTGACCGTCGAGACATTGGCCGAGTCATACCTCGCAATCGGTAACACGGCAGACGCCGTCGCCGTGCTCGATCGCGCGGCGAACATACGCCCTGTAACCTTGTACTGGCAGGAGTCGTCCGGTTATCCATGGATGCGAGTGCGGGCATTGAGCGTGAAAGCTCATCGCGCGCACGGCGACGACGCGACCGCCAAGACCATTGAAGCGGAACTAGAGAATATGCTCAGGTTCGCGGACGACGAGCTCGTGTTTTCCGGTGCTGCTCTATAAGCGGCGACTGCAACGATATGACTTTGGCAACCGATGCAGACCAGCAGGCTCAGGCCATTGTCATTGTGGCGGTGCGTATTACTTGCGCCAGCGCTTGACGAGCGCGTAGTTGTTCACCGTATTGATCGTACGGATGTCGCCGACCTCGTCGACGAAATCGGCGTAGTCCTCGCTCGCAAGGAGCTTATCGAGATACTCGTTCATCGCCGCCGAGCTCGGTGCCGTCATTACCACCGCGTGCGTCGCGCCCATGCTGCCGTAGCGGAGCTGCATCAGACGGATCGAGCCGGGATGCCCCTGCGCCCTGGTCAGCTTGGAGAACTCCGCGGCGTACTTCGCCGGATCGCGCACGGTCATGATGAATGCCACCCCGGACCGATGGCTGTCGGCGATCTCACCGGCCTTGAACGCCTCGACCGCCATCAGTGACGAGGTGCCCGTGGAGGTACCCTCGATTGCCTGTAGGAACTCCAGCCATCCAGAGTGATCGAGACGCTGCCGGGTCAGCCGGTCGTACGACTCGTAGCCGTCGAAGCTCGCAACCAGCGTATGCGTTGCCGGATTGGTGCCGTCGAACGCGTTGGCCCAGATCGTCAGGTCGTAACCGTCCATCGCCCCGGACTCGAACATGGCGTCCATCGCGCTGACGAACGCGCGGCTGTTGTCGACGTCGAGACCGATGACCGCCTCGACCGGTGCCGCCTGGACGACTCCCGACGTCGTTCCCATCAAAGCGGCGCCGCACGCTATCAGGATTCTTCGTAGTTGCACTGGCATGTGTTTCCCCTTCTTGTCGTTTTTGTTCCCATGATATGGGCGTATGCGCTCATACCCGGTCGCGGGCGAGGCGGCACGCTCCATCGAATCAAGACAAGTGTAGTCCACCAATGACGAGTCGGCGGCCAACGTCATCGGCGCATCACCAGTGCCCGGTACCGGGCTCGCCCTTGAACGGACCGACGACCTCGCTCGTGACCCAGCCGCCGTAGAAGCCGCCGGGCTGCGGCAAGACGCGCTCTCCGTCGACGTAGCACTCGAGCCGCCCCGGATAAAAGGACACGTAGGACGCGATGACCGCGAAGCCCGGTGTCGGACGGTCGTAGCTCCAGGCGACCGGCACGCCAGTCGGATCGGCCGCGAGCGCCCAGTAGCTCGCGGCGCCTTTCCACTCGCAGAACGAGTGGCCCTTAACGGAGACGAGAGTCGACCAGCGCACGTCGTTGGGCGGGATGTAGAACGTCGGCGGTGACGCCGTCTCACAGACGCGTATGGCAGCAGACGTGCTCGCAATCAGCGAACCGTCGTTCTTCACCTCCACCAAGCGGCTGTCCCCGACCGCCTGCGGGGGCCGCGGGTAGTCCCAGACCGATTCTTGACCGTCCCCCGGCCGTTCCGCAAATTCGGGTCGCTTCTGTCCGCGATACTCCCACACGTTCTACGGATCTCCCAACGTGATCATTGCGACACGGGCGTGAGCATCGTCGTATAGCGCTCGTCGCCCGACAGAATCCGGCAGGTGATCACGCGCGTCACGGCGTCTTGCTCGCACCGTTGGAAATACTGCGGCTGCAGAAACGCACCGTCGGCCAACGGAATCATGGCGGTCGCGGCTTCGCTGCCGATACCCGTCATGGTCAAGCCACCCGCGATGCCGCGCACGAGCGCCACCTCCGCGCCGCCGCGCGACAGGCGATAGCGGCCTAGTCGGGAATCGTCGGCCGCAACCGGTGTCGGGTCCGCCGCCTCGACATGCGGCCAGGATTCGACCGCGCCGGCGCCCGTGGCGAGATCGGCGAGCTTTGCCGCCCAGCCCGCAGGAACTGCGTAGTTGTTGGAAAGACTGATCACGATGATGTCGCGCTCGGCTTCGTAGTACAGCTTCGCGACGAAACCCGGTGAGCGCCCCTGCGACAGAAACCCGACGTCGTCAGCGCCGAGCACGTCACGACGCTGCTCCGGCTTGATGAAATCGTCGCGAAACGTGGCCCGCGCGAATCTCAGTAGGTCGCGAGCCGTCGAATACAGCGAGCCTCCGCCCGGACGGGTCTCGACGGCATAATATCTCGCATGCCGCCGCTCGCCGATGCGAGCACCCGGCTCGTAGCCCGTCGCCATCCGTGCGATCGGCGTGCGTGCGTCCGTGATGTGATCCGTGTTGCGCATGCCGAGCGGCTCGAACACGTGCCGTCGCATGACCTCTGCGTAGGTCCCTCCGCCCGCGATCCCGATGACATGCGCCAAAACCGCGTAGCCGCCGTTGCTGTACGAACGATCGCTGCCGGGCTCGAAGTCGAGTGGCAGCTCCGCAAGCCGCGCGACGATCTCGTCGATCGACAGCGGCACCGAGCCGTCGCCCCACGGCTGATCGTTCGTGTGCGGAACGCCGGAGCTGTGATCCAGGAGATGGCGGATCGTTATTCGCTCCGCCGACGGGAAGTCGGGCAGATAGCGCGCGATCGGCATCTCCCGTCCGAGCTCTCCAGCGTCGATCATCCGAGCGACCGTGGCGTCCGTCAGCGCTTTGGACACCGATGCGATGCGGAATCGGGTATCGGCATCGTGCCGGACGCCGTGCTCGTAGTGCGCATAGCCGAACGACCGCTCGAAGGCCACCTCGCCGCCGATGTCGATCAATACCGTGCCGTCGAACATCGCGAACGCGACGAACTGCTCGACGAAGGTCTCGACCGCTGCCGAGCGCTCCGCCCAGTGCTCGGGCGTCGAGCCGGTCGAGTCCGCATGGGCAGCGCCACCGAGAATCAGCACGACGAGAGCCACGCCTTTTCGCAGACCCCTCGGACAGAAATGTGCACTCACGCCGACTCCTCCCCCTTAGAGCGCGCGGGCCGATACGGGCCCGCTCCTTTGTTGACCGTGTCGGGCGCGAATGGTTGCCGAGCTCCGCGCCCGAATATGGCAAGTCATGGCAAGCGGCCGTAAACCCTTCAACTCGACGACGCACTAAGCGTACGACACGACCGTCGAGAACGCTCTCTCAGGGAGGGATTCGCCATGTTTCGCATGCTCGAAGGACTGCCGCGCGGCCACACACTACCGGTCCTATTCTTGGCCACGCTGCTCGTCGCCTGTGGAGGCGGCGGAGGAGGCTCCTCGCCCCCTCCCCTGGCGCCGCCGCAGCCCCCCACTCCGCCGACGAGCGCCGAGCTCGAGGCGGCATCGCGATTCGCCGCCCAAGCCACGTTCGGGCTGGCCTACGAGCAGATCGAATCGCTGGCCCGCTTGGGCACGGACGGCTGGCTGGATCAGCAGTTCGCGCTGCCGGTCGGCGAGCATTCGCCGATCGTCTGGGACCTCGTCACACGTCGCGAGGCCGGGGAGTTCGCATTGTTCGAGCAAGACATCGAGTTGCTGATCCTGTTCCGCCGCCTCGCCTGGTGGGATCGTACGATCGTGAGCCCGGACGCCCTTCGGCAACGCGTGGCCTTCGCGCTCTCGGAGATCTTCGTCGTCTCCGATAACGTGGACGATCTGATCATCAACCCGTTCGCACTGGCAGGCTACTACGACATGCTGCTCGAGAACGCGTTCGGCAACTTCCGCGATCTGCTGCGCGACGTGTCGCTGCATCCGACGATGGGCATCTACCTGAGCCACGTCAACAATCGCAAGGCGGACCCGGCGAACAACATATTTCCCGACGAGAACTACGCCCGCGAAGTCATGCAGCTCTTCTCGATCGGCCTTTTCGAGCTCAATATCGACGGCACGCTGCGCTTAGACGGCGCGAACCAGCCGATCCCGACCTATTCCAACGACGAGATTCGCGAGTTCGCGAAGATTTTCACCGGCCTGTCGTTCGGCGGGCCGAACGCCTACTTCGGCAATCCGGAGCCGAATTTCCTGGCCCAGATGAGGATGTTCGACAGCGAGCACGAGCCGGGCGAGAAGCGGCTGCTGTCGGGACTGGTCGTGCCCGCGGGTCAGACCGGTCTGCAGGATATCGACGCCGCAATCGACAATCTCTTCGATCATCCGAACGTCGGCCCGTTCATCGGCAAGCAGCTGATTCAGCGTCTCGTGACCTCGAATCCGTCGCCTGCCTACGTCGAGCGCGTCGCGCGCGCGTTCAACGGCGACGCGACCGGAATCCGCGGTGACATGCAGGCCGTGATCCGCGCGGTCCTGCTCGACCCGGAGGCGACGGCACCGCCCGACGCCGCGCGGACATTCGGCAAGCTCCGCGAGCCGGTCGTTCGTTACGCGTCCATTTTGCGGCAATTCGGAGCGACGAGCGACGACGGCTTCATCGCCAATACCGGATTCGTCCTGCAGGAGCTCGGCAAGCAGCACCCGCTGTCGGCCCCGAGCGTGTTCAATTTCTTCCTGCCTACGCACGTGCCCGCCGGCGAGATCGACGATGCGGGCCTGGTCGCGCCGGAGTTTCAGATCACGACGAGCAATTCGATCGTCGGGCTCACGAACCTGATCGACTTCATCGTGCTCGGCGGTTTCGTCACCGATGCCCCCGAGCCGTTCGCGCCCGTGACGCTCGAGCTCGATGAGTATCTGGCGCTGGCCTCCGATGTCGGCGCGTTGCTCGACCGCCTGGATATTCTGCTCACCGCGGGCACCCTGGATGCGATGACGCGTCAGGCGGTGCGCGGCGTGATCGCCGACATCGACGAGCCCGAAACCAGGCTGCGCATCGCCATCTACCTCATGCTGACCTCGGCCGACTACGCGGTTCGTCTGTAAGGAGCTTCAACAATGATCACTCGACGACACTTTCTGACCCACAGCTGCTCGCTCGGGGTCGCCGCCGCGACCGCCTCGTCGGCGCTGCTTCAGCTCGGGCTTTCGAGGACGGCGGCGGCGCAGAGCGCCTCCGGCTATCGCGCGCTCGTGTGCGTGCTCTTGGCCGGCGGCAACGATTCTTACAACATGCTGGTACCGACCGACAACGACCAGTACCGCGAGTACCGCAGCATTCGTTCGGACCTGGCGCTGGATCAGAACGTGCTCTTGCCGCTGGCCGGCACCGCATCGAACGGCTTGAGCTACGGTCTGCATCCGGGCATGCCGGAGTTGCAGTCGCTGTACGCATCGGGGGACGCCGCGCTCGTAGCGAATGTCGGCACCCTGCTCGAGGCCTTCGACGCCCAGGCCGTCGAGGCCGGAACGGCGCGCCTACCGCTCGGGCTGTTCTCGCATGCGGACCAGATCAATCAGTGGCAGACGGCGGCACCGGACGCGCGCATCGCGCAGGGCTGGGGTGGCCGGATCGCCGATCTCATGCAGGACGTCAACGTGACGAACGGCGTATCGATGAACATCTCGCTCTCGGGCAGCAACGTGTTTCAGAGCGGCAGCCAGAGCAACGAGTACAGCATCGAGGCCAGCGGCGACGGCGCACCCAGCATCAACGCCTACGACGACGGCAGCGAGTTCGGCGCATTCAAGAAGCGCATGGTCGACGATCTGCTTGCGGTCCAGCAAGAGCACATCCTGCGCCGCGAATATTCCAGACGCTTGAGAGCCGCTATCGACGCGCAGGCCGTCTTCGTCGACGCGATGAAGACGTCGCCTTCGCTAGCGACGCCGTTCTCCACCGGCTATTTCTCGCAGAGCCTGCGTCAGATCGCCCGGGTCATCGGCGCCCGCGACGCCCTCGGGGCCACACGACAGACATTCTTCATCACGGTCGGCGGCTGGGACCATCACGACGACGTGCTCGACAATCAGGCCCAGATGCTGCCCGCGATCAGCCGCGGCTTGAGCGAATTCCGCGACGCGCTCGTCGAGCTCGGCGTGAGCGACGACGTCACGACGTTCACGATCTCCGACTTCGGCCGAACATTGACGTCGAACGGCAAGGGATCGGACCACGGCTGGGGCGGCCACGCGATCGTCATGGGCGGCGCCGTCAACGGCGGTACGATCTACGGCGACTATCCGCTGCTGTCTCCGCAGAGTCCGCTGGACGTCGGTCGCGGCGTGTACGCGCCGACCACGTCGGTCGACGAGTACTTCGCGGAGCTGGCGCTCTGGTTCGGCGTCGCGCCGTCCGAGCTCGATGAGATACTGCCGAATGTGCGATCGTTCTATTCTCCGGAGAGCGGCACCGCACCGATGGGATTCCTGCTGTCCTGAATCGCCACGACGCTTGGACTACAGTAAACCGGTCACCAGGCGCGTGCACTAATGGAATAGATCGACCGTAATGAGTGTGGATGACATCTCCGATGTGGAACTGGTCAAGCGATTCAAGTCCGGCGACAAGAGCGCGTTCGACGCGATCGTTACGCGTTTTCAGGACCGCGTCTACCGGCTCGCCTGCGTTTGGCTCTACGACGAGCAGCAGGCGGTCGACGTGGCCCAGGAAGTCTTCCTGCGGAGCTTCAAAGGCCTCGCGGGGTTTCGGTTCCGGTCCGCGCCGTTTACCTGGCTGTACCGGATGACGAGAAACGTCTGCAGCGAGTTCAATCGCAGGCGCCGCGGCGAAGCGCTCGACTCCGAGCCGCGCGACGCCGGCAGAACCCCTGAGCAGCAGATCGCGGATCTCCAGGCCGCACGGCGCGTACGCCAGCTAGTCTCGGTGCTGCCGGCGAGGCAGCGCGAGGTCGTCCTGCTGCGCATCTTCGAGGACCTGTCCGTCAGAGAGACTGCGACCGCGATGGGCTGCCGAGAAGGGACCGTGAAGGCACTCTTGCACAAAGCGACCCGGCGACTGCAACTCGACCTCGAGCGCGCCTCCGATCGAAAGGGAGCAACACAATGAGCGATGACCTGAACAAACTGAAACGCGACTATCGCAGCATCGAGGCGCCCGCACATCTTGCGACGCGAATCAAGGCGCAGCTGGGCGATCGAGCGCACCGACAGCGCTCGTGGATCCCCGCGGTCGCCACGGTAGCGGTGGCCGTCGCGGTCGTCGCGGTGACGCCGAACCTGATCGACCGTCAGGACGCGCAGTCGGCGACGGCGAGCACGCCGTCGCTGTCGCTGCTGTCGCGCGTGGCACGGGTGAAGCCGTCTGCACGGGCGCCGAGCCTGAGCAATCTGCGCAGCGTCAAGACCCCGCCCCTGCCGGCCAAGCCGAAACTGAACCCACCGAAACCACGATCGTTTTTCGACATCAAGACTGACGTCCAGAAGGAGACGGACTATGCGTAAGACAACGACCCTCATGGCGGCCATGACCGCCAGCCTGATGCTGGCGCTCGCGCCCGCCTCGCACGCCCAGACAACGGAAGAGCTCGAGCTCATGCAGACTTTCCTCGAGATCATGACCGACTACTTCTCGATCATCGAGGCCACGCACGAGATCAGCTCGGACGCCGAGAAAGCCGCCATCATGCAGATGCAGAAGATCCAAGAGGTCTACGAGGAGCGTGGCGAAAAGGCCCGCTCAGTCGAGGTCCTGAAAGAGGTGCTGAACGAGAGCCGTAACCCGGCCATCCGCAATGCGGCCTACCTGATGCTTGGCGATACGCTCAAGGAGACGGGCCGCGCCGATGAGGCCATCGAGATGCTCAAGAAGGGGCTCGACGAGAACATCGAGGCGGCACAGTAACTGGAGCCGGAGCCCGCGCCGATGCGGGCTCCGCTCGGCGTCAGATCCACACGTCGCCGTCCGCCGTCCGCTCGCCGCCCGCCTCGCCGGTGTTCTTGACGCCGCGCGGCTCGATCAGTAACAGCTTGACCTCTTCGGCGGCATACGGCTTGTGCTCCACGCCCTTCGGCACCACGAACATTTCTCCCACCGCCACGTCGACGGCGCCGTCGCGAAAGTCGATGCGCAGCTTGCCTTCGAGCACGATGAACGTCTCGTCGGTGTCCGAGTGCTCGTGCCACACGAAGTCGCCTTTGATCTTGACGAGCTTGAACTGGTAATCGTTCATCTCGGCGATGATCTTCGGCTGCCAGTGCTCGCTGAACAGGCCGAGCTTCCGCGCAAAATTGATCGCTCGATACGTCATCCAATCACTCCGCGGCCGGCGATGTGCACGCGCGATGGTACGCGAAAACGCGGCTACTACGTAGCCGAGGCGGCGCAGCCTGCTATGATCGCCGCATGTCCATCACCCTCTATGACATGCATACTTCCGGCCACTGCCATCGGGTCCGCCTGTTCCTCTCGCTACTCGGCGTCGACTACGACAGGGTGGACGTCGACGCCCGCAGCGGTGCGCATCGCACCCCCGACTACCTGGCGCTGAACCCCTTGGGGCAGGTCCCCACGCTCGTCGACGACACGGTCGTCATCACCGACTCGACCGCGGCGCTGATCTACCTCGCGAAGAAGCATCAGCGCGAAGACTGGCTGCCGGAGGATCCGACCGGCGCGGCGGCGGTGCAGCGCTGGCTCTCGACCGCCTCGGGCGAGCTGTACCGCGGCCCGGCGCTGTGCCGCGCGGCGGTGATGTTCAAACGGGACATCGACGTGGACGCCGCCCGCGGGTGGGCGAAACGCCTGTTCGACTGGATGCAGGCGCACCTCGATGGCCGCAGCTGGCTCGCCGCCGACCGAGCCACGATCGCCGACGTCGCGATGTACTCTTACGTCCGCGTCGCCGATGAGGGTGGTCTCGATCTCGCCCCGTATGCGGCGATCGAGCGTTGGCTGGCGGAAGTCGAGCGGCTCGCTGGTTTCGAGCCAATGCCTCGCTCGAGCGGTTAGCTGCCGGTATCGCGGCGCTCGAATCTCTGCGCGGCCATCATCGCATCGGCATCGCCGAGCATCGCGTCGACCGAGTCGTGCCGCTCTGGGTCGAAGCGGATCGACCGGGCGTTCCAGCCGAGCTGGCGCAGAACCTGACAGTCGTCGGCCTCGGCGCTTCTTGCCAGGCGTTCGAGCGCGACCTCGGACAGGTCGCTCGATGCGGTCATCAGCACGACGAACTCGTCGCCGCCGAGCCGCGCCACGACGTCCGCGGAACGAAAACATTCGATCAGCAGCGTCGCGAAGCGCTGTAAGAGCGCATCGCCGGCCTGACGGCCGAGGGTGTCGTTGACCGCCTCGAAGCCGTCCAGGTCGAACAACACCAGCTCCGCATCGGTTTTGGTGCGGCGGCAAAGCGACAGCAGATGCGCGGCGACCGTGTGGAAACCGCGCCGATTGGCAATCTGCGTCAGATTATCGACGGTCCCCTCCGCCGTAACCTTGAGCTCGTCCTCGACGAGCGCGGCGAGAACCTTGAGCATCGCCTGCTCGTCGGTCGACAGCCCGCGCGGGCTCACGTCGATCAGGCACAGCGTGCCGACGCGATGTCCCTGGGGCCCGCGCACCGGGCAGCCGGCGTAGAAGCGCACGAACGGCGGCCCGGTGACCAGCGGATTGTCCTCGAAGCGAGGATCGACGCTCGCGTCGCCGACGATGAACACCTCGTCGTGCAGGATCGCGTGGCCGCAGAACGACACTTCGCGAGAGGTCTGGCAACTATTCAGGCCCTGCTTGGATTTGAACCACTGACGCTTCGAGTCGACGAGGCTTATGAGGCACATCTCGACACCGAACAGACGCTTGGCCATCCGCGTGATGCGGTCGAAGCGATCCTCCGCGGGAGTATCGAGGATGTGCAGCGAATGCAGGCTCATCAGGCGCTCGGTCTCGTTGAGCGGCAGTGGCGGCTTCAGCATGGATGCTCTCCGGCGTGACTCCTTAATAGTCGGTTGACCATCCGCTTTCTTTAGTCGCCCCGGTACGGCATTCGCTGCAGTAATTGCCGCACTATGAAGGTCACATGAAGTAAGCATCTGGCGGGGGATCATCGTGACGACCACAAAAGCGACTGCATTTGTCATCCTCTTCGCGGCCGCAGCGAGCGGCGCCGAGCCGACGGCGCTGCCGGTCGACAACGCGGCCGCCTGCATGGAGGGCCCGCTGGCCCAGTTCGGCCGCTACGTGGGCAACTGGGACATCGAGGATCAGCGACTCAGCCCGGATGGCAGCGAGTGGCTGCCGGGAAACGGGTCGCGCTGGAACTTCGTCTGTATCGGCAACGGCACCGCGATCCAGGACTTTTGGTTACCGGACGACGGCAACGTCGGCACCAACCTGCGTACATACAATGCCGACACCGAGTCGTGGGATATCGCCTGGGCGATCAACACTCAGCCGGGATTCGCACACATCGGTGCCAAAGAGGACGAGAACGGCAACATCGTGATGCGTTACAGGTCGCCGCCTCAAGACCCGCCGCGGCGCATCACGTTCTATCCTCCGGACGGCGACGGCTGGAACTGGACCCTGGAATTCTCTTTCGACGGCGGCGCGACCTGGGTCGAGGTGTACCGGATTCGAGCGACGCGCAGTGACTGACGCCGCGAAAGCCGCTCGCGCGCGAGCGTCAACGTTTGCGTCCGCGGCGCTCGCCGCGCTCGCGGCGGTCGCACCAGACGGCGCAGATGCCGCCGCGACGGAATTCTGCCTCGACGGCGAGTTCGACCTCGGCGCCCGCCTGCAGGGCATGGCGCCCGTCCCCGGCGAGCTCTCCGGAGCGCTTTGGTGCGTCGTCACCGAGGACGAAACGGCGCGGGTGCAATTCTCCGGCCAGGGCCTATCGAACCCGGACATGGCGGGCGAATTCACGGTCGCCTATCTGCCGCCCGATCTCGTGCGGATCGTCAACGGCGGCCGCTCGCCGGACATCGAGTTCGAAGGGGCCGAGGGCGTCGAGGCCGAAGCGCTGCGCAACCGGCGCCTCGACCCGCGGCGCCTGGTCGAGGAAATCGTCGCGCATCCCGAGTGGTCTCGCCCGGACGGCGACTGGCGGGTAGTCCGCTACCCCGGCAGCGATGCGTCCGTCCGTCTAAGCTTCGGCGGCGGCAGGCTGCGCGAATTGTCGACGACCGCCGACCTGCCGCTGCGCGGGCGCGTTCCGGTTCGCTGGCACTGGGACTGGTCCGCGGGCGACCGGCCGACCGTGTCCCTGGCTATCGACGGCACCATCGTGTTCAGCGGCCGAGCGCGCTGGCGCGAACTCGGCCCGCAGGAAGCCGCGGCGCTTTGGCGCCCGAGTCCGGATCGGGATCCGATCAACGTCCCAGGCGATGCCTGGCCCGCACGCATCGACATGCGGCTCGAGACACTCGCCGACGGTGTGCATACCGTGAGCGGCGTGCGTACCGGCTTCCAGCACCTCGTCGTCGAGACCGGCGACGGCCTGGTCGTAGCGGACGCGCCGGCGGGCTGGGTCGAGCTGCACCAGATTCCGCCGGCCGACCTTGTCCCCGGGCTCGGCATCAGCGGCTTGTCGGAGCGGTTCATCGACTTCCTCGAGACGTCCTTCCCGGACCAGAGGATCCGGGCCGTAGCGCTGACGCACGCCCACGACGATCACTCAGGCGGCGCGCGCGCGTTCGCCGCCGCCGGCGCCAGCGTCTACGCGCCGGCCGAGATCGCGGGCTTCCTCGAGCGGGCCCTGAACCGCGAAACGATGCCGGACGATCGGCTGAGAGCGCGAGGCGCGCGGGTGAGCGTGCGCCCAGTCAGCGGAAGCCTGACGATCGACGGCGATCGCAACAGCGTCCGGCTGGTCTCGATCGGCGCCGGCCCGCACGTGAGCGCGTCCCTCGGCGTCTGGGCCGTGGATGCCGGCCTGTTCTACCAATCGGACCTGCACGTGCCGAACTCGGACGCCGACGTGCCGCGCGCGGACCGCCTCGGCACGGAGTGCTGGTTCGCGGACTGGGCCGTCAAGCACCTGCCGGCCGGCACGCTCGTCGTCAATTCGCACACCACTGGGCAGACACCGATTTCGCGACTGGCGAGCTACCTTCGGGCCGACGGCTGTCAGTCGCCGCCGCCGGCCAGCGCGACGAACTCACCCTCGAAAGACGCGACGGATTCCTCACCGCAGTAGACCGTGACGGGCACGGCCAGCCGGCCGCGACCCTTCTGCGTCAGCATCTTCAAGAAGCGGTGCCAGACGGCGGCGTCGGGAATCGACGACGTGGCGGTGAAATCGCCGTCGATCGGCCGGTCGTAGCGCATCCGGCTTCTCTGAATCACGAGTCGGCTGTCGATGCCCTCGGACGTAAGCCTCAAGTGCAACAACGCCCATGCGGCGAGGATCGCGACTGCAGCAGCGCTGCCGCCGAAGACCGTGTCGCGATGGTTGGTGTTTGGAGCGAGCGGCGCGCCGATTCGGACGCTGTCCCAGTCCGCGTCCGCGACGGTAACGCCCATCGCGCGCGTGATCGGTATGTTCGCGTTCAGATACTCCTGCAGGTCGTCGGCGTTAAGGCTCATACGCAGAGGTCCTCGCCGACGATCGGCGGTGCCGACGCCACCACGTCTTGCGCTTTCACGTCCGACCCGGGTACGTTCACGAGGCAATTATACGACAACGGTGCCGGACGACTCGCCGATCCCGAATCGATGCAGACGCGCAAGACAGTTACCCTGTGGGCCGTGACGATCATTGCGGTAGTCTGCGGTGGGGTGTTTCTCGCCAACTATCAGAGCGACCTCCCGCTGGTCGACCTGAAACGAAAGTACGCGAACGCGGAATCGGAGTACGTCGACGTGCTCGGCATGCCGGTGCACTATCGCGACGAGGGCAGCGGGCCCGTGCTGTTATTGCTGCACGGCACCGGCGCGTCCCTGCACACCTGGGACGGCTGGATCGAGCCGTTGCAGCGCGATTTCCACATCGTGCGCCTCGACCTGCCGGGCTTCGGCCTGACCGGCCCGGATCCTGGCGGCGAGTACACCGTGGCCGGCTACGTCGCATTCCTGCGCGCTTTCGCGGACGCGCTCGCGCTCGACCGATTTCACCTGGCCGGCAACTCGCTGGGTGGCCGGATCGCCTGGAACTATGCGCTGACATACCCCGAGCAGGTCGACAAACTCGTGCTCATCGACGCGGCCGGCTACCCGCGGCCCGAACCCGTCAACGAGTCGCTGGTGTTCAAGCTGGCTCGCACCCCGATCGTCAATCGGATCTTCACCGTCGTGTCGCCGCGCCGCCTGATCGAGGTGAGTCTCCACGAAGTGTACGGCGATCCGAGCAAGATCGACGACGAGCTGATCGATCGCCACTTCGAGCTCTCTCTGCGCCCCGGTAATCGTGCGGCGTTCGTCGAGCGGGCCCTGGACGCCCGCGACGATGTCGACGGGGATCATCGACTGATCCGCCAACCGACGCTTATTCTCTGGGGCGTCGAGGATCGCTGGATTCCGCTCGCGGACGGCCGCGGCTTCGCCGACGACATTCCGAATTCCAGACTGATCGTGTACCCGGGCGTCGGGCACGTGCCGATGGAAGAGATCCCCGGGCCGACCGCGCGCGCCGCGCTGACCTTCCTGCGCGACTGATACGTAAGATCAGTTGACCCGCCGCCCGGCCAGACGGCGGCAGCGGGATGCGAGCTCTCGATGCTTTGTCCGCCGGTCTTTGAAGATGAGAGCGGTACGGTCGGCTCCGAACTGGCATGCGCGCAGCAGAGGATCGACGAAGGTGGTCATGCTCGAATCGCGAGGCTTGCTTGTTGTTTTTCTGGCACCCGATTATAGGCCCGTCGAGCTAACATTTTCTCCGTGACTCGGTCAGAATAGCCGCCCTCTGACAGCTTTGCCTCGAAGCAGGTGACTCATCGTGAATAAACTGACTAGCGTCGCGGCGCTCTTGCTGACCTTGTTCCTCACCGCGTGCGGCCAGGAACCGGCCGCCACGAGCTCAGCGGCGCCAGCGCGCAGCGGGCTGCTGCTCGAGCACATGGACCTCGACGTGCGGCCCGGAGACGACTTCCATGCGTTCGTCAATGGAACCTGGCTTAGAGCGACGGAAATTCCGGCCGACAAGCCCAGCTACGGCATCGGCTACATTCTCCACGAAGAGGCCCAGGAGCACGTCCGCAGCATCATCGAGCAGTCCGCAGCCGGTGACTTCGCCAGAGGGAGCGACGAACAGAAAGTCGGCGACCTGTTCGCGTCGTACATTGACATGGACACTCGCAACCAGTTGGGCGCCGTACCGCTCGCGGCGGAGTTTGCGCGGATCGACGCGCTGGATGATTACGACGCGCTCGCCGTGTACTTCGCTGAGGCGAACAAGATCGGATTCGACATGCCGTTTGCCCTCGCCCAGTACGTCGACTTCAAAGACCCCAATACCTACATGATGTACACCTGGCAAGGCGGCCTCGGACTGCCCGACCGGGAGTACTATTCTCTCGAGGACGAGAAGTCCGCAAGCATTCGCGCGGCCTACCTCGCGCACATCGCCACGATGTTCGACCTTGCCGGGTTGGAGCGCGGCGCCCAGGCGGCCGAGACGATCATGGCGCTGGAGACGCGCATGGCGAACGAGCACATGCGCAAGGAACAGACCCGCGACATGGTGGCGCTGTACAACAGGATTGCGACGGCAAGCCTCGCGGAGCTAATGCCCGAGTTTGCCTGGGACGCTTACCTGACCGAAGCGGGCATCGCGGACATCGACGGCGTGGTAATCACACAGCTCGACCATATGAAAGCATTGGACGGGATCATCACGGACACGCCGCTCGACGACTGGAAGACGTTCCTGAAGTGGAAGGCAATCAACGCAAACGCCGCGCTGCTCGACGAACAATTCGATCTCGCGCACTTCGACTTCTATTCGAAAACGCTACGCGGCATCGAGGCGCCGCTGCCGCGCTGGCGTCGCGCCGTGGATCTCGTCAACCGCAGCCTGGGCGAGGTCGTCGGGCGCGTCTATGTCTCCAGGCACTTCCCTCCGGAGGCCAAAGCCAAGATGCGCGAGCTCGTGGGCAACCTCGTCAAAGCGTACGAGGTCAGCATCAAGGAATTGGAGTGGATGGGCGAGGAGACGCGC